>CANMLK010000256.1 GCA_947498445.1 Beijerinckiaceae bacterium
CGGCCTTCCCTGGTAAGTGCAGAGCCATCCGGTCCCATTGATCGTCCCGAAGAGACAGGCGAACCGCCGACATTCAACGCTCCTATCCGAAAAGGAGCTTGAATCAGATTTGAGAGTCCTGGGGAATCTTGAATGTCAACGCGCTCTAGCGCGTTCAGTTAATGTAAATTGCACCTGGAAGGAGCCGTGAGGAAATGAGCGCAATTGTCCTGTCCTTCTCGCATCTTTCCACAAGGCTCATGGGCATCGATCGCACTGTGCGCATGTTTCACTGGCTCGGTCGTAAAACAAGGGCGAGGCGGGGCGCGCCACGCATCGGCGCGCGCGTCATAGCCGAGCGCGCGTTGCGGGGCCTTAACGTGTTGCCCATGCGCGTCGAGTGTCTCGATCAGGCGATCGCCGTCTGGTTTAGTCTCAATCGGCGCGGCTATCCCGCCGTCCTCAACATCGGCATGCGCCTCTCGCCGCTGTCAGGCCACGCGTGGGTGACGTGTGAGGATGAAACCTTCGTGGTCACGCCGGGGCTTGAGGACTTCACAGTCATCGCCGCCTACGACCCCTGGGCAGTCGCGAGCTGAGCGAATTTGAGGCGGACCAGCTCCCCGACCAGCTCGTCAAGATCGTTTCTGATCTCCTCAAGCGGGGCGTCATAGTCTTGCGCCAGTCGTTTTGCCGCTTTCGCAAGGCCTTCCTCACGCGCCATTTTGAGCATCTCCGCGGCTGTCTCGTTCAGCCCGAAGGAGTCGCCGGATTTGACGGAAAAAAGCACGCTCTTTCCCTCGACCAGCGTCAGGGTGGTGCCGGGGGTCAGTTGAAGTCGCATATTGATCTTTCATTGAGGAGAGGGGCTTCCTCGACATATTGCGTATGCGCCCGGCGGTACAGTGCTTGGCCTTGGCAGAGTGCGCGGCGTTTCCGGCGGAACGCGGTTGGGGACGGTTTTGGCGAGGCGAAGCGGCGACTTTTGCGTCCCAGCCTTGCCTTTTGCCCCTGGGTCGACTAAAGCCCCGGTCATCCCACAGGTGGATTTCAAAGCGTCCCTGCTTCAAGGGCCGTTCCGGTGCCGGGTTTTCCCGTCCGCTGTCCGCCGAGGTCTAACCGGAGAAAAAGCATATGGCGCTTCCTGATTTCACCATGCGACAGCTTCTCGAAGCTGGCGCGCATTTCGGCCACCAGTCGCACCGCTGGAACCCGAAAATGGCTCCCTACATTTTCGGCGCTCGCAACAACATCCACATCATCGACCTCGCCCAGACCGTGCCCATGCTGCACCAGGCGCTGAAGGTTGTCTCCGACACGGTCGCCCGTGGCGGTCGCGTGCTGCTCGTTGGCACAAAGCGTCAGGCTGCTGACCAGATCGCCGACGCCGCCCGCAAGTCGGCTCAATACTACATCAACGCCCGCTGGCTCGGCGGCATGCTGACCAACTGGAAGACCATTTCCGGCTCCATCCAGCGCCTCCGCAAGGTTGAGGAAGAACTATCCGCTGGCGCAGTTGGCCTCACCAAGAAGGAGCGTCTGATGCTTTCGCGCGAGCGCGACAAGCTCGAGCGCGCGCTTGGCGGCATCAAGGACATGGGCGGCACGCCCGACCTGATCTTTGTCATCGACACGAACAAGGAGCAGCTCGCGATCAAGGAAGCCAACCGCCTTGGCATCCCGGTTGCGGCGATCCTCGACACGAACTGCAACCCGGACGGCATCACCTATCCGGTTCCCGGCAACGACGACGCCGGCCGCGCCATCCAGCTCTATTGCGACCTGATTGCCCGCGCCGCCATCGACGGCATTTCGCGCGCTCAGGGCTCGTCGGGCATGGACGTTGGCGCGAGCGAAGCGCCGATGGAGGAAGAGCTGCCGACAGTCGAGACTGTTGCTGACGGAGAAATCCCGGCCGACAAGTTCGAACTTCTCACCGCTCCGCGCGGCGCGCCGGACGATCTGGCCAAGCTGCCCGGCGTTGGCCCGCAGCTTGTCAAGAAGCTCAACGACGCTGGGGTTTTCCATTACTGGCAGCTTGTGGCGATGACGCCGGACGAAGTGACCAAGTTCGATGCTGATCTCAAGCTCAACGGCCGCATGGCCCGCGACAACTGGATCGATCAGGCGCGCACACTGGTCGCCGGCTAATTTAGCACGGCTGGACCATTTTTCGGACGCGCGCGGTGGAATAGCCGCGCGCGTCCTTCTCCGTTCACAAACATGACGCATCATGGCGCTGACCAGCGCCCCATAGAGAAGGACCAAGGCTATGGCCAACATCACCGCTGCGATGGTGAAGGACCTGCGCGAGAAGACCGGCGCAGGCATGATGGATTGCAAGCAGGCGCTCACCGCGACTGACGGCGATATTGAAGCCGGCATCGACTGGCTGCGCACGAAGGGCCTGTCGAAGGCCGCCAAGAAGTCCGGCCGCGTTGCGGCTGAGGGCCTTGTCGCCGTCGTCGTTTCCGGCACGCGCGGCGTCGCTGTCGAAGTCAATTCCGAGACCGATTTTGTCGCCCGCAACGGCGACTTCCAGAACCTCGTGCGCGGAATCGCCGCCGTGGCGCAGGACAAGAACCTCACGGACGTCGAAGCGCTGAAGGCGGCAGCCTATCCCGCCGGCGGCACAGTCGATGCGGCCATCGCCAACGCGATTGCGACCATCGGCGAGAATATGACCCTGCGCCGCGCCGCGTTGCTTGAAGTGGGCTCCGGCGTCGTCGGAAGCTACGTGCACAATGCGATTTCGGACGGCCTCGGCAAGATCGGCGTGATCGTGGCGCTCGAGTCGACGGGCAATGCGGAAGCGCTGTCAGGTCTCGCCCGACAGATTGCCCTGCACGTTGCGGCAGCCTCGCCGCTCGCTCTCGACGCCTCGGGTCTCGACCCGGCGGTGACCGAGCGCGAGAAGAACGTGCTGCGCGAGAAGAACGTCGGCAAGCCCGCCAACGTTCTCGAAAAGATCGTCGAGTCCGGCCTCAAGACTTACTACAAGGAAGTCTGCCTTATGGATCAGCCGTCGATCCACGCGGATCACTCCAACAAGACCATCGGTCAGGTTGTGGTGGAAGCAGCGAAGGCCGCTGGCGCGCCGGTGGCGTTGAAGGGCTTTGTCCGCTTCGCGCTGGGCGAAGGCATCGAAAAGGTCGAGTCAGACTTTGCGGCGGAAGTCGCCAGCATGTCTCGCTAATCGGCGCACGCGCCTTAGCTTTTCAAGTCAGAATTTTACAATCCCTCGGTGTCAGCCGGGGGATTTTTCTATTTTGAGGCCGCTCGCGCCCGCTGGTGCAGCATGGAATCGCGCAGGCCGGTGGAAAAGAAAGCTGAGCCGCGTTCCACGCGTCACCCGCTCCATCACCAATGGCAGCACTAGCGCCGCCAAGGTCACAATAACAGACGCCGCAGTTGGCCCGATTGCCGGGATAAAGCGAACAATTGCCTCGCGGGCGGCGGCCATCGGCAGGAAGAACGCGAGATAGATCGTCAATGAGTTTTGCCCGCAGAGGCGAACGCTATCGAGCAGTTTGCCTTGGGCAAGCAGGGACGAAACGGCGATGACTGCGGCAGAGCCTGCGGACGCGAGAACCAGCAAGGCTGGCGACGATTTCCAGAGAGCCCAGCCGCTGAGAAAGATGAGGCCGGCCAGCCCCGCGACAATCGCCAGCCCAAACGCGGTAGTCCACCTGTTGGCGCCAGCCCTATCAGCCAGCGCCATGGCGTAGCGAACGCCGAGATAGCCCGCGACGAAGAAAACGAACCGCGATGAGAACTCGTCAATGGCGCTCCAACCAGTGTGGGGGGCAAGCAGGTTCAGGGCGAGCGCAACCGAAAACAGGATCGCTGGCCAACGCTGTGCGAGCTTCGTCACGACGAAGAAAAACGGCAGGATGTAGATGAACCAGAGCGTGCCGAATGGTTCGACCAGTCCAAACAGAAACTCGCCCAGCGTTACCCCAGGGCCTCGAAACCCGAACTTGATCACGCAATTGATCGCGAGCCAAAGCAGGTAAAAATAGGCGAAGTGTAAAACCTTGCGGTCCAGATAAACCGGCCATGGCTGTTTGATGGTGCGTGACAGCAGCAACCCGCTCATGAGGAAAAACGCGGGCACGCGAAACGGCGCGGCGAAATCCACAATCAGGCGCAACGCGCCCTTTGCCTCGAGCGCGGCTTCGACGCCAAGCGTGCTGTGCATCATCACGACGAGGATGATGCTGATGCCCTTGGCATAGTCGATCCAGTCGATCCGGGAAGCGCCGGACGTGACGTGCGAGGCATCCAGGATGATGTGGTCAGACATTGGCTCACCCTCCCTCATGGGACCGAAGCAGTTCGGACCCATCTTGTGCCGGTAGGCGAAAAGGATGCGTTAATGCAATAGATTGCGCGCCCATATGCTAGGTTGTCAGGCTGCGTTTTTTTCAAGCTGTCTAGTCCTTGAGGTCCTCGTCAGCAACCGCCCGCCGCATGGCCTCAACCAGTGTCTCCGCTGGCTGCGCGCCAGACAATCCGTACTTACTCGCGATGATGAAAAACGGAACGCCGTTAATGCCAAGATTGTGTATCCGTTCGATCTCAGCGCGAGTGTTCTCCACGTCTTCTTCAGACGAAAGGCGACGGCGTACGTCGTCCCCGTTCATGCCGCAATCTGCCGCCGCCTTCGCCAGCACATCGTGATCGCCAACATCGGGGATGTCCCGCTCAATGTTGAAAATTGCGGTTCGGGCCTTGCCTCGTTTGATGATTACGCGGCCTTTGATGTCTCATCAAGTCCGAAGTGGTTGGCGTGATGACGTTGCAGTGCGTCGCGCAGGGTGGGCAGTTGGTCACGGGCTT
>CANMLK010000257.1 GCA_947498445.1 Beijerinckiaceae bacterium
GATGCGCTCGATCTATAAAAAGCGCCGCGACGTGATGGTTGAAAGCTTTGCGCAGGCGGGCTGGAATATTCCCGCGCCGCGGGCGTCCATGTTCGCCTGGGTGCCGATCCCCGAGAAATTCCGCCATCTTGGTTCGCTGGAGTTTTCCAAGCTCCTCATCGAGAAGGCGGACGTCGCCGTTGCGCCCGGCATCGGGTTTGGCGAGCACGGGGACGAGTATCTTCGCCTTGCGCTTGTCGAGAACGAGCAGCGCATCCGACAGGCGGCGCGCGGCATTCGCCGGTTCTTCGATACCGCCGATGAGACTTTGCACAACGTTGTGCAGATCAAGACTGCGGTCTGACCGTCTCCATTTTTTCCGCCGGCTGCTTGCGCATAGTAGCAGGGGCGGGTTTTCTTGATCGCTCGGGCGAAATGGGGCATGAACCGGGCCGTTGCGCGAGGCGCGACGGTTTACGGGTGCGAATCGAATGACAACGTCCCTGCGCGTAGGAATCGCCGGTCTCGGCACGGTCGGCGCTTCGGTGATACGGCTGCTTGAACGGCAGGCTGGGGCGCTTGCGGCGCGCACCGGGCGACGTATTTCCGTAACCGGCGTGTCAGCCCGCGACCGGTCGCGTGATCGCGGCGTGGAGATCGGCGACGCAAAGTGGTTCGACGACCCGGTCGCGCTCGCGCGCTCGTCCGACATTGATCTGTTTGTTGAACTGGTTGGCGGCGCGGAGGGCGTTGCGCGCGAGGCGGTTGAGGCGGCGTTGTCGTCTGGCAAGCCGGTTGTCACGGCCAACAAGGCGCTGCTGGCCAAGCACGGCATGTCGCTCGCCAAGCTGGCGGAAGACAAGCGCGTCGCGCTCGCTTTTGAGGCGTCTGTCGCGGGCGGCATCCCTATCGTCAAGACATTGCGCGAAGGGCTGGCCGGCAACGAAATCAGCCGCGTCTATGGCATCCTCAACGGCACTTGCAATTACATCCTGTCCCGCATGGAGCAGGAGGGCATGTCGTTTGACGATTGCCTGAAGGAGGCGCAGAGCCTCGGGTATGCGGAAGCTGATCCGACCTTCGACATCGGCGGCTTCGACACAGCGCACAAGCTCGCCATTTTGACCTCGCTGGCGTTCGGCACGGCGGTTGACGCCGACGCGATCCACGTCGAGGGCATCACATCCATCCGGCTGGAAGACCTACGCTCCGCCGACGAACTGGGGTATCGCATCAAGCTGCTCGGCGTTGCCCAGCGCACGGCGGACGGCATCGAACAGCGCGTGCATCCCACGATGGTGCCCAAATCGTCAGCCATCGCGCAGGTGATGGGCGTGACCAACGCCGTGACCATCGACGCCGACGCCGTGAAGGAATTGACGCTCGTGGGGCCCGGCGCTGGCGGCGACGCAACGGCATCTGCAGTTGTCGCGGATATCGCCGATGTGGCGCGCGGCATTCGCTCGGCGCCGTTCGGCCTGCCGACCGCATCGCTGGCCGCGCCGGCTCGTCGCGCCATGCAGCGACATGAGGGCGGCTATTATATCCGGCTGTCGGTTCACGACCGTCCGGGCGCCGCCGCCAACATCGCAATGCGGATGGCGGAACGGCAGATTTCGCTTGAGAGCATCATGCAGAAGGGGCAACGCCGCAAGGCGTCCGCCGGCTCGCCTGTCCCCGTTGTTCTCATCACTTATGCGACAACTGAAGGTACAATCCGCGAAGCGATTGACGCTGCAGTCAGCGATGGGTACATCGCTGAACAGCCGCAGGTTATCCGCATCGAGAGAGAGTAGCTCAACGAGCAAATGGCGTAGGCGCCGGGGATAGACCCGGCGAGAGCCGAGCGCCGCTTCAATCAAATTTGTAAACGCGCGCTGTGGATAAGGCGGGGCGCGTTTACGTTAACGCGCGATATGTGTGATCGCGCACAAACCTTGAAACAATTGCACGCTACACCCTGTTTCCAGAGACAGGGAGCGTGCGTCATGAGCGCAACAATCATGCAGGGCGTAAAAAATACCATTCGCATCGGCGCACTGGCGGCGGTGACGTTCGCTGCAGCGCAGTCTTTCGCGACGCCTGCGTCGGCGGGATTGCTCGACTTCCTGTTCGGCGGCCCGCAGCGCCAACAGCAATACCAGCCGCCGCCGCAGCAGCGAATGATCTATGCGCCGCAGTCCAGCGCGGCGAATGCCGGCAATGTCGCCAAGCCCGCGCGCCGTGTTGTGCGCGAGGCGCCGAGGGGCCCTATCCCGTATGTGGCGCCTGCTGTTGCATCAGGCCCGCTCGGTCGCTTTCTGCACGATCCATCCCTGCGCCGCGGCGATGTTGTGGCGACGCCCAACGGGCTCATGGTTTTTCAGGGTCGCACGGGTTCCAATACCCACAGGTCCGCTGACTTTGTGTCGGTTGGCAGCCCGGGCGCGGTAAATGGCGCCCGACGCGCCGATCTCATCAATCTCGACCGCACTGTGCGCTCGTCATCACCCAATATTGAATTCGTCGCTGAAAAAGTAGAGCCCAAGGCGCTCGTGATCGCCAAGCGTGCGGACAACGATGCGCGTAGCACCGTCGTCGCAGGCAATAGGCCAGACGTTACTTCCCGCCGATCAGCACACGCGCCCGCTCGATGACCTTTGGTGGGGCCTTGAGCATGGACTCAGCCACCGCTTGCGCTTGTTGGCCGGTGGACGGGCTGATGTCCATCTTCAGCTTGTCGGCCTCCGCCATGAACTCCGGGTCTTTCATCATGGTGTTGAAGGCTGTGCGGAAAGCCGCCAGCCTTTCGGCAGGCACGCCCGGCGTAGTGACGACTGCGCGCGAGATGCCCATGTCCGACGACATGAACTTCAAGACCTCGCGGTCTTCGTCGTTCTTGGCGAGTTCGTGCATCAGCGGCACGTCCTTCAAGTCGGGCGCGCGCTCCAGCGCTACCTGAACGAGGATGAAGATCTTCTTTTCCGCGAGCCAGTGCGGGTGGTTGGCTTTCCACGAATGCCAGGAGTTCGAGCCGCGCCCGCCGACTTCGCCGCGCTCCATGGCGAGGTTGACGTCGTTGCCGCCGGGATAGCCGGTGACGACCTTGAATTTCGTGCCAAGGATCTGGTTCATCGCCTGCGGATAGATCGCGGACGTGGAGGCCGCGCCCGGCGCGCCGACCACCAGCTCCTTGGTGAAGAGGTCCTCGATTTTGGTGATGCCGGTCGTGTGCCAGGAGTTGATGACGTTCGGCGAATTCGTCGTGTTGCCGATCCAGCCGAATTCGCGCACGTCGAACTGGACTTCCTTGGCGCCGATGGCCTGCAGCGTCGGCATGTTCTGAAAAATCGTATGCAGGACCGAACCATCGCGCGGAGCCGCCTTGGCAAGATAATTTGCGGCCGCGATGCCGAGGCCGCCGGGCATATTGCGCACAACGACATTGGGGTTGCCGGGAAGCAGGCGCGGGAAGTGGCGGGCCATTAGTCGCGAGCGCAGGTCGTAGTCGCCGCCGGGCGACGTGGGCACGATGTAGTCGATCTGTTTGCCGCGCCAAAACTCTTCCGGCGATTGCGCCAAAGCCTGCGTATTGGCCGCGAACGGCGCGATCGTGAGCGTTGCTGCAAGCGCAACCGTGCGAGATATCGAGCTCATGTGTTCCTCCCTTGTTGTTCTGATCAGAAGCTCGAGGCGGAGATTGGTGCGCAGCGTCCACGATTGCAAGCGCCGACGGCGCTGGACCGATGTGGGCTGAGGCGCCTACAGTCGCACACGCGAATCCGGGCGCTGGGATGGCACGTTTCACCTTCTATGAATTTTTCGCCGGTGGCGGAATGGCTCGCGTCGGACTGGGCGCTGGCTGGTCGTGCCTTTTCGCAAACGATTTCGATCCTGCCAAGGGCGTCGCGTATGCGGCCAACTGGGGCTGTGAGTCGCTTCGCATTGGCGATATTCACAAGCTCGATGCAGGCGATCTGCCGGGCTGCGCCGATCTCGCGTGGGCGTCGTTTCCCTGTCAGGATTTGTCGCTGGCTGGCGCCAAGGCGGGACTTTCCGGCGCACGTTCTGGCGCTTTCTGGGCTTATCGCAATTTGATTGCGAAACTCGTGGACGAGGGCAGGGCGCCAGCCATTCTCGCGCTGGAGAACGTCGTGGGCGCGCTCACCTCGCAGGGCGGCCGGGACTTCGCCGTCTTGTGCGAGGCGCTTCACGCGCTCGGCTACCGGGTTGGCGCGATGGTCATCGACGCTGCGCTTTTTACGCCGCAATCGCGCCCGCGTTTGTTTGTCGTGGCAGTGCGGGGCGATCTGCGTCTACCGCGTGAACTGACTGGGCGCGCGCCCGATCCGGCCCTTGCGCCGCCGGCGTTGTTGCGGGCGCACGCGCTGCTGTCGGCTGATGTGCTGAACGACTGGGTCTGGTGGGCGCCGCCCGCGCCAGCTGCGCGGAACACCGAGCTTACTGATGTGATCGAGCACGACCCTACCGACGTGGTGTGGCATACGCCCGAGCAGACCCAGCGTTTGCTCGACCTGATGTCGCCCGCCAACCTCGCCAAGATGCATGCGGCGCAGGCCAAGGGCGCCATGCAGGTTGGCGCAATCTATCGGCGCACGCGCGCTGATGGCGCCGGAGGCAAGGCGCAAAGAGCGGAGGTTCGCTTCGACGGTCTTGCGGGATGTCTGCGCACGCCGGGCGGCGGATCTAGCCGGCAGCTTTTGATCTTTGTGGAGGGCGCCAGCATTCGCTCGCGGCTGCTCTGCGGACGGGAAGCCGCACGGCTGATGGGACTGGCTGACGATTATCATCTGCCCA
>CANMLK010000258.1 GCA_947498445.1 Beijerinckiaceae bacterium
CGCGTTCAGCAAGATAAGTATGCTCGACGTTGACGCCCGCCTGCCGCAGAAAGCTGATCGTACAGTGATCGTAAGGCGCGTGGTAGCTCGCCTCGCCCGTTATCACAAAGACAGCCACTTTTGCGATGTTGACCAGCTTGCGCGCGGGCTCCGCCTGACGCCAGCATGTGGAGCAATCGGGCTTCGTCGGACCATCTTCCTTTTGGAACGCAAGCGCTTCGCCATCGCGCAGCGGCGGGTCCCACGTGAGTTGCACGTCGCAAAGGCCGGAGACTTTTGTGCGGCCCTGATCGGCGAACCAGTCAGGTGCGCCAAGCGCCGCGTTGTCGTGCACCGGCGGGCCGTTTGGCTCAACTGCAATGAGCGCCTTGACGAGTGCGGGTCTGCGATCTGCGACGATCCAGCCAAAAGCGCCGGCCTGCGAATGGACAACCAGAATCGCGTCGCCAATTTTGTCGAGCAGCGCGCACAAGGCCTGCGCATTGATCTCCTGCTGGAAGGGGTAGTCGGCGATGGACGGCAATTGCGTCGCGATAAAAGCGTCGAACAATGGATCGCCGGGGCGTCCCTCGCCGGGCCATTGCGTGTGCTGTTTCGCCTGGGGCCATTTCTCGAAACGCTCTGGCGCAACAAAACGCTCGATGGCGAAATCTGTCTTCAGCGGCCCAAGCTTGCCGTGAAACTCTTCGCGCCAGGCAGACCGGCCGCGCCCGACCTGATCGACCACATACGTTGCGTGCCCACGCCGCAAGAAGAATTGCGCCCAGCCTTCGCGCCCGTCCACCGTCTGCGTCCAGTTCAGGCCGCCCTGCTGGCCGCCGTGCACGAAGACGATGGGCGTTTTGAACCTCTGCTCGTGGGGGATCTGGAATTCCACATACATCTGCCCGACCATGGGCCGGTCAGGAGAGCTTTCCAGATAGCGTCCGCCCACATGGAAATGGCCCTGACGCGCAATCATCAGCGGCGGCTTCTCGCTCGACATGTTTCCTCCCGCTTCGTATGCGCGCTCTAGCGCGGCGCGATGCGCCATAACAGCAGTGCGACAATTATTGTGCTAACCATCATCGCGCCCGCAAAGAGCGCGACGCCGGGCCACGCCGCGTTCGCCCAGAAGACGCCGCCCGCCGTGCCGGCCGCTCCTCCGCCCACGTAGTAGAATAAAAGATAGAGCGACGAGGCCTGCGCCTTGTCCTTATCCACCAACGCTGCGGCCCAGCCGCTGGCGATGGCGTGCGCGCCGAAAAATCCGAACGTGAGGATGACGAGCCCCGCAGCGATTGACGCAAGATAATCCGGCGTCATCAGCACAAGTCCAAATGTCATCAGGCAGAGCGAGGCGACGAGCACCGGTCCTCGCCCGTACCTGGCCGCCTGCCCGCCCGTGAACGCCGATGCAATGGAGCCTGCGGGATAGACTATAAAAATAAGCCCGGCCAATGCCTGGGTGAGAAGAAAGGGCTCCGCCTGAAGCCTGAAACCCAGATAATTATAAACAGTCATGAAGCCGCCCAGCAGCAGGAAGCCGAGGACAAGCAACAGCGCGATGCCGGGATTGCGCGCGCAGGCCAGCATGGATGACGCGAGCTTGCCGAGCGAGGGCGTACGCGCCTCAAAGTGTCGCGATGCCGGCAACGCGCGCCAGAACACGAAGGCTGACGCAAAACCAGTGAGCGCCAGTACAGCGATGGCGAGGCGCCACGAGCCGTAATCGGCCAGCGCCGCAGTGATAAGGCGCCCGCTCATGCCGCCAAACGCGCCGCCGCCAATGTATATGCCGACGGCCGACGCCACGGCCTTGGGCTCCATCTCTTCGGCAAGGTAGGCCAGCGCCACGGCGGGCATGCCGGACAGCGCGACGCCCGCCAGCGCGCGCAGCCAAAGCACCTGGCTCCAGTCCTGCGCGAAGGCGAGGACGAATGTGAGGGCGGACGATGCGAGAAGCGCGCCGAGCATCATGGATTTGCGGCCGACAACTTCGGACAGCGAGCTGGCGAAGAGGATTGCAAAAGCCATCGTCGCCGTTGTCAGCGACAACGCGAGCGAGCTTTCAGCCGCAGAGACGCCGAAGGTTTCGCTGAACAAGGGCAGCACGGGCTGCGTGCAATAGAGAATCGCGAAAATGGAAAAGCCGCAGAAGAAGATCGCGATATTGGTGCGCCTGAATTCAGGCGTGCCCGCCGCGATCCGCGCACTTGCGTCGACTTTACCTGCGCGCTCCATCTTCAGTTTTTCGGGAATTCCAGACCCATTTCGCGATAGCGCTCGGGATCGTCAATCCAGTTCTCGCGAACCTTCACGAACAGGAAGAGATGCACCTTCTGTTCGGCGGCTTCCATAATGTCCTTGCGCGCGGCGGAGCCGATGGACTTGATCGTGCGCCCGCCCTCGCCCAGCACAATCTTGCGATGGCCTTCGCGCGTCACATAAATCGTCTGCTCGAGGCGCGCCGACCCGTCCGGCAGGTTCTTCCACTGGTCAGTTTCAACTGTCATCTGGTAGGGCAATTCGTCGTGCAGGCGTTCGAAAATCTTCTCGCGCGTAATTTCAGCGGCGAGCGAGCGCAGCGGCGCGTCTGAAATTTGATCTTCAGGATAAAGCCACGGTCCCGGCTTCATCATCGCCGCAAGCCGTTCCTTCATTTTCTCAACGCCGTGGCCCTTGAGCGCCGAGATCATGAAAGTTTCTTCGAACGGGCATATCTCGTTGATGCTTTGCGCCAGCGCAAGAAGCTCCTGATGCTCCACGGTGTCGATCTTGTTGAGCGCGAGCGCGCGGCGGCGGGTGGTTTGCGGCGCCAGCTTCTCGAGGATCGCCCTCGTCTCGTCGTCGAGGCCCTTGCGCACATCGATAAGAAGACACACGACATCGGCGTCAGATGCGCCGCCCCACGCGCTGTTGACCATGGCGCGATCAAGACGCCGCTTGGGCGCAAAAATGCCGGGCGTATCGACAAAGATGATCTGCGCATCGCCATGCAGCGCAATGCCGCGCACCTGCGTGCGCGTGGTCTGCACCTTGCGCGAGACGATGGAGACCTTGGCGCCAACCAGCGCGTTCAGCAGTGTGGATTTACCTGCATTGGGCACGCCGATGAGGGCGACGAAACCGCAGCGTGTCTTGTCCTGATCGCTCATGTCGAGCCTTTCTCGCTACGCTCATTCACGCCCTCGCGGGTCATGAAGGCGCGCGCTGCCGCCTGTTCGGCGGTGCGCTTGGATGCGCCCTCCGCCTCGACTGATTCAAAGCCCGGGATTTCGACGGAAATGAGAAATTTAGGCGCGTGAGCGGGGCCTGAGCGGCCTGCCTCGCGATAGAGCGGCGTGTCGAGCCCGCGAGCCTGCGCCCATTCCTGCAGCGCCGTTTTGGGATCGCGCAGCGGGCGGCGGGGCTTGAGCATCCGCTCGGACCAGTTGCGCCGCACAAGATCGCGCGCAGCTTCATACCCGGCGTCGACATAAACGGCGCCGATAAGCGACTCGCACACATCGCCAAGGATCGCGACTTTCGTTGCGCCGCCGGTCTGCGCTTCGCCGCCGCCAAGGCGCACATGGTCGCTCACACCCCATTCGCGGGCGATGTCGGCGCATGTTTCCTTGCGCACGAGTTCAGCGAGTCGGCGTGAGAGTTCGCCTTCCGCCGCTTTGGGAAACGCCACGTGCAACATGTCGGACACCGCGAGGCCCAGCACGCGATCGCCGAGAAATTCGAGGCGCTGATAGGAATCCACCCGCACGCCGCGCGCGGGAATTGCGCTAACGTGAGTCAACGCACGTTCCAGCAGGGCGCGGTCTTTGAATACGTAACCCAGCTTGCGCTCCAACTCGCCAAGCTCTGGCGGAACGCTCTTGTCCATGTCATCGCACCGGCGAGAAGATGCGGCTCCAGCGCACGCTCCAGGGCCACTTCCAGAACTGCCAGGCCGCCTCGCCTTCCTCGACCGAGAAGAAGATGATTTCCGCACGCCCGACGAAGTTTTCAAGAGGCACCGGCCCCACGCCGCCATCCGCGCCCGATACGCGCGAGTCGGTTGAGTTGTCGCGGTTGTCGCCCATCATGAAGTAATGGCCCGCCGGCACCTTGAAGGTTGGCGTGTTGTCGTAAAAGCCGCGGTCGCCGTCGCGCTCAATGATCTGGTGGCTTGTGCCGCCCGGAAGCGTCTCCCGGTATGTCGGCACGTCGGCTTCGCGCCCGAAGGCGTCGCGTGTGCGAATGCTCGCCACGCGTTCGCGCGGCGCGACCACGCCATTAATGTACAGACGTCCCTCAATCAATTGTACAGTTTCGCCCGGCAGGCCGATGACGCGCTTGATGTAATCGGTTGAGCCGTCGCGCGGCAGTTTGAACACGGCGATGTCGCCGCGCTTGGGGTCGCTGCCGATAATCCGCCCGCTGAACACGTCCGGGCTGAAGGGGAAGGAGTGTTTGGAATATCCGTAGGAATATTTCGAGACAAACAGATAGTCGCCGATCAGAAGCGTCGGAATCAGCGAACCGGAGGGGATGTTGAACGGCTGAAACAGGAAGGTGCGGACCACCAACGCAATCAAAAGCGCCTGAACGATGACCTTGACTGTTTCGCCGAAGCCCCCCTCTTCCTTCTTCTTCGCCACCTTCTTTTCCGCCACGCTTGCCGCCTTCCTGCGTCTCGACTTATGGGGACCGCTCGCTCGCCTGCGGGAGGTATCACATTGGGATTCGTGGCGGGCGCCCG
>CANMLK010000259.1 GCA_947498445.1 Beijerinckiaceae bacterium
TATACATGGCCAGAGGCGCTTGGCATGCAGCCTTGGTCGGTTGGCAACGGCGACAAGGTGCGGCGTCAGGATTACGAGTTCGGCGGCATGGTGTCAGCGGCGCCGATGGCTGGCGACTGGTTCCACCAGCATTTCGGCTCCAGCAAGGACCCCTTGCGCCTGACAGCATGGTTCGGGCCAAACAATTCGACCTCGCGCAAGCCCGGTCGGCCCGGCGAGGCGATCACCGACCGTGGCGCGATCGACATCAAGAAGGGTGGCGGCGCCATTCCTTATGATGAGGAAGATGGCTATCTGCGCAAGGAATTCGAGGCGACGCTCGCCGCGCAGGGCATGCAATCTCGCATGACGCCCAAACTCTACACAGGTGAGGCGCAAGCCGAGGACGATCCCGGCAACGCGTTCTGATCCCACCAGCCTCACGAGCGCCGCGCCCGGCCAGTACGGACGCGCGCTCCAGAGTGGCTGGATATAAGTGGGGCTCCGGCGTTGTGTACGGAGCCGACCATTTTTTTACGCGTCGACGTCAATGCGGCAGCCGCGCGTCGACGCTGGAGCGCGAGGGTTTATTTCCGGCTCGCGTTTGAACAAGCCTCTTCCATCTTTCGCCATTCAGGTTACGATGTAATGGGTGGAGACGTTCTTAAGTTCGCGGGCCGATAGTACGACGCAGCATTCAATTGCCGTCGACATGGGCTTGCGACAATAGGGAGAAGGTGATGAAGCGCATAAGCATGCTTCGATTTCTTTTCGCGACTACTGCAGGATTGTTGCTTTCTGCTTCGGCCGGCGCGCAGGACTTCTATGCCGGAAAGACGATCAAAATTGTCGTTGGTTCGACAGCTGGCGGCGGTTACGACAGTTACGCGCGTCTGCTTGCCAGGCATATGAACAAGTACATTCCGGGGCAGCCGACAGCCGTCGTCGTTAACGTGCCCGGCGCTGATGGCATCATCGCCGCCAACCACCTTTACAATCTTGCGGACAAGGACGGAACCGTCTTCGGGACCTTCAACCGCTACGTTGTCTTGCTGAGTCTTCTGGGAAGCAAGCAGGCAAGGTTTGATCCAGAAAAGTTTGGATGGATCGGAACAACGGCTAGTTATAGCGACAACGCTTATCTCCTGGTGATCCGCTCTGCGCTGCCGCACAGGACGATTGCAGATCTTCGAAATCCCCAGATGCCGGTCCATCTTGGAAATTCGGGCACGGACGTGCCCGCCATTCTCAGAGAAGCGCTTGGCCTTAATTTTAAGGTGGTTGCGGGCTATAAGGGCAGCGACGATCTTGAGATCGCCTTCGAGCGGGGCGAGGTCGATGCGCACACGAGTGGATGGACGTCGATCCAATCGCGTCATGCAGACTGGATCAAAGATGGTTTCATCAGGCCGATGATTCAGTTTGGCCGGGTGGACCGTCTTGCCGCATTACCCGATGTCCCAACGGCTCGGGAGCTTACGACCAATCCTCAAGATCGAGCGCTGATTGAATTTGCCGAGCTTCCTCTTCTGATCGCGCGTCCGTTCGCCGCGCCTCCGGGCGTGCCAAAGGATCGCCTTGAAATGCTGCGAGCGGCATTTTCGAAAGTTGTTTTGGACCCAGCTTACTTGGCTGAGGGCAGCAAGCAAAAGTTGGAGCTGACGCCGATGGACGGTGCGACGGTCTCGAAGCTCGTGGACGCGATCACGACCGCGCCGCCTTCGGTCGTTGAACGCTATAAAAAGGCGCTGGACGGAAAAGTGCCATCCGGTGGTTGAAAGTTATCATTAGCGATCAGGGGAAGTTGCAAAGATGCGTCTCATGTTTCTCAATCAGGCTCCTCGCGCCTCTTATGATGTCGCAAGGATCGAAGCGCTTCTGAACAGCTATGCTTCTCCGGGCACAAAAATCGAGGTCGCATTTCCTGATCAATACGAGGGATCGCAACTTCACGACACGATCGGCCAGCAAAGCGCCCTTAATGGTCTCCATCACATGCTGGAGACGCCATCCATCATCAAGAAAATATTCTGGGCGGAGCAAAACGGTTACGACGGCGTGATCTCGTCCAATACGTTTGATCCGGGCGTCGACGGCGGACGGCTAGCCGTTAAAATTCCGGTGATTGGTCCACTTCGAACAAGCGTAAATTGGGCCGCGACCCTGGCTGACAAGGTGGGCATCACTGTTCCGCTTCCCACGCATGTGCCCTATACGAAGCGCATTCTTCGTTCGCACGGTCTCGACCGAGTGGTAGCTGACGTCCTGCCAATAGGGGTGTACAAGAACGCACATCAGCGCAAAGCCGAGATCTTTGAAACGACGGTCAAGCTCATTCGCGGATTGGTTGATCAAAAGGGCGCAGAGATTATCGTTCCTCTTGGAGGGGCGCTTATCCCTTACATCGTCGATCCGGATGATCTGGCGAAAGCGACGGGTGTTCAGGTCCTGAATACCAAGGCCATCAGTATACGTTTTGCTGAAGCCTGTGTTCGTTTTGGCATGACGCAGAGTGAGATTTCATACCCCCGCGCCAACATTAGTTATGATGATTTCACGTCCAAGACTTGAGTCGCCAATACGGCGGCGAGGTGTGTAACATCCTTTGCATCTGTAAGGCTGAGAACAGCTTGCACAATCTTCTCTCGCGTTGCTTCGGGAAGCGCGTCGCGCGTGATGCGGTGAAATTTGGAAAGAACCGCATCCTTGACGATGCCTTCCCGTGACCATCCGGGAGGGGCGAGAACTTCGCTTGAACAGCTTCCATCGTCTGTAAAGGCTTCGATCCGGCAAGCAAAATTTTCGGGCGACTTGCGTCTGAGGACCTCGTCAGTGTGCGTTTCGATTTTCGCCATGAGGTCGCGTATACGTGGATCGTTCCATCGGGCGTTGGCAAACTGTCGCATGCCCAACTCGCCGTCCAGAGCGGCGACTGCGACGAGGAACGGAATACTGTGGTCTGCCGCTTCCCTTGATGTGGGATTGGCGCGTTCTGCGTCAGCGAGATGGCGGATGACCGTCGGATGATCGCCCATTTCCAGGCGCAGTTTGCGCACGCCAGAGAGGTCGCCATTCAGTTTCCGGTTAAGTTGAATCGCAGCCTCAACAGCGCATTGGCCTGTCCCCACACATGGAAACGGCTTGATTCGGGCGCTCATGATGTAGGATGGGTTCTTGATTGGCTGCACCAACGCTTCACGCGCTTCGGCGTTTGCAAATAGAGATAGCATTCCGCGTTTGTGATCGATCACGCCCATAGGACCAGATACGCCGCCTGCAGCAAGAAAAACCGCTTCCGCGCTGCTCCTTGCAACGAGCGCATTGGCAATTGATTTTGCTGAGCTGATATGCCCCGTTCGGACCATCGCCGAGGTGGCGCATCGCGCGAGGCTGATCGCCATTGCGTCTGCGGTTTGCTTTTCGCTCAGCTGGAGCAGGCGGCAAGCGATTGCCGGAACCACAAGACCGGAATAAGACACACCGTCCCACTCTCCCGCGTCAACAGCAAACGTCTTGGCGCGACCAAACATCTCGTAGCCAATCACGATGGCCTCGAGCAACGCACGCCCTGACGTTCTGGCAAGCTCGGCGAATGCAAGCGCGACTGGAATATTGTCACTGGGGTGTCCTCCCAGTCTCGTCTGTGACCCCTCAATTCGGAATACATAGTCATTGAGGTCCAGGGCCCGGAGCAACGCCCCATTTGCGAGTATCGCGTTTGCTACATTGGTGCGCGTTTGAAAACCGATAATCTGGCAGTCTTGTGCGCCACCCCAACTGGTCACAGTTGACACAACTGCGGCAGCCCCGTGATCCTGGCGTCCGGCAATCGCGCAGCCGATTGTATCGAGTAACAAAAGCGATGCTTGCTCGAGTTGCGGCGCGGCGATCTCATCTGAGGTAATCGAGGCAAGTTCATGTGACAGCGTTTCGATACTTGTCTCGAACATTTGATATGATTCCCACGGCGGCGCCTATCCGACTAGCTGTATACCAGTTTCAGCAAAGTCTGGAAGCACAGTACAAACGTTTATGCTACAATGTCTACGACAGTATCCGATGGATTATTTTAACGACAGCGCCGAGGCGGCGTTCAGGCCGCCAAAATTCATCGGATGATTGCAAGCGCACAAATAACGTTGCGTATCGATGTCGAAACTTCCGAGCCGTGCGTCAATGGTGCCAAGCTGGCGTCATCTTTCTTGAAGTATTTTTTTTGAAAATGGTCCTCGGCTTATTTAAAACGAAATATGCAGGCAAAAGCCTGCATATGAATTGTAGTCATAGTTCGGAGCGTCCTAATCTAAATCATGCTGACCGGCGGTGATATCCCCGGGCCTCCATGCATGAGACGAATATTGGCAGGACCAACTCCCCGCGGGTCGCCTGTGCACGGCACTCTGCCTGATCTGACTCTCCCTGTCGACGAAGCGATGGATCTGTAGCCATGCGCCGTCCGTCGTTGCGTGCCCATACATAGTCTGTGTTTGTTGTGGCCGGTGATGGCGTCTGAAGCGTCGCACGCTCCACGGGGCTGCTGGCAGGAGAGCACCCACACAGCACACGGGGATGTCCCTAGGAATGTTGAAATAGGAGGGTGGCGGCGTTGCCCGCCTTGAGCCGGTAGGCTCGGGGTGCTGATTCCACGAAGAAAGGCAACGCCATGAAAAGGACTACCACAACGCCGGCCGCCGCTGCGACGGCCATGATGCAAGAAGCTTTTCAA
>CANMLK010000260.1 GCA_947498445.1 Beijerinckiaceae bacterium
TGGATTGTCTTGTTTGACTTCATTGAACGTCTTACTGAACCGGGCCTGATAAAAAAAATCAAACATGATGGCAGACGGTTCTACCGCTTCAGATCCAGGCCCTACATTCCGGTCGAGTTCGCGGCTGCTGCCTACCGTCTTGGACACTCGATGGTGCGCGAGGATTATAATTACAATCGAGTCTTCGGCCCCCCTGGAGGGCCGCCGGCAACCTTGAACTTCCTTTTTAATTTTACCGGCAAGTCTGGAACAATTGTTGGCGATCTAGCCGCGCAGGATATAGGTCCACCGAATACTCCGATGAAGAGATTGCCGTCGAACTGGGTAATCGACTGGCGGAGATTTTTTGATTTCAATACCCCGGCAGAGCCAGGCTTCGCCCTTAATCCAACAAGGCTGATCGACCCTGCGGTGGTGCCACAGTTGCATACCCTGCCTGGGGAAGCCAACCGCGAAGCCGTACTGCCATTTCGAAATTTAAGGCGAGGGGTTATTTTAGGGCTCCCAAGCGGGCAGAGCATAGCTAGAGCGATGGGTATACCTCCTTTGACGGGCGACGAAATCGCGACAGATTCTGCAGGCTCGAATGATGCAGCGGCGGCGAAGAGAAATAAGCTCCACACCGAAACTCCGCTTTGGTACTACATACTTAAGGAAGCAAAGTTAATCCATGGCGGCAAGAGACTTGGCCCCATCGGATCAACTATCATTGCAGAAACATTCCTTGGTCTCGTACACGGGGATCAAGAATCGTTCATGTTCCGGCGTACGAACTGGACTCCCGAATTGCCTCGTAAAGATCAAGATAACTTCACGATGGTGGACCTGCTCAACTTCGTGGGTGATATTAACCCGTTGGGTCCGTAGCCCTAGCAGATATGACTGCTGTCCATCAGTAGCATGGGAGACTCTTCAGCCTTGAGCAGACCGGCGGTATACGCGCGCCAAACTGCTCAGGGCCCTCTCGGTCATAGAAAGCCTGCCGAAGAGGTTGGCGTTCTCGTCTATCCGGTCCTACTTTCTCAAGGGAGTGGCGCCGGACCTAAGGCAATTACTTTAAAAATATAAGGAACAGAATTGTCCGCTGTTGAACTTGGCAAAGTGAAACTAGTCTTGAGCGCTTTCGAGCGAAGCGGACACCGGTTCGTGAAGGAAACGCGTCTAGCCGCTACTCGCTCTCCTCGCGCGATAGATCTCGGCGAAACGGCACGTGTTCGCCGTAGACTTCAATCGCGTCAGAAATCGCCTCGCGCTCCTGCTGCAAGAAACCCACGACCGCGCGGGCGAACCCCTTGTCGGCGAGGAAGTGCGACGACCATGTCGTCACCGGCGCATAGCCGCGCGCCAGCTTGTGTTCGCCCTGCGCCCCAGCCTCAACCCGCGACAGGCCGCGCTCTATCGCAAACTCGATGGCTTGATAATAACAAACTTCAAAATGCAAAAACGGATGATGCTCCACCGCGCCCCAATTGCGTCCATACAATGCATCGTCGCCAATGAAATTGATCGCGCCTGCGATCCACTTGCCGTTGCGTCGCGCCATCACGAGCAGGATGCGATCGGCCATCGTGGCGCCGATGTCGCTGAAGAAGGCGCGCGTCAGATAAGGCTGCCCCCATTTGCGCGAGCCTGTATCGACATAAAAGTGGAAGAACGCGTCCCAGTGCTCTTCGGTGATATCGGCGCCGGTTAGGCGATGGATTTCGATATCGCTGGCCAGCGCATCGCGGCGTTCGCGCTTCACCACCTTGCGTTTGCGCGAGGCTAGGTCGGCGAGATAATCGTCGAACGTCTTGTAGCCGCGATTAAAGAAATGAAACTGCTTGCCGGTGCGCGACATAAAGTCGGCGTCTTCCAGCGCGTCGCATTCGCTCTTTAGCGGGAACGTGATGTGAATGGACGACGCGCCGGTTTTTGCGCGCACGGCTTTAAGGCCTGCAATCAGCGCCGCGCGGGCGTTGTCGGCGCCTTCGCCAGGCCGCACGAGAAGCCTGCGTCCTTGCGCGGGCGTAAACGGGGCGCTCACCTGCATTTTGGGATAATAGCGCCCGCCAGCGCGTTCATAGGCGTCCGCCCACGCGTAATCGAAGACGTATTCGCCCATTGAATGGGTTTTCATGTAGCACGGCGCGCACGCCACAAGCGCGCCAGCGCTATCCTCAACCAGCACATGCATGGGCGACCAGCCGGTGCGCGCAATGGCTGACCCAGACGTCTCGCACGCGTTGAGAAACGCGTAGGAGATGAAAGGATTGAAGCGCTCCTTCTGCGCCTCGTCTGCCGGGTCGTGCGCGCTGTCGGGCGGATTGGCGCAAGAATCCCAAGCGGCGGCGTCAACATCCGCCAGCGCTTTGGCGATGCGGATTGTGTATGCGGGTGTCGAGGCGTCAGATGATACGGTCACGCGACAAGACTAGCGCGTGGCGCTGCTCCGGCAAGCGTTGATCTGTTCGCAACGCGCGTCATAACGCGCCCGACGCGACTTTTGGCAGGCGGCGGAATGCGGCCGATGCGCCTAGCCCCGTGAGCGCCAATGCGCCGCCCATCAGCATGATGGCGCCGCGCGGCCCAAGCGCCCCGATGGCGAGCGTCCAGAGCAACGGCCCCACGGTCTGTCCCATATAGAAAAAGCCCGCGTGCATAGCAAAGCACGTCGAGCGCGAGCTTGGATCGATGTCGGCGACTTCGGCCTGCACAGAATTGTGGATCATGAAAAAGCCGACGCCCACCACGCAAAAGAACGCGGCCTCCGCCAACCAGTGCACATTGCTGGAATACGCGAAAAAGCCCGCGCAGCCGACCAGCCCTCCAAGGGCCATCAGCGTTGGGCGCGTGGCGATTCGCAAGAAAAGCGGCAATGCCAGTGAGAAGGCGAGCGAGCCGACCGCCATGCCGCCGATGATAATGCCTGCCTCACGCGTGCCGCCGGCGTTTTGCATCTGCAGCACCGGCGCGACGAAGGGCAGAAACCCGAACACAAGTCCTCCGGTTGCAAACACGGTGGAATAGCAGGCCCAGGAACGTCGGTTGCGGAAGATGCGCCGATAGATGGCCATGCCAGTATGCAGCCCGAACTGGCCCTTGTCGGGAGCGTCTTTCGGTTCACCCGGCAGCAGCAAGGTCGCAGCGATGGCGGCGATCACCACGACGGCGCAGCACAGCCACATGACGCCGCGCCACCCGATGACCTCGGCCAGAACGCCGGCGAACACCGCGCCCATGATTTGCCCGATGATGGCGGACGCGACGAACCGCGCGATGGCGATCTGCCGGCCATTTTTGTACATGTCGCCGACCATCGCCATGCCCACGGGAATAAGTCCCGCGCCGGCGACGCCGGTGAGCATGCGCGATACCGCGAGCATCACAAGATCGTTTGCGACCGCGCCCGCCGCCAGGCTGATGGCTGACGCCCAGAGTGAAATTTTTAGGACGCGCGATTTGCCGAAGTGGTCGCCGATAGGTCCCAGAATCGGCTGCGCCAGCGCGCAGGGCAGGGCGACAGCCGACGCCAGCAGCACCACCGATGAGACAGGCACGAGCAGATCGCGCGCCACCTCCACAGTGAGTGGATCAAGTGTGCGGATCGCTACGGCGGCAGAAAAACCGCAAAGAAGGAAGACAGCGAATATCAAGGTGTGGTCTTTCGCAACAGCGCGGCGCCGCTCATGGAAGCGGGCCTTCGAAGATGGCCTGATCGGCATATCGTCTGGCAATATCCCAATGTTGCGACGTGCGCACGGTCCATGTCATCACCGGCATGTGCAACGCCGCGCGGGCCAGCGTTATCGCCGCGTGTGGCAGATTGTGAACGCTGAACGACAGAAAGTCGGGACGAGTCTCGCGCCAGTGCAGCAGGCAGGCCATCGATTGCTTTTTCTCGTCGCTCAAAAACGCCCGTTCCGCATGGTCAAACCGCGCCTGCGCAACGAGTCCGAGCGGGATATCCTTGGATAGACTGCTGCGTCGAAGATGCGAGACGATGGCGGGATCGAAGCTTTTCAGCGCAACGGACCCCGCATGCTGGGCCGCGATAAGCGCCGTGCGCTCGGCCAGCCGCATATCGCCGTCGAACAGACTTTTGATCTCAATGATCAGCGGGACTCGCCCTCCAACACGCTCCAGAAAGGCGCCAAGAGTCGGGATGCTTGCAGCTCGTGCCGATTCCGAAAGCTGCATGTGCGCCAGCTGCTCTGAAGATGTGTCGCGGAAAAGTCCCGTCGCGCCTGTCAGCCGATCAAGCGTCTCGTCGTGGAAGACGAAAGCCTCGCCATCCGACGACATCCGCACGTCGCACTCGATGGCGCAGCCGCTCGCCAGCGCGCACTCGGCCGCCGCAAAAGAGTTTTCAATGATTCCGCGCGCGCGATCATGCTGGCCCCGGTGCGCAATCGGACGCGCCGTGAGCCAGTTCAAATTCACGTGCTGATCTCGAACATGGCCTCGATCTCGACAGCGGCGTTCAGCGGCAGCTCCGCGACGCCGACAGTGGTGCGCGCGTGCCGCCCCTTCTTTTCGCCCAGCGCGGCGACCATCAGGTCGGAGGCGCCGTTCATCACAGCGGGCAGCGCATGGAACTTGGGGCCCGCATTGATGAATCCGCCGAGCCGCACGCATCGTTCAATTTTCGACAGCGACCCGAGCGCGAGTCGCGCCTGAGCCAGCACGTTGATGGCGCACATGCGCGCCGCG
>CANMLK010000261.1 GCA_947498445.1 Beijerinckiaceae bacterium
CGCACGCCACTGGCAGCCCGTGGACAAAACATACATGAGCGCATTCACGACCTCGCGTATGTTCACTGTGCGCTTGTCGCCGCCGCGTTTGGCGGGAGGAATCAGTGGCTCGACGAGTTGCCATTCCTCGTCGGTTAAGTCGCTGGGATAGCGCAGCCCGCCACGGTTGTAACGTCCACGATTTTCCGTCGTCCACATTGGCGGCTCCTTCGAATCAGGCCGCCTTCCTTGAATCACAAATGATTCATCCGATTCAACATCTCATCGGACAGACACTAAGAAAGACCAGCTTGAACGTGAGAAGATAAAGAATCATTCAATAAGGTTATGAACTCATAGAAAAGCGCATACCGGCGCTTTCCTGTTGAATCGAGGCGTCCTTTTAATTTACCATCTCCTCAGAACCAGCTCGGCACGAGCTTCATGAGATTGAGGAATTCCATGCTGACGAGGGAACAGAACGAGCGCTTGACCCGCGTGGGTGCGGGAACGCCGTGTGGTGAGTTGATGCGGCGATATTGGCACCCTGTCGCCGCGAGCGCTCAGCTACCGACACGCGGCACCCGTCAGGTGAGACTCCTTGGCGAAACGCTCGTGCTCTATAGGGGTGAAGACGGACACCTCGGTCTCGTGGAGCCGCGGTGCCCCCACCGGGGGGCAAGTCTTCTTTACGGTATCCCAGAGCAGGCGGGCCTCAGATGCCCCTATCATGGCTGGATGTTTGATCCCGAGGGCAAATGCCTGGAACAGCCTTTCGAGACATTCAGCAATCCTGAAAGCCGCTACCGCGACAAGGTCAAAATCAAAGCCTATCCCTTGGAAGAACTGGGCGGATTGATCTTCGCCTATCTCGGACCAGAGCCGAGACCGCTTTTGCCGCGGTGGGAGCCTTTCGTTATCGACGACGTCTTCCGCGAGATTGGCCTCGCGACCATTCCCTGCAACTGGCTACAGACTGTCGAGAACGCGGGCGACACCTCGCACGTCGTGACGGGACATTTTAAATTCTCCAATTACGTGCTCGAAAAGCTCGGGCGGCATGACCTGCATCGCCACGAAAATTCATCAGGCGCGAAAGGATACATGGAAGGCAAGGATCGGCAGATTGGCGCCCATGGGGTTGGCGCGGTGATCTTCCCATACACCGACGCGCAGAGCGACATCACATATCAGATGCGGGTTCCGGTCGATGATACCCATACAATGCACATCTGGTACACGACCTTCGATGTGGACGCGCAGAAGGAATTGGGTGTTAACCTGCCGCCACAACGCGATCCCCGCGACATTCCGGTGTTCGATGTGCCAGTCCCGCGCATCGTAGAGGGCGTCGAGCCCGACTGGTCCATGCTCGACAGCAATTGTGCGCAGGACATGCTCTACTGGATGTCGCAAGGTGAAATCTACGATCGGACGCGCGAGATGCTCGGCGCCGGCGATAGAAACATCATGCAGCTGAGAAAACTTCTTGAGGCGCAGATCCAAATTGTAGAAGCAGGCGGCGAACCCATCAACACGTTCCGCGATCCTGCTGCAAACATCTGCCTGCGACCCGACTTCAGACTCCACATGCGGCCTCGCACGGCGCCTGATGGCCGGCCCGACCGCACGAACGCCGCACGCAAGTATTCACCAGTTTATCAGCAAGCGACGATTGCCCGCATGGGCCCCGACGCCTTGCAGGATCCCGCGCACTGATACGGGACAAGGGGACCAACATGAGTTTGAAAACCGGGTTCATTGGCGCAGGCATTATTGGCAAGCCAATGGCTATGCATCTGCTCAAAAAATTCTCGCTTATGGTCTACGACCTCAACAAGCAGACGCTGGACGAATTTGAGAAAGCCGGCGCGCAGATCGGCAAATCTCCCAGAGAAGTGGGTCAGTTTGCAGATATTATCGGGCTCGGACTGAAAGACGACGATCAGGTTCGCTCTGTGATCGAAGGTGAAAACGGTATCCTTGCTGGCGCCAAGCCGGGCTCCATCATCGTGATTCACAGCACCATCGAGCCCGAAACGGCAGTCAAACTGAACGAACTCGCGGCGAAGACAGGCGTCAGCATTGTCGATGCCCCGATCAGCGGTGGTCGGGAAGGAGCTGCAGCTGGCACGCTTCTCTACATGGTTGGCGCGTCAAAAGAGGATTTCGAGCGCTGCGAACCCGTCTTTGCGACATCCGGCAAGACGATCGTTCATATGGGCCCGGTTGGCGCGGGCGCCAAGACGCGTATCGTTCATCACATCATGCTGGCGCTGAACCGGTTTGCCGCCGACGAAGGCATGAAACTCGCGAAAGCGATAGGACTCGATCAGGCGACAGTCAGTCGCGCGGTTCACGGGGGCGAGGCTCAGAGCCATGTGATCGACAGGTATTTCGAGAAGTACCGAGATATGCCAACGGGCGGCCAATACCGCATCGCAGGGATCGCCTTGCGAATGGCGCATGAACTGGGAATACCCATGCTCGGACCTGCTATCTACCAGCAACTTTATCTGCCGACGAATGACGTGACCAACAGGGCGAAGGCAAAACAATTGACTGAAAGCGACTCTCTTGCAGCTGTCGTAAAAGCAGTGGTCGCACCAAGCTAAAAAGCTTTAGCGCGAACAGACCCAATCACATCACTCGCGACACTACCGAAAGATTCTGGACGAGGGATACCCATCAATGCCGACGCCAATTCCAGACTGGTATCAATGGAACTACAGGCCGCAGAAGATTGAGCGGCCCGACTGGTTTCGTGCATGGCCCGGCGGCGCGCGGGTGGCCGTGTGCCTCAAGCTCATGCATGAATGGGAAAGTCTCCCGCGCCCCAGTGGACGCGCGTCCGGCAACATCAAGGATTACGCGTCGCTCTGCTCGCGCGAGTACGGCTTCAAGTCTGGCATATGGCGGTTGATGGACATCCTGGCGAAGCACAACGTGAAGACGACGGTGATGAGCAGCGGCCTTGCTATTGAACTCTGGCCGGAGAGCTTCATAGAGCTCGACCGCCAAGGCCACGAAATCGCGTCTCACGGCTGGGACCAGTGTGTTCATCCCCCGCAGTTCACGTCGCGCGAAGAGGAACGCGAGGCTATCGGCAAGACGATCGCGGCCATCGAGCGCGTCATCGGAAAGCGCCCGATTGGGCATATGTCGCAAGGGCCGCGGGCAACGGAACATACACTTGAGCTGGTTGCAGAAGCGGGACTGATCTGGGACGCCGACTACCAGGATTGCGACATTCCCTACGTGATGGACGTCAATGGACGCAAGGTTGTTTCCGTCGGCTACGCAAAGCCGGACTTCACCGACACGGAAATCATTCCGCTTGGTCTCGAAGGCAGCCTCGCCCAACTCAAGTGTCAGTTTGACGCCGTGTACGAAGAGGCGCGACTTCGGCCGATGAAATTCTTTTTCGCCATGCATGTCCACAAGACGGGAACGCCTGGCATGGCAAGTGTGCTCGATCGTTTTCTCACGCATGTCCGCATGCACGAAGACGTGACATTTCTTCGCTGTGCAGACATGGCTAACTTTTGGCTTGAGAACACCACTATCTGAGTCGAGGTTTCATGTTTCACGCTAACCATAACATCCTCACGATCGCCGGCTACGTCATGGTTGGCAGCGTTTTCATCAATCAGGCGATTTCAACCTTGCCGCGCGCGCGGTTCACGAACCACTCGAAGAAACTGGGTGACAGGGGATTTCCAGCTCCCGACTTTGTGCTCGTCTGCGCCCTGGCGATGATGCTTGCCGGCGGCGTGATGGTGACGTTTGACGTCTATGCCCGCGTCGGGGCTCTCATGCTGATCATATTCACACTGATCGCGACATATCTCTACCAGAGCTTCTGGACGATCCAGGACCCATCAAAGCGGCGCGAGAAGCGCGGAGCTTTCTTCAACAATCTAGCCATTCTCGGCGGGTTGTTTCTGATCGCAGCCTGACTTTTACAAGCCGCGCGACATCAACGTCTTCATCGATTTCGCCATCTTGGCGTGTTCAAGTTCGAGGTGCTTGAGAAATTCCTCGACGATCCGTGGCGCAGGATTGTTTGTCGGCTTGAGCAGATTTACGACGAACCTGATCTCGGGAACAAACGGCCTGACAATCACGCTACTTTGTCTGGAGTTTGAAAACACAGTGTACGGGTCGACAACGGAGACGCCAACGCCTTCCGCCACGAGGCCATAGGCCGTCGAAATATGGCTCGATTCAACCACGACGCGCCGCTTCACCCCTGAATCGACGAACGCCCGGTCAATCAGAAACCGGAACGGATTGTCCCTCCCGACCGAAATGAAGGCCTCGCCTTCAAGGTCGGCAGCCTCGATTGTCATCTTGCGCCCCAGCGGGTGCCCCGGCGGCAAGATACACACGGCCCCAGGCAGATCATGAAAAAGTCTGGAGTCCACACCCGGCTGATCTACCGCCTCAGACACGAGCCCGATATCTGCGCGCACGCCGCTCACCCGCTCGATCACATAATTGGCAGTCCGCACATACAGCGTCGGCGAGGCGTCGGGATTCGTCCGAAGGAAGCTGGCGACCGCTTTCGGCAGGAACCCTGTCCCGACCGAGGGGATGCAGGCGACGCGCAGCGCGCCAGCGTGCGTGCGTGCCAACTCCGTCGCGCTACGTCCAACCTCGTCGATCGCGTCCAATGCCCGCTCGACGTTCTTAAGCAA
>CANMLK010000262.1 GCA_947498445.1 Beijerinckiaceae bacterium
CAGGGCAGATCACAATGCGCAAAGTCGATGGCTGGAAGACCCTCGCCGACAAGCCATCCGATCAACCCATTGACCTCGCCGCATGATCGGATAACTTCATGAAGCTGGAGATCGCGTCAGCCAATTCCAACCACCTTCGCGACGGCACCTTGCAGGCAAGCGCGTGGCGCTGATCTTGTTGGGAGGCAAAATTGATGCGCGCCTGCTGTCGTCGCTGCTGGTTCGCGAACTCGTTCGCGAAATGCGCATCGTGACGCTGCGTATTGCGGTCGCCGACCAGCCGGGATTTCTCGCCAGCGCAGCCGCCGTAATTGCCGATGCTGGCGCCAATGTCATCGAAGTGCATCATTTTCGCTCTCTGCTCTCTCTCCCCGCCCGCGAGGCGGTGATGGAATTGACGCTGGAGGCGCGCGGGCCCGAACATGCGGACGAAATTCTCCGTCGGCTCAACGAGGCCGGATATCAGGCGGCTTTCGCTGATTGACCATGACTTGCGCATGAGGCCTGTTTCGGCGCTAAGTCAGGACCGTAACGGTCGGGGGAATCCATGCGGGTTATCGTCTGCGGGGCGGGGCAGGTGGGGTCCACCATCGCCCGGCATCTGGCGAGCGAGAAAGTGGACGTCACGGTCATCGATTCTGACCCCGCGCAAGCGCAACGGGTAGATGAGAGCTACGACGTCCAGGGCATCGTCGGCCACGCCTCCCATCCTGAAGTGCTGGAGCGCGCGGGCGCGGCGAGCGCGGACATGCTGATCGCAGTCACGCGTTTTGACGAAGTCAACATGGTCGCCTGCGAAGTCGCGCATTCGCTGTTCAAGGTGAAGCGCCGCATAGCGCGCGTGCGCCACGAAGGTTATCTCAACCCCGGCATAGCAACGCTTTTTGGCAACGACCGCCTGGCTATCGACGTGGTCATTTCGCCTGAGTACGAAGTTGCGCAGGGCATCGCCCGACGTCTGGCGGCGCCCGGCGCATTCGACAGCGCAATGCTTGCGCACGGCGCTGTCCAATTACTGGGGGTGCATTGCAACGTCGCGCGCTCGCCCGCCATCGGCAAGCGGGTCTCTGAACTGGCGGCGCTTGCGCCCGGCGCGATGCTGACGCCGCTGGCGATCATCCGTGGCGGCGCCGGGTTCATTCCGGATGCGAACGACCAGCTCGAACTTGGCGACGATCTCTATGCGCTCGTGGACCCACGCCACGCGCGCGTATTGATCGCCATGCTCGGTCATACGGACGGGGTCGCCCGTCGTGTCTTGATCGTCGGGGCAGGAAATGTCGGCCTCAATCTGGCGCGCAACCTTGCGCTGACCTCTCCTTCCGTATCGATGCGCATTATTGAGGCCTCCCGCCCGCGCGCGGAGTACGTGTCCCGCTTGCTCGGCGAAGCGGCGATTGTGCTGCATGGAGACGCGCTCGACCGCGAAATGCTGATCGAGGCGAATGCGGGCGCCGCCGATGCGGTGGTCACCGTCACGAACGATGATGAAACGAACATCTTTTCGGCGGTGCTCGCCAAGCGCGCGGGCAGCAAACGTGCCATCGCGCTGGTCACCAAGACGACATATGAGCCGCTGCTTGAACCTCTCAATATCGATGTCGTGGTCAATCCCAACGCCACCACCATCTCGACCCTGTTGCGTCAGCTAAGACCTCGCTCGATTGCCGGCGTTTATGCCCTGCGCGAAGATCTTGGTGAAATCATCGACGCGGTGGCGCAGTCGGGCTCTCCGCTTGTGGCTGCTCCGCTGCGCGATTTGGAAAAGCCAGAAGGCATGCTGATCGGAGCGGTGGTCCGCAGCGGCCGCATGATCGCCGTGACAGGCGACTTGCAGATTGAACCGGGTGATCGCGTCATTGCGCTCGTAAACGGCGCGGCGCTTGCCGAGTCGGAAGTCCTGCTGACCGGCGACAAAAGCGGTGACGCGCAGGACGCCGAGGCATGAGCGCGGTGCTTGGAAGTCGCCGGCGCGTTGCGCCGCAGCCGAGTTCGCTCGCCATTCGTCCCGTTCTCTTCCTCACGGGCGGCATGCTCGTTGCGCTCGCCGCGACGATGCTGGCGCCGATGGCTCTGGATTTTTTTGTCGGCGATGAGCATTGGAAAGTTTTCGCTGCGTCAAGCGTAGTCACCTTCCTGTGCGGCCTCGCCGCGCTGCAAATTTTTCATTGCCGCTTGGAAGTTGGGTTGACATTGCGGCAAGCGTTTTTGCTGACGCCGTTCGCCTGGAGCACCGTGGCTGTGTTTGCAGCGCTGCCGCTTTACTTTTCCGGTTATCAGGAACTCAGCGGGAGTTTTACAAACTCTCTTTTTGAATCGATGGCGGGATTGACGACAACCGGCTCAACAGTCCTGACCGGCCTTGACGCTGCGCCGCAGGGGCTTTTGCTGTGGCGAGCGCTGCTGCAATGGCTCGGCGGCATCGGCATTGTCGCAACCGCGATCGCCATTCTTCCTACGCTGGGCGTCGGCGGTATGCAATTGTTCCGTACGGAATCGTCCGACCGCTCGGACAAGGTGTTGCCGCGCGCCAAGGAAATTGCTAACGCCATGCTTGGCGTATATGTGGCGATGACAATTGCCTGCGCCTTGACGTACTGGCTGATTGCAATGTCTCCGTTTGACGCGATTGCTCACGCGTTGACCACGGTCTCAACCGCCGGGTTCTCGACGTCCGACAGCTCGTTCGCCAAGTGGAATAACCCCGCACTGGACTGGGCGGCAGTCGTTTTCATGCTTTCAGGCGCCGTGCCCTACGTCCTTTATGTCCAGTTTCTCCAGGGCCGAAGCGATCCCCTGCGCAATAGTCAGGTCCGCGCGCTTTTCGGTTTCCTCCTCGCAACTATCGTAATAGTGGCGGCTGGGCTGTGGTTCGCCGGCAAGTATAATTTGGCGGATTCATTGCGCCATAGCGCTTTCAGTGTGGTCTCAATCGTCACAACAACAGGTTACGCGACAACCGATTACACGCTATGGGGCAACGTCGCGACGGGCCTGTTCTTTGGGCTGACGTTCATTGGCGGATGCACGGGCTCGACAAGCGGTGGCATGAAGATCTTCCGCTTTGAAGTCATGGCCCGCATGTTTCGCGGGCACTTTCTTCACCTTCTTTATCCGCGCGGCGTGTTCGTGCGCTCGTATGCGGGCCGCGTTCTGCCGGATGATGTGATCGGGTCAGTGGTCGTTTATTTTTCGATCTTTTTCGCCTGCTACAGCGGGTTGACCATCGCTCTCATGGCGCTCGATCTGGATTTTCTGACGAGCGCCAGCGCCGCCGTCGCGTCGCTCGCCAATGTCGGGCCGGGTCTGGGGCCAATCATCGGCCCCAGCGGTAATTACGGATCGCTGCCCGATGCCGCCAAATGGATTCTGAGCTTCGCCATGCTGCTGGGCCGGCTGGAGCTGTTTACCGTGCTGATCCTTTTCATGCCGCAATTCTGGCGCGGCTGAAGTCAGGGCGATTGTTCGAGGTTGTCCGCGACATAAGCGCCCCTCTGGCCCAAGGGTCTTTCATCGCCGGTCGTCGTGTCGCGCACGGTTTGCAACTCAGCCTCCGCGTCGATCTTCGCGCCCAGCAGAGCCGTGACGCTCGACAACCACAACCACACCATGAAGGCGATGATGGCGCCAAGCGAACCATACATGCGGTTGTAGCCGTCGAAACTCGCAACGTAGCGGGAAAAGGCCATAGATACGCCGATCCACAGCACGCCCGCGATGATGCTGCCCCAGCTTACCCAGCGCCATTGCGTTCGCCTGCGGCTTGGGCCGTAGCGGTAGAACACCATGAGCACCAACACGAGAATTACATACATGAATGGCCAGCGCGCCAGTGCAACAATTTGCTTTTCCGAGCTTGCCCATCCGAAAAAGTTGAGCGCCACCGGAAAGACAACGACGGCGCCGAGAGCCAGGGCGAGAAAGACGATTGCCAGCAACGTGAACAGCAGGCTTGTCGCGTAGAAGCGCCACAGCGGCCGCTTCTCCTGTTCCCGATACATCACATTTAACGCGTCGAAAAACGCCGCCACGCCTGCGTTGGCGCTCCAGACCGAGATGATAACGCTGCCTGCGAGCGTCCAACCCAGCACAGGGCGCGATTGGGTCAGGGGCGTCATTTGCTCGGCAAGAATTTCTGTCGCGCCGGGCGGCAGCACGCCTGCAAGAAGCTGCAGATGGGACGCTACCGAGGTCGCATCCGCAAACAATCCATATACTGACAGCGTTACAGCCATGGCGGGAAAAACAGCGAGCACGGCGTAAAACGCAACGCCTGCAGCAAGCGCGAAGATGCGATCCTCAAACACTCCGCCGAACGCGCGGATCAGGACGTCGCGCCAACCTCGCAAGGGCATTGCGCCGGGCCTAAAGGCGAGTCGGCCACGATCCGCCTCGGCGTGGACATCCACGTTGTCCGCGATGGGGGGCGTCTTCTGGGTCCCGCTTACGGCGGCTCGCTCGGGTAACGTCATGCGGTGTAAGTTTGTCCCTGTCACTTGTCGGCGCGGCGCATAGATTATGTAGTGCATGCAGAGGCCGGGATCGACTCCGGCTGTGTAAGCGTAAGCGGGACCATGTAAATTGGAGCGAGTTTATAAATTGGAGCGAGTTTAGAGCGCGTTGACATTCATCGTGTCCAAATATGCGCGCTGACGATTGA
>CANMLK010000263.1 GCA_947498445.1 Beijerinckiaceae bacterium
CGCTGAAGCTCCGCTGAACTATTGGAGCCTAGCGCTCTGAGGTTAAGGACGAATTAAACGGAAGCGTTCATAAACGCCCTCCGTCAATGACACGAAGGGGAACGCCAGTGTCCCGCAACGCAGACGCCAGAGCCTGTGGTGTGGAGGCATGGGGGATGGGGGAGGCTGGTTGGGAGACCTGGAGCGCGCCAGACATCTCGAGTGCTAATGTGGAATTTCGGATCGTTCGGGCGGACACGATCTCCAGTGGAAACGCGCTGCCTCGGCGGCTTAGCGGGCCACTGGGCGCGACGCCGCCCAATATGCGCGGTTTGCCAGAATGACCGGCGGCAAGCGGCAGGAGCAGACACTCCACCGGCAGGCGTCCGTCATCACTTCTGCGCGCGCTCGCGCCCAGAACGACCGGCAGCCGTTCTTCGTGGACCACTTGCAGCATCGCTTCCAGCAGGTCGCGACTGTCCACATCCCAGCATTCGAGAAACGATGCGCCCAGACGCGCGTTCGCTGTCAGGCGCGCAAGTGAGCCGCCAATGACGCGTAGCGGGTAAGCCCTGCGTTGGTCGACCTCAACAAGGAACGTCCCGGCGAGCGCCGTCCGCACTTGTGCGGTCGAGACGTCAAGATGCGCCTTATTGACGCCCGCGCGCAGCGAGTCCCAATACGAGAATAGCTCGATGGTCGCTGCCTGTTTCATTTTGTGACGTTCCCACCGCCGAGTGCGCCGAATTGAACCGGCGCCCCCCGTTTTGTCGCACCCGATAACTGCGGTAGCGGATAGCGTGCCAGTTCTCGCGTTAGTTCTTGCGCTTGCCCTTCTTCGCCATTCCATTCATGGAGGGAGGGGTCGGCCGGGGTCGCCGCACTGGGGGATCAAGATGGCTGAGGGCGCCCGCGAGCCTGTGTTCAATCTGCCGGGAATTGTTCTCGCGATGCTTGGTCTGTTGATAGCCATCCACGCGCTGCGGGAATATGGCCTGTCCGGCACCGATGATTCCTACCTGCTGCAGGCGCTGGCTTTCGTGCCCGGCCAGTTCACCTTCGCCATCGACCCGGACGCGGTCGCGCAAGAACTGACGCGTCTTGCGGAAGAGGGCGACAGGCAACGGCTGATGATAGCCCAATTCCTGCTCGGGACAGGGCGTCCCAAATTCTGGACCCCTCTCAGCTACGCTTTCCTTCACGCTGATTGGACGCATCTTGCCGTCAACGGTCTCTGGCTCACTGCCTTCGGGGCGCCGGTTGCGCGGCGTTTTGGGGCGGGCAGGTTCCTCGCCCTGTTCGCGGTGACTTCAATTGCAGGGGCGTTAGCGCATTATTTGATGCGTCCCGTGGACCTTGTGCCGGTTATTGGCGCCTCCGCCGCTGTGTCCGGCCTGACAGCCGCCGCGCTGCGGTTCATCTTCCAGCCCGGCGCGCCACTTGGCGGCCGATCCTGGCGCGGGCCGCCGCTGTCGCCCAACGACTCGGCCCGCCAGCCGGCTCTCGCCTTGGGCCCGGCGTTCAGGGATCGCCGGGTTCTGCAGTTCGCAGCGATCTGGTTCGCGATCAATCTTGTTGTTGGATTTCTCGCCGTTCCGCTTGGAATGTCCGAGCATGGCGTCGCCTGGGAAGCCCATATCGGCGGCTTCCTCGCCGGCTTTTTGCTTTTTTCCCTGTTTGACCCGCCGCGGCAGGCCATTGTCCGTGGGCCTGAATATTAGATGCGCAAAAATTCGCTGTTCAGCTTGCAGGAAATTGAGTCGGCGCGCATCATTTATTTCCTCATCAGGAAGGGGCATTAAGCCCGGTGAGATGCAGGAGGACGCCTTCATGACTGTTAGGCGCATATTGTCGGCCAAAGGCCGCGACGTTTTCACGATTTCCCCGGAATGCAAGGTGTCGGAAGCTGTGCGCATCTTGTTTGCACGGCGCCTGGGCGCGCTTGTCATCACGGACGAGTCCGGCACAGTTGCGGGCATCGTTTCGGAACGCGACATCGTCCGCATGATTGCAACGCAAGGCCCATCGTCGCTTGATGAGCCCGTGTCCGTTTGCATGTCGAGCAATGTCGTCACCACGGTCGAGTCGGCGACCATTCAATCGGTGATGAGTGAGATGACGGAAGGGCGTTTTCGACACCTTCCCGTCCTCGATCACGGCAAGCTGGCGGGCATCGTTTCCATCGGCGACGTGGTGAAACATCGTCTTGCGGAAATGGAAGATGAGCAACAGGCGCTGCGCGAATACATCGCAACCGCCTGATCAGCCCTCGATCTTCTCAAGTCGAAGCGCACCATCTCGTTTGACGGTGCGTCTGTAGAAACAGGAGCGTCGGCCGGTGTGACAGGCCTTGCCGTCGCCGCCAGCTGTGACTTTGAGCTGGATTGCGTCCTGATCGCAATCGACGAGAAGATCAACCACGCTCTGCACCTGGCCCGATGTGTCGCCCTTGCGCCAGAGCGCATTGCGAGAGCGCGACCAGTAATGGGCGACGCCGGTGTCCAGCGTCAGCCGCAAGGCTTCCTCATTCATGTAAGCGACCATGAGGATGTCACCGCTTTCAACCTCGGTGGTGATGCAAACAATCAGCCCGTCGCGGTCGAACTTAGGCGCAAAGCCGGCGCCTTCCTCGATCTCGGTCTTGTCGCCGCGCGCGGCAAAATCTGATGACGTCATGGTGCGGATCCTTTGCACGATCCTTTAGCATCCCCACCGTGCGCCCGTCACACGCCGATGCGGCCATAGCCGGGAATTTTCAACCCCGGCCTGCGGATGTCGAGTCCGGCGACGAGGCCCATGAAGTTAATCTCCACGCCCTCAACCCAGGCGAACGTGGCGCCCAGATAGCCACCGAGGTTCAGCCGAAACCTGGTGCGCGACGGCGCCCAGCCAATCCAGTCGCCGTTGGTCGGAAAGTCCTTGCCGATCGCCGTCGAGGGAAGCGCCGCGCGCGCTTCAGGCACCGCCGCCAGCACGCTTGCCACAAACGTGTTTGAATTGGGCCCCGGCCAGGCGTGGTAGTCGCCGCGGTTCCTGTAAGCGTAGGCCTCAACAGCCGCGCGAATACGTGGGATCAGCTTTTCGGCGTCGTCTCCGTCTGCGGCGAAAACAGGCTCGATGTCATTGCCAAACCAGCGGCCATCGGGCGCATAGCCGTTCACCCGGATCGGCGATCCCCATCCCACCTTGTCGAACCGCTGATAGCTGGATGCGCCATGATCCTTCACGACGATCCAGGAATGCGTCGCGAAAATCCCGCGCCAGCGACCCACGCGGGAGGAGTAGACCCGGACCATGGCCGGTTCGTGCGCCTGCGGGTCAGGCAGGATGCGTGTGCTTGACCAGTCTGCGCGGGACCAATGGCTGTCGTCATCGCCCGCCCAGTATATGGCGGCGCGCACCGCGACTGGCAGCAAGAACACGATGAGGCAGGCGAGCGCGATCAGGCGAAAGATATTCATTCCTTTCAGATGTGGATCAATTCTGGCGAAGGAAGGGCGGCTTGCTCGCGTACGGGGCTAGCTCTATCAAGTTTTTGTCATTGGGGAGTCGGCGCCGCCGATTGGCAAAGCGTCGTCGACAAAACACGATGTTGTGAAGCCAGGTCTGGCGCGTAAGACGCCGCGCTCCATGTTAGTTTCCAAACGGAACGAGACAGGGGAGCGCACGCTTGACCCGCCTTGCCTTTTTAGCCTCCGCCTGCGCCGCCATTTTGGCATTCGCAACGCCCGCAGCCGCGCAAGCCTCCAAGCCGGAGGGCTGCCCGCGGCTTATTTCGCGCGATCAGCCCCGCATCATCCCCGCATCATTGCGTGAAGATGAACTTCTCATTCGCTTCGTCGGACACGCGACTTTTCTGATCGAAACTCCGGGCGGTGTGCGAGTCGCTACCGATTACAACGACTACGTGCGGCCGCAGACGTTACCCAACGTCATCACGATGAACCGCGCGCACTCGACGCATTACACAAACAATCCCGATCCCGGCATCGCCCATGTGCTGCGCGGCTGGAACCCGAACGGCGGCGCCGCCGAGCATGATGTGACGATTCAGGACATGCGCATCCGCAATGTCGCCACGAATATACGCGGCTGGGAGGGGACGGAACGCGGCGGCAATTCGATCTTCGTGTTCGAGGCTTCGCAATTGTGCGTGGCGCATCTGGGCCATCTGCATCACGAATTGACCGTCGAGCACCTGAGCCAGTTGGGCCGCATAGATATCGCGCTCGTGCCCGTCGATGGCAGCTACACGCTATCCAAAGAACAAATGCTGGAAGTGGTGCGGTCGATCCAGCCGATGGTCGTCGTGCCGATGCACTATTTCAGCGCGCACACGCTGAACCAGTTTCTTGACCTTGCGCGCGAGCGTTTCCCGATCGAGACCCTTGCCTCGCCGGTTGTCACATTGTCGCGCCAGAAGCTGCCGCGACGCACAACGGTGATGGTGCTACCGGGGCGGTGACGCGCTGCAACACAAGCGGAAAGCCTAGCAGCCTGTCGGACTTAACTTGTCCTGGCGGCGGGGCAAGGGCAAGCGTAGAAACAGCGTATTGATTCCTCGCGATGATGGCGGCCGCTCCGATGGACAATTTCCGCGAGATTGACCGCCAGACAGGCTTTTTACTGCCGCCTT
>CANMLK010000264.1 GCA_947498445.1 Beijerinckiaceae bacterium
CCCGCAGCAGGCTTACAGACCCCCGCCCGACATCGCCAAGGCGACATTCACGCACGCCGGGCACCACGAAACTCCACGACACATCATCGAGGCTGCAGCCCATGAAACGTTGCAACGGCGTCGGCAGAACCTGCGCCCCCAGAGCCTCACGTTCGAACGACGGCGCGTCACCAGCGTCGAAAATTGCGGCAAGCCGCGTATCGCGACGCGCGACAGCGGCGCTGCCCGGCGCCAGCGACAATTCAGAAGCCACCGTGTTCTCGATGGCCCGAACGAACCGGCGATTTTGACGATTCAAAAGAAGATGTGACGCGACGAGAGCGTGGCGAGCGGGATCAAGCGACCCGGCGCTATAGGCCACTAACAGATCGTTCAGGCCGCGACTGTCATGATGCTGAAGGTCTGTGCTGCTCACCTGTCTTGCCTCGCTTACCGTGTGAGACTGTCCGGGATGCGCCGGATACAAGCTTTACGGCAACTTCCAGCGGGTGGATCACAAGACCCCTTATATTCGTCACTCGGGCGCTGCCAAAGGCAAGGCTCGCGCCTGCGGACGGACTAAACTCTCGCCCAAGGATACGCCCTGCACTTGCGAAGCGCACGCGCGCCACATAGCTTGCCGCCCGAAAGGGAGTCCAGGGCATGCAATTTTCCGGGGACGTTATCGGAGCCGTCGGCCGCACGCCGCTTATCAAGCTGCGCCATGCATCCGAGATAACGGGCTGCACGATTCTCGGCAAGGCTGAGTTCATGAATCCGGGCGGGTCCGTGAAAGATCGGGCGGCTTTGGCCATCGTCAAGGACGCCATCGCGCGCGGCGCCCTCAAGCCGGGCGGCATCATCGTTGAGGGCACCGCCGGGAACACCGGCATCGGTCTCGCGCTGGTGGCCAACGCCATGGGCTTTCGCACAGTGATCGTGATTCCCGACACGCAGTCCCAGGAGAAAAAGGACATGCTCCGGCTGCAGGGGGCCGAGTTGATCGAAGTGCCCGCCGTGCCCTACTCCAACCCCAACAATTACGTGAAAGTGTCCGGGCGACTGGCGGAACGGCTCGCCAAGGAGCATCCGCAGGGCGTCGTCTGGGCAAACCAGTTCGACAACGTCGCCAACCGGCAGGGCCATATCGACACCACGGGCCCGGAAATCTGGGATGAGACCGACGGCAAGGTCGATGGGTTCACCTGCGCGGTGGGCACAGGCGGCACGCTGGCGGGCGTCGGCATGGCGCTGAAAGCGCGCAACAAGGACGTGAAGATTGCGCTGGCCGACCCGATGGGCGCCGCGCTTTACGCGTATTACACAACCGGAACGCTGAAGGCCGAGGGAAACTCCATCACGGAGGGCATCGGGCAAGGCCGCATCACCGCGAACCTCGTCGACGCGCCGATTGATCTGGCCTTCCAGATTACCGACGAGGAAGCCTTGCCCATCGTGTTCGATCTGGCTGAACACGAAGGCCTGCTTCTGGGCGGCTCATCCGGCATTAATGTCGCCGGCGCCATTCGCCTCGCCAAAGAGCTGGGGCCCGGACATACGATCGTGACCATCTTGTGCGACTCCGGCGTTCGCTACGCGTCGAAGCTGTTCAATCCGGCATTCTTGCGGGAGAAGAATTTGCCCGTGCCGGCGTGGATGGAGAAGCGTGTCACGATAGACGCGGGGCTCGTCTGAGCGTCAACCCGGCGCGTCCTTGTACAGCCAGTCGAGACAGCGCCAGACGTCCTCATCCGTGCGTGCGCGCCAGGCTTCGTTGCGCACGTCGGTTTCGACGCCTCCGGTGTGGTAGAGCTGGAACCACAGGTGGCGGCTTTCCAGTTGCACGCGCGCGGTGCGCTTGAGGCGTTTACTCTCGAACGCGTTGAACGCCGCTGCGTAATCGTCGCCGCTCGCCTCAATGCAATCGGTGAAGACAATCGCATCCTCGATCGCCATTCCAGCACCCTGCGCCAGTGATTGCAGTGCTGCGTGCGCTGCGTCGCCGATGAGACACGCCCTGCCCTGCGACCAGCCTCGGCGCGGCTCACGGTCGCCAACAGGCCAGCGACGTTCGAGATCCATGAGCGCGATCATTTCGCGCATCGCGGGATGGGCTTGTGCATACGTCTGCTGCAATTCGGCGCGGTAGCTTTCAACATCGCCTTTTTGCGAGAACGTCTGCGTGCGGAACACCGCGACGATGTTGAACAGCGTCATGTCGCGCAGCGGATAATGCACGATGTGGAAGCCCGGCCCGCCCCACAGCGCGACATCGCCAAGCGGAAAGCCTTTCGGCGCTTTCTCAATGGGCACGATGGTGCGATGAGCAACGTAGCCATTAAGGCTGGGATCGCTCTCGCCGATCATCTGCGCGCGGATGCGCGAGCGAAGACCATCAGCGCCAATGATAAACGCGCCCGTGATGCGCCGCCCGTCCTGCGTTGTGACGACAACATGGTCGCCCTTGTCTTCAAAGCCCGTGACAGCGGCGTTCTCGTCTAGAGTAATTGCGGGATAGCGCTTGCACGCATCCACCAGAATGTTGTGCAGATCGACGCGATGGATCGCGACATAGGGCGCGCCGTAGCGGTGTTTGAATTCATCATCCGTGCGCACGCGCGTCACGGGCTGGCCATCGAAGGCGTCGAACATCCACACGTTCTGCGGCAGGGTCGCCTTTGCGAGCACCGCCTCGCTCACGCCAAGCCGGTCGAACGCGGGAAAGACATTGGGCCCCAGCTGGATGCCGTAGCCAATGGCGCCAAATTGCGGGGCCTGTTCGAGAACGCGGACGGTCCATCCCTTCTGCGCCAGCGCGATGGCGGCGCAGAGGCCGCCAATGCCGCCGCCAACGATCAACGCCGCGCCGTCTGTCTTCACCACGTTTCCCCGCTTCGGGGTCGAACCTGACCCGGCTGCGAGTTACGCCCGAACCGGGCGTCGTGTGAAGAGGGGCGTGCTGTTTGCCCCTGAAAGATCAACCGACGTGAAGGATCATCCAGCCAAAAGCGGCGATAAAGGCGACGAAGGAGAAGGTCGGGGCGATGAGGGTTTGGCGCGTGGCGGTCATTGCGTCTCTCCGTTCGATGATGGGAGAATGCCGTCAAAGCGCCCGGCCCGCTGTGCCCTGGCGCACACGTGGGAATGGTGAGGAAACCATGGATAAGACAAACTCAGATCGCGCCTTCGCCGCCCCGCTGGTCTCAACGGCATGGCTGGCCGAGCGACTTGGTAGTACCGACCTCGCGGTTGTCGACGCGTCCTGGTATCTGCCCGCCATGCAACGAGACGCCAAGGCCGAGTATTCCAGCGCGCACATTCCCGGCGCGGTATTCTTCGATATCGACGCGATCAGCGATCAGTCCACCGACTTGCCCCATATGCTGCCGAGCGAGGGCGCGTTCGCCGCAGCCATGGGCGCGCTGGGGATCAGCGAGGAGATGGACATCGTCGTCTATGACGGCGCCGGGCTGTTCTCGGCGCCGCGCGTCTGGTGGATGCTGACAATCTTTGGCGCCCGCAACGTCCATGTTCTGGATGGCGGCCGCCCCGCATGGCTCGCGGAAGATCGCCCGACACAAAGCGGCGGCGCGCAGCCCGCGCCCGCGACCTTCCGAGCCGCGCTTCATGCCGATGCCGTCGCCGCATTCGAGGATGTGCGCGCGGCGCTGGAGGCCCGCTCTGCGCAAGTGGCCGACGCGCGCCCCGCCGCCCGTTTCAGAGGCGAGGCGCCTGAACCGCGCGCAGGCGTGCCCTCCGGCCACATGCCCGGCGCAGTGAGCCTGCCCGCTTCGGACCTCATTGCGGACGGGAGATTGAAGGCTCCAGACGCGCTGCTCGCCGTATTTGCAAAGGCTGGCGTTGACCCGAACGCCCCGCTCATCACCTCTTGCGGATCGGGCGTCTCGGCGGCGATCCTCAATCTGGCGCTGGCCGCGAGCGGCAAGCCAGCGGCGCGGCTATATGACGGGTCATGGACGGAGTGGGCGGCAAAGGGCGGGGACCTGCGGACGGCGAATTGATGCGAACTGCCGAGCAAACCGGATCTCCAACAGCGTTCCCATTGAAGCTGGGGTTTTCATGTCAGTCGAACTATCTGAATCAGCCCCCGCGCCGCTGCCGGGTCCCCGCGCGAGATTGCTCAGGCGTTTGGCGGCGTTCCTACTCGACTGCCTGATCATAGGCATCCCGTTTCAGGCAATCGCCATAGTTCTATACCTCGGCACCAATGGCGCCGTGTACATGAGTTCGGGCGTTCTTTCCTCGAATGATTGCAATCAGATGGCGGCAGTGCCCGCGAACCTTGAGCCAGCTCCTGCACCGAACTCTAACTTCGCGCTACTTTGTATCCACAGCCTATTTGGCCTTGAGCACGGCAGAACAATGTCCGTCGGAGTATCCGAGCGGAATCGTTGGGACCCAACAACCGTAAAGCAATATTCCATCGCGCCCGATGGGCAAGTTCGCGACGGCTGGGATATCGAATGGCTAGCAGCCTGTCGGACTGGATTCAAAGACTTGGACCCGCTGCGCGTTTTTGCTGGTTCGGGGGCGTTGCAAGCGCCTGTCGGCTCCCGGATGGCCTGGCGGGGGCCGCGTTTGGCGCCTGCCATGTCCGCATCGACCTGAATCTCCC
>CANMLK010000265.1 GCA_947498445.1 Beijerinckiaceae bacterium
GATGACTTTCGTCACCGATGACCTGCGTTCCTATGGCGCGGCGGCGCGAGAACTTGGAATAGCGCGCCGTCATCGCACCGGTCGGTGGCGGAACAACCGGGCGGAGAATTCGCATCAGCCGACCCGACGACGAGAGCACAAGATGCAGGACTTCAAGAGTGCCGGATCAACTCAAAGATTTCTCTCCTCCCACGCCGCCGTCTACAACACCTTCAACGTCCAGCGTCATCAGCCTGCACGCACCGTGCGTTTCGCGCGGTGGCGATGAGCACGTGGCGCGAGGTCGTAGCGGTTGCGTGAAAAACTCCGGGATCGTCGTGTCCTGCATCCAGATTCGATAATGTGACAGAGCCGCCCGGGTCACTATCACCCATCAAAATTAGGTTCTTCACGGACGACGAGCTACGGTGGCTACTAGGTTACGCGCGAGATCATCCAACAGCATCCTTGCTTTAATGCAATGCCCAGCCGTTCGAGCAGTCAAGCGCTGCGCCTGTGGTCAGAGCCGCCTTTTCGGACAGGAGAAAGACGATCGTCTCTGCGACAATGGCGTCCGCATCATTGCGGCCCGACCTCGCCAGTGATTCCTTCGTTGGGGGAATGATCGAATTGACGCGTATGTTGTCGGGCTGACACTCGCGCACAAGTGTTTGCGTCAGCACAGCCACGGCAGCCTTGGCGGTTGAGTACACCGCAGAGTCTGGCAGCCCCCGATAAGCCTCCACGCTTGAGATTGCGATGAGCGCGCCACTGCGCTTGGCGCGCATGTGTGGCAGCGTCGCATAGTACAGATTAAGCACGCCCGTCAGATGCAGTTCTATGATCTGCATCCATGTTTCAACAGGCGCTTCAGTGAAGGCGCCCACGTCTGCGCCCGCGCGTCCACCGGCTGCCGCGATGACTGCATTGATCCCGCTGTAACGCTTAACAACACTCGCGACGCCATCGCGCACCTGCGAGAATTTAGTGACGTCCATGTGAACCGCGCTTGCGTTTGCGCCTAGCAGTTTTGCGGCGCGTTCTGCGGCAGCGAGATCGATATCTGCCAAAGCAACGGACCAGCCCTCCTGGGCAAGCCGCTGCGCCACGGCGACGCCCAGCGTTCCTGCGCCTCCAGTAATTAATGCGACAGGCATGGGTGTCATCCTAGTGGAGGCGGATACCGCCGGTTAGATCCAGGCAGCAGCCCGTTATGTAGCTCGCTTGCTGAGACAGCAAAAACGAGACCGCTTCGCCGATGTCGGTTGGCGTTCCAAAACGGCCAAGCGGCGAGGCGCGCCCGCTGCCAGCTTGCTCGCCCTCCTCCTTCTTCTGCATCTCAAGCATCCGCGCCAGCGGCTTTGCGCGCGATTCGTTTCGGCCTGGTGAAACAGCGTTCACCCGAATGCCGGACGGCCCAAGCTCCTGCGCCAACGCTTGCGTGAAGGCAATGACGCCAGCCTTTGTCGCCGAATAAACCGCCGCGCCAGACTGGCGGCTAGCCGGCGGCCCGCCTTGCATCCCTGCGCCCGAAGCGATGCTGACGATACCGCCGCCGCCTGCAGCCTTGATGTAACCGGCCGCAGTATGAGCGCAATTAAACATGCCGTAGATATTAACGCCAATGAAGCGAGACCAGTGCTCCGGCTCGCTGTCAACAAGCGGGCCTTTAGGTACCCCAAGAGCCATTGCGCCGCCGGCGCAATTGACGAGAGCCTTGAGGCCATCATGTTCAACGGCGATCTCCGCAAACACACGGCGGACGTCTTCAAGTCGCGTTACATCCAGCGTCTTCCACGGCACGCCGCCCAGATCTTCTGAGACCTCGCGGGCATGTTCAGCAAGCAGATCAACCAGTACAACATTCCAGCCCGCATTCAGCAGAACACTTGCGATGCCCTTGCCAAGGGCGCCCCCGCCTCCAGTGATAATTGCAGCCGCCATCCCGTTTCCTCCGTTGCCCAACACTAGAAGCGAATGCCGACTTTGAAAAGAGGGTGTTTACAGTTCCTGTTGTCCAACGTACGCTTGCGGCGACATCCTTCGGAAGCGACATCCTTCGGGAGAACGCGATCATGCCAATGCGAGCGGCTCTAAATAAGATGCTTGTCCTTATGGGGGGGCTAGCTACGTTGGCTTGTATGGGCCAGCCTGCATCATCCCAGGAGATGGAAGCTTTTTACAAGGGCAAGACGGTTGATGTTTATGCGGGCGCGAGCCCGGGCTCGGGCTATGATGGTTATGCACGCATCGTAGCGCGCCACATTGGCCGCTTTATTCCAGGCGCGCCTAACGTGGTTGTCAAGAACATGCCTGCCGCAAGCGGGCTGGCGCTTGCAAACTTTCTCTACAACCAGGCTGCGCGGGATGGGTCGGTCTTCGCCATCATTCACAACAACCTCACGGTCGAGCCGCTAATCGGCAACAAAAATGCGCGCTTTGATCCCGCCAGGTTTGGCTGGGTGGGCAGCGCGAGCAAACTGACAAATGTTTGCGTGACGTGGCACACGCTGCCCTTGCGCACGATCAGCGATCTTCGTGGTCGTGAATGGGTGACGGGCGGCACGGCTGCACGCTCATCGACCGTTCAGCAGGCGCACACATTCATGGTGCTTGGCGGCGCAAGGCTCAAGGTCATACCGGGCTACGAGAGCACGACGTCCATGATCATGGCGCTGGAGCGCGGTGAAATTGAAGTGGCTTGCGGCATCGGCTTCGACAGCGTGAAATCAAGCACGTCTTATTATCGTGAGGGGAAGATAATTCCCGTGATGCAGCTCGGCTATGAGAAGCATCCTGAATTGCCCGACACGCCCTTCATCTATGACATGCTGACGGAGACCGAGTTCAAGGACATCACCGATTTCATCACAAAGCGGCTCGCGATCGGGCGGGCGTTTGCAACGCCTCCCGATGTTCCAGCGGCGCGGCTTGATGTCCTTCGGGACGCGCTTTGGGCAGCCCTGCAAAGTCCCGAGCTCATTGCCGAAGCGAAAATTCAGAGCATGGAGATTGAACCCCAGCGCGGGCACACGATCCAGAAGGTTATTGGCGAGCTTATGCAGACCTCGCGCGAGGTTGTCGACGTGACTGACAGCGTGCTTGAGAACAGATATCAACCGACAACGAAATAAGCGCTGCGGCGCGTGGAGGACACGTATGGACGGCGCCCTGGAAGTCACCGCGGAAAGCGGCAATCTCAACCCCCGGGACGTCAGCCCCCATTCGCCCACACTCAAATTGCTGCGCTCTTATTGGCAGCCGGTCTACGCATCTGAAAAACTGCCAAAGAACCGCCCCGTTCTGCTCAATGTGCTCGGCCAGCAGATGACTCTATATCGCGGCGAGAGCGGCGCCCCTTATCTCGTTGGACCCTATTGCGCGCACCGTGGCGCAAAAACATCGAGCGGTCGCGTGCAAGGCGAGCATCTCGAATGTTTTTACCACGGCTGGACGTATAACGGCGCGGGACAATGTGTGCGCCAACCTGCCGAACCGCCCGGCGGCGAAGGCCGCAGCAAGATCCAGGGCTGGCCTGTGCGCGAATATTTGGGGCTTGTCTTCGCCTATCTGGGTGAGGGCGAGCCGCCGCCAATGCCCTATTTCGAAACATATCATCGCGATGGCTTCACACAGGTGCGCGAAAGCCACAGATCGTGGAGCTATTTCGATCAGCTCGAAAACAGCGTGGATGAGGTGCACTTCAATTTCGTGCACAGGAAGTCAAAATTCGCGGACGTTGGGCTGACCGCAGAAATACCTGAACTGTCCTGCGAGGAAACAGAGTACGGCATTTTGCGCATGGGCCGACGCGGCAATAACGTTCGCAAGTCCCATATTTTGATGCCCAACTGCATGTACAGCATGGTGTTCGAGCACTTCAAGGGCTGGGCTGAACACCTGTCGTGGCGCGTGCCGATAGATCGCCATACGCACGTCAGTTTCATGATCGAGTGTATTCATAAGGAAAGTGATGCTGCGGATGAGTTCAAAAATCTGCGTTCCCAGCAGCGGGAAGATCTCAAAAAGCTTGAGCCTGCAGACTCCGTGATCGCCCGCATCCTTGCCGGGGAGTTACACGTCGACGACGTCGAGTGGCGCCCAGACATCGTTGTCATTCAGGACGGCGCAGCGATGGCCGGACTAGATCCCACGCGCGACCCGGACAAGGACCAGCTTCGCAGCTCAGATCGACAAGTCGCGATGTTGCGGCGCATCTGGCGGCGCGAGTTGGAAGCGATCGTTGAGGGAAAAGAAACCAAGAAATGGCGTATTCCGCCGGAACTGCGACCGACCTCTGGTACGCCTTTGGACAGTTGATCAGTTTAGAGGGCTCTGTCAGGCTCTGTCACATTATCGAATCTGGATGCAGGACGCGACGATCCCGGAGTTTTTCACGCGGACGCCACTGCCTCATGCCACGTGCCCATCGCAGCCGCGCTAAACGCACGATGCGTGGAGGCTGAGGTCAAATGACGCTGGACGTTGAAGGTGTTGTAGGCTGCGGCGTGGGAGGAGAGAAATCTTTGAGCTGATCCGGCGCTCTTGAAGCCCTGCATCTTGTGCTCTCGTCGTCGAAATC
>CANMLK010000266.1 GCA_947498445.1 Beijerinckiaceae bacterium
CTCTTTCGCGTTGTTGGAGCTTTCGGACGCGATAACGCCGCGCACGTCGCCCTTGCCGAAGGACTGCTGTGCGCCCTTTTCAGTACGCGCAGCGTGACCATACGCCACCCAGTCGACGACCGCGCCGCCGATGCCAGGCACCGCGCCAAGCCCCGCGCCAATCCACGAACAGCGCAAAATCAGCCACCAGTGCCTGAAGCAATCCTTCGCGCCCTGGATCATGCCGGACGCGTCGGTTTTCGCCATATCACCTGAAATTGCAGTGCGCGCAATCGCAAGGTCAGCGAGTTCGGGCAAGGCAAAGAGGCCGAGAATGATGGCTGTCAGCGGCGCGCCTTCCCAAAGGTAAAGCGTGTCGAACGTGTAGCGGAGCGTGCCCGTTTGCGGATCGGAACCGATCATCGCGACCATGATGCCGAGCGCCGCAGCGGCGAGGCCACGAAGCGGCGCGTTGCCCGACAGCGTTGCAACGAACGAAATGCCGAGCACAGAGAACGCCAATAGTTCTGGCGATCCAATGAACAGCATGATCGGACGAAGCATAGGAATCGTAAGTCCCATGAGCGCGGCGCCAAAAAGACCGCCGAGCAACGAAGACATATAGGATGCAGACAAGGCGCGGCTAGCTTCGCCGCGTTTGGCCATAGGCAGGCCATCCAGAACTGTTGCCGCCGACCCCGCGCCCCCAGGGACGCCGAATAGCACAGCGGGAATAGGATCACCCGTCGCGGTTGTAGATCCCAGCCCCAGCAACAGAGCCATGGCAGCAATGGGATCCATGCTGAATGTGAACGGCAGCAACAGCGCCGTTCCAGCAAGACCACCGATACCCGGAATGATTCCGAGAACTAGTCCCAAGATCACGCCGATGCCGAGCATCAGCAATGTCCAAGAGTCGAACATGAGGGCAAAGGCCTTAGCGGCCGCCCCAATCATACTTACTTCCATCAAACCCTCCCGGACCGCGCCGCGCGCCTGCAAGGCAAAGCTACGATGACGGCCCTATGGTTCTCACAACTCAGTCCCGCCGCTAGCGAGCGACCGCGCCCGGCGTTAAGCCGCCGAAGACTCGGAAACAGGAGGAGCGCGCGCATTGAAACCGCGCGTTACTGGACGAGACTGAAAGTGGCTGAAAAATATCGGCTCCAGGCACGGACGCGCGTCGATCACGACCGGCTTCACAGTGGCAAAAATGACCGGATCGTTTTTGCTATCGTCGCCAGACTTGGTCGACGCGCCATAAGGCGACTGCAGATTTATAACGATCGAATTTCGAACGTCATCCGGCGACTTGAAGTCGTACGCAGCCATCATCGAAAGGATCGAGACGAGCATATACAGAGCCAGGCTGACGCCGGCTATGTTAGGTCCCTCTCTGGTGTAATCGATCCTGTTCATGCGCGCACCGCACGACGTCACTGAGCCCGAAAAAGGTAAGAGCTAGATACACCCCCCACCTTGATTGGCTCCCTGCCCGCCCTGCTGACCCCCTCGCCCTCGGCTCTCCGCCGTTATTGCCCCTTATCAGGAATACGGCTGGATCATGGTCAAAAGTCGCAGACGTCTTCAATTGGTAAAACTACGGAGTGAGTAAGATTCTTTTTACCCATCTGTTTTCCCTTGTGTAATGGAGCATTAAGATCACAATGCGAAAGATTACACCGTAAAACTACCCATTGAAGAGGACGTGGTTTAAGCGAGAGCTGCACGGATAATGAACGCGAGTGTGATGAGCGCGCCTACCCCGATCAGCCAGAGCACGCAGAACCAGGCTCCGCGGCGCAGCCACATTTTTAGCCCGGAAGGGTCGTCCTCGACTTTCAATGATAGCCCTCGGCGGGATCAACCTTGCCCCTGAAGACCCAGTAAGCGTAAGCGGTGTACCCCAGAATCATCGGGATAAGGACCACCGCGCCCACCAGCAAAAACGCCAAGCTTTCAGCAGGCGCCGCAGCGTCCCAGATGGACACCGAAGGCGGCGCAATCATCGGATAAAAGCTGATGCCGATTCCGAGATAACAAAGGAAGAAAATCGCCAGCGCCGAAAGAAACGGCTGCGCGTCACGGCCATTGTAAAGGCCGCGATACAGCATGAGCGCCGCGCCCCCGACCAACATTGGCATCGCTACGCTGAGCCAGACCGTCGGTCCCGTGAACCATCGCTCAAGATAAATCGCGTTGAGGAACGGCGTCCACAAACTGGCCATGCCGATCATCGCAAGGGAGACTCCGCCCGCAATCAGCGCGAACCGCTTTGCTTGCTCATGCAGTTCACCGGATGTCTTCATCACAAGCCAGGTGGCGCCCAGCAGCGCGTATCCCACCACCAGCGCAAAGCCGGTAAAGACGCTGAAGGGCGTCAACCAGTCCCACCAGCCGCCAGCATATGCACGGCCCTCCACGCGGATGCCCTGGACAAGTGCGCCCAGAGTCACCCCCTGTGCGAATGCGGCGACGATGGAGCCGCCTGCAAAGCCCCCGTCCCAGAGAAATTGGGCGCGCTTCGTGCGCCACCTAAATTCAAAGGCGACGCCCCGGAAAATGAGCGCAATCAGCATGGCGATAATCGGCGCATAGAGCGCCGGCATGATCACTGCGTAGGCGAGCGGAAACACCGCCATGAGCCCGCCGCCGCCCAGCACCAGCCACGTTTCGTTTCCATCCCACACCGGCGCGATGGAATTCATCATCACGCCGCGATCTTCGTCCCGTTTGAAAAACGGAAACAGAATTCCGATGCCAAGATCAAAGCCGTCCATCACGACATAGGCGAAAACAGAAAACGCGATGAGGCCTGCCCATACAAAAGCCAAATCGGATGGACTCATGACGCCGCTCCGCTGTGTGGCGAGGGAATAGCGCGCTCATCCACGGCCGGAGCAGGCGTAATACCCGCAGACCGGATGGGCCCCGGATCATCGCCAGGCGGGGCGCCGCCCGGCCGCTGGCCCATGAGGCGCAAAACATAAAACGCGCCTGCGCCGAAAATCGCGATGTAGGAAATCACGAAGGCCGCCAGCGATATTGCGACCGCTGGCGCCGCGATGGGAGACACAGAGTCCACCGTCCGCAGCAGGCCATAGACTGTGTAAGGCTGGCGACCGACCTCAGTGACGATCCAGCCAGCCACAAGTGCGATAAAGCCCGAAGGCCCCATGACAAGCGCTGCGCGCAGCAGGGCGCGATCCGTGTGCAGGCGGCCCTGCCAGCGTCGCAAGAGGCTCCACAGCCCCGGCAGCAACATCATCATGCCCAGGCCAACCATAATCCGAAATGCGAAGAACACCGGCGCAACAGGCGGCCTATCCTCGCGCGCCCATTCTTTCAGTCCTTTGACCTGCCCATTCACATCGTGCGCGAGAATGAGCGAGCCTAGTTTCGGAATTTCTACGGTGTAGCGAAGTGTTTCGTTCGCATCATCTGGAACGGCGAACAGAACGAGCGGCGCACCGCGACGTGTTTCATAATGCCCCTCCATCGCAGCGACTTTCGCGGGCTGATGCTTGAGCGTGTTAAGCCCGTGAAGATCGCCGGCGAAGATTTGGATCGGCGTGACGATTGCCGCCATCCACATCGCCATCGAGAACATGCGCCGGGATGCAACGTCGCTTTCGTCCCGCAAAAGTCGATAGGCCCCCGCGGCGCCAATCGCGAAGGCCGTCGTGAGATAGGCGGCCAGAACCATATGGACCAGCCGATAGGGAAACGACGGGTTAAAGATGATCTCAAACCAGCTCACCGGCACAAACTGACCCACAGCATTCATGGCGTGCCCTGTGGGCGTGTGCATCCAGCTATTAGCGGACAATATCCAGAACGCTGAGCCCAGCGTGCCGATAGCCACCATGCCGGTTGCGAAAAGGTGCAGCCCCGGCCCTACCCGCTTGAGGCCAAACAGCATGACGCCCAGAAAGCCCGCTTCCAGAAAGAACGCGGTGAGCACTTCGTAGCCCATCAACGGGCCAATAACCGGGCCAACTTTGTCCGAGAAGACGCTCCAGTTCGTGCCCAGCTGGTAGGACATCACGATGCCTGACACGACGCCCATAGCGAACGTGACGGCGAAAATCTTCTTCCAGTGGTCAAAGAGCGTCAGATAAACGCTGTCTTGCGTACGCAACCAGAGCGCGTTGAGCACAAAGAGATAGCTCGCAAGCCCGATCGAGAACGCTGGAAACAGAATGTGAAAAGCGATCGTGAAGGCGAACTGGATGCGCGCAAGGAGGATGGCGTCGAACCCGTCGAACATGGCCGCTCCGGTTCCCGGACGAGGTCGGAGTAGCGAGCGTGCGCCTCCAGACCGAAATCGCCCTGTCCAGACAACAGCAAAGGCCCCGCCCTGGTTCCATTGGCGGTGCGGGAATTTGCATTGGACAAGCCGGTGGATGCTGACTAAACAATTATGCGAAACTGTACGAAGGTTCATACGAAAAAGGCGGGGGGGCGATGACGGCTTGGCGCGGATTGATGCTGGGTGCGGGTATGATGCTTGCTGGCAATGCGCAGGCTCATT
>CANMLK010000267.1 GCA_947498445.1 Beijerinckiaceae bacterium
GCGATCGCCGTCATTCCGCCCAGAACGACGTCGCCACAGGTTCGCTGCGACTACGCGCTATATTGCGAACGAAATCTCATCGAGCGCTTCTTCCTGAAGCTCAAACACTTCAGGCGCAGCGCAACGCGCTACGAACAAACACCGAGAGCATTCATGTCCATGCTATCAATCGTCAGCGCGCATATTTGGACACGATGAATGTCAACGCGCTCTAGCTTATTAGCGAGCTCACAAATACTTGTCCAGAGAGTGGGCGTGATGATGCAGCTGTAACCATCAGCTAACGATTACGACGATGCGCACAGCAGCAATCAGATTGACGAACGATCTGCTAATTGACCTTCGCCGCCAGCCGCGTCTCTCTGGCCCGCAGGTCGCGCGCGGCCAGCGCCGGGGCGTCCGGGGCGCCAAAGCGGGCGCGATACATTGCGAGGTTTTCGGCCACGCGCTGCACGTAATTGCGCGTCTCGGTGAAGGGAATGCGCTCGACCCAATCGATGGGGTCGACATCCGCCTTGCGCGGGTCGCCATAGGCGTTGATCCACTGGCGCACGCGTCCGCCGCCGGCGTTGTACGCCGCGAAGGTGAGGATCAGCGAATTGGCGTGATCGTCCATCAGTTCGGAAAGGTGCGCCGAACCGAGTTGCGCGTTGAACGCAGCGTCGGTGAGCAGCCGCCGTTCTTCAAACGGAACGCCCGCCCGCTTCGCGGTTACGCGCGCGGTCGACGTGAGCATTTGCATCAGCCCCTTCGCGCCAGCGTGCGACACGACATCGTGCTGGAAGGCGCTTTCCTGCCGCGCGATGGCGAAGACAAGCGGCTTTTCGGCGGCGCGGGCCAGCTCTTCAAATTCCGGCACGCCAAAGATGGGGAAGGCGACGTCATCGAGCGCAATGCCGCGATATGACGCGAGCTTGCCCACCATGAGCGCGCCACGCGCATCCTTCGCCCGCGCTAGTATGTGGCCAAGCGCGGCGATTTGCGTTTCGTCCTCAAGCGTGCGCGCAAGATCGATGGTGAGACGGAAGGCGAGTTCCTTTTCGCCGATTGCCTCAAAAACTTCGATGGCGCGAACGGCAGGCAGGCGCGCGTCGCCCTCGGCTGCCTTGTGCGCCTTGCGAACCGGCTGTTCTTCAAGCCCAAGCCGCGCGCGCGCAACCTGCCCGTAGTAGGCGCTCGAATGTTCTGCGGCCTGTGTGTAGTAGGCGGTCGCCTGATCGGTGAGTTCGCGCGCTTCAGCCGCACGGCCTTGCCAGTAAAGCACGCGGGCCTGAGAGATTGGCGTGCGCGCGATCTCGCCAGCGGTGGCGAAATGGCGCGCCGCGGTGTCCGCGTCGTTGACGTAGCGCAGCGAAATCCAGCCCGCATGAAACTCTGCGTCGATGAGGTCTTCACCCACAATGGCTGGATGATCCGCCGCCACCTTGTAGGCAAGTTTCGCTTCGTCGGAATCGAGCAGGCGGCGCGCAATCATGCGGCGCTCGGTCCACCACGCGCCCGGCTCCACGAGATCTTTTGAATCCTTGATCTTGCCCAGCAGCTCTGCGGCTTCAACATGTTTGTTGGCGCGGCGAAGAATCTGCACGCGCGCGAACGTGTAGCTCGGGTCTTCACGCAACGCGGGGGGCACGGCCTCCATCAGCTTCGTTGCAGCCGCCTCGCGGTAAACTGCAGTGCGCGCCCTGGCCAACGCGACATAGTCCTTACCGACAAGTTCTGCCCCGCGCATGGAAGCGGTGTGCTGATTCTTGTAGAATAGCCGGTCCGAGCGGAACTTGTGATCGGCAACGTCCAGCATCTCGCCGAATTCCTTGCGGATCGCGCCTTCCGACCAGGATCCAAGATCATCTTCACGCCAGATCTTTTTCACCAGCGCGGTAGCCTCAGCCTTGCGGCCTGCCGCCAGATGGCTGCGTGCAACTGCGATGCGCCCTGACGAAGTGGTCGGCGGCTTCGTCGCGAAGCGTTCGCGCACCAGCGCATGCGGCGCCTTGTTGGCGTAGAGCGCGTCCTCAAGCCGCGACTGGAGGAAGCCGCTCGTTGGCCAGTCCGTATTCTTGTCGATGAATGTCGCGATCCGCCCGTAACCCGCCGCCTTCGCCTGCAGGCGCAGCGCAGCCCATTCCAGCGTGACGCGTCCAAGATCGTCGAGCGTATTGCGCGCCGCTTCGTCGCCTTTGGCGAGGTCACCCGCGCGATAGGCCTCGACGGCGCTCCGCAATGCGGCGGCGTCCAGCAGTTCGGGAAGCGGAGGGTAAAGCGCCTGGGCCAGTGTTGGCGCGCGCACGGCGCCTCCATCGGGCGCAGGACTCGTCGCCGGGGCATAGGCCGTGGCTGGCGCAGCATCGGGTGTCGTTGCGGGCGTTGTTGTAGCCGTCGCGATGGCGTCAACTGCGCTTGAGGGGCTGGGCAAAGGCGTCAGCGCAGCGACAACGGCCGGTTTGGCCGGCGCGGCGGCCGCGTCGTCAGGAGCAACGGATTTGCCAGGACCGGCTTGTCGCGGCGTCGTCTGGTTAGCCTTCACATCGCTCGCGGTTTTCGCGGCCTGGCCTTTGTCGGCCTGAGACGGGGTGGACGCCGTAGGCTTTACGGGCTCCACGGCCGCCTTCTGCGTAACGCTAGAAACAGGCCAGCCAAAATACGCCGGGCCATAGCCGAGCGAAGACGCAGCGGCTGCGACAGCGATGACGCTGATTCCAAGATAGGTGCGCTTGGCGATTGGTGGCACGGCGGGGGCCCCCGTAAGGTTTGCTGGAGGGCAGGTTGCGCCCTCAGGGTTTACGTTTTGCTAACCAAGCGCTTCAGCGCGCTCATTCGCCTCTCAGCCCCCCGAGCGGCAATAACTAGTCTCTCTGGCGCTGCCCTCTTTCCACCTGCGACGCCAACAGGTATCAATTGCCGCCACAAGTGAACGCCAAAATGCGGCAAGCATGCGGCGTTCGGCGGCCAAGACGGTCGAAACTTATGATTCGGCGGCCTTTTCGATCTGTTTCCAGAGGATTTGAGTGATGACGGCGGGCAAGCAATTGAAGGGCTGGATGAGCGCGCTCGTAACGCCGTTCCGCGACGGCGCCGTCGACGAGGCCGCATTCCGCAAGCTCGTTAACTGGCAGATCGAACAGGGAATTCAAGGTCTTGTGCCAGTCGGCACGACCGGCGAATCCCCCACGCTGTCCCATGCCGAGCATCGCCGCGTCGTGGAGATGTGCATCGCCGAGGCCAAGGGCCGGGTTCCAGTCATCGCCGGCGCAGGCTCCAACAACACGCTTGAGGCTGTTGAACTCGCCCGCCATGCCGAGAAGGCAGGCGCCGACGCCGTGCTGATCGTGGCGCCCTATTACAACAAGCCGAACCAGGAAGGGCTCTACCAGCACTTCAAGGCGATCAACGACGCCATCGGCGTTCCGATCATCATGTACAACATCCCGCCGCGCTCGGTGATCGACATCTCGGTCGACACGATGAAGCGTTTGTACGAGCTGAAGAACATCGTTGGCGTGAAGGACGCGACCGGCAATGTCGGCCGCATTTCGATGCAGCGCGCCGCGATGGGGCCGGACTTCATCCAGTTTTCGGGCGACGACATCACGGCGCTGTCCACCTTTGCGGCGGGCGCGCAGGGCTGCATTTCCGTGGTGTCCAACATCGCGCCCTCTCTCTGCGGTCAATTGCAGAACGCCTGGACCGCCGGCGACGCCCGCAAGGCGCTGGAAATTCAGGACAAGCTCACCCCGCTGCATTTGGCGACGTTCCTTGAAGCTGGCGTCACCGGGGCCAAGTATGGCTTGTCGCAACTGGGGCTGCTGGGCGAGGAAGTTCGCTTGCCGCTTGTCCCCATGGTCGACGCCAACAAGGCGAAGCTGCGCGAGGCGATGGCCTTCGCGGGACTGATCTGAGATAGCCTCGTCTAACATCTGAGCCCAAGGGGGCGCTGGCCCCGGAGCAAGCATTTTGGCCGTCAAGGAAGTATCAAATTTCAAGGTCGCGGCGGATAACCGCCGGGCGCGCTATGAGTTTGCTGTCGGCGACACGCTGGAGGCGGGGATTTCCCTCACGGGCTCCGAGGTGAAGTCGCTGCGCACCGGCAAGGCGACGATTGCCGAGAGCTATGTTGGCGTCAGCCGCAAGGGCGACGTCGAACTGATCAACGCCAACATCCCGGAATATCTGCAAGCCAACCGGATGAACCACGAGCCGCGCCGCCCGCGCCGGCTCTTGCTGAAGGCCCGCGAGATCGCCCGCCTTGCGCAGGGCGTCGAGCGCGAGGGCATGACCATCGTGCCGCTCAAGCTCTATTTCAACGAAAAGGGCAGGGCGAAGCTGCAGATCGCGCTCGCCAAGGGCAAGCAGCTGCACGACAAGCGCCAGGCCGAAAAGGCCCGCGACTGGGGCCGCGAAAAGGCCCGCCTGATGCGCGACAAGGGCTGAGACAAAACAAAATGGCCGAGGTTAAGCCCCTGCCATTTCGTCAATTGGACACCTCCAATAACCCTGCTTCGCA
>CANMLK010000268.1 GCA_947498445.1 Beijerinckiaceae bacterium
CAGTACCCTCGAGGACGTAATAAACGTCCTCGTACAGATGGCGCTGCGGCGTCGTCGAGCCGCCCGGCGGAATATCGAGCACGAACATGTTCGTGAAGTCGCCACGTCCGGTCAAATTGACCGCCGCGCCCTTGACGCCGAAACGCGGCCAAAGGGATGTTTCGACCATAAACAGGTCGATGCCGTATTCCTCGGTGACCTTGATACCTTCCTTCGCAACCCAGTCCAGATATGGATCCAAGCCGTAGCGGGCGTCGAGTTTCTCAGACATTGCTTTCCTCCTTGGAGACTAGTTTTTTTTACGAGAATAGAAGCGACTTGATGACCACCGGCACGACGCCCGGCGGGGAGATAAGCTCGCCCACGTCGACGAAATCGAGCTCCTGCAACTGGACACCGTCGATCGAGACGAGCTTGCCGGGCATATCCAGTTCCTCTTTAAGCAAGCGCCCCATGTTCTTCGCGATGTCGCCGTCGATCATGAGGACAAGCAATTCTTCGCGCTTATCGCCAGGAGCTAAGGCGGCCTTGATAGCCCCCGCTGTTGCGGCAAGGCGCGAGTATTCAGGATCACCCTCCCATGTGAAGGCGAGCGCCAGACGCTGGCCAGGCTCCATGTCCATGTTGGAAACCGCGTGGAGGATCGATTTTGTGAAGGCCGCCTCGTCGATATCGTCGGCAAGGCTAAACCTGGGACGCACGACGGGAATGTTGCGCACCGGCAGCACGCTGAGGTCCGGCAGATAAATTGTCTTGCCGCTTACCTGAACGGTGAATTGCGATGCGCCGATGACAGTTGCGCGAATGCGCTGGCCGGGGTCGGTTACTGGAGCACCGCCGCGCTGGTTCAGCTGGGACGTAAGTTCCTGGGCCAGCAGCTTGGCTATATCGCCGTATTCGCGCTCTTCGAAGGTAAAGACGTATTCGGCTACGCCACCGGAGAACGTGAATGCAACGGGCTTAGGCTCGGCGGGCAGCGGATCGGTCAACCCAAGTTCGAGGCCGAGCGAATCCTTCGGCGCGCCCAGAATGTAGTCCGCTGCGACCTGCGCGAGGCGGCGCGCATATTTGCGGCGTAGCTCTTCATCAGCGAGCGAAGCGGGATCTACAGCAAAGCCTTTTTCGCGGGCGACAGCCTGGACGGAATCGTCGAAGCGCGTCCATGCGCCAGTGCTGTCCTGCGCGATGAGGCGCCCGCCAACAGCAAAGGCCTGCAGCGCGATGATCTCGCCCTTGTCGATGAGGGCGAGTTTGGTTGTCCCTCCACCAATATCTACATGAAGGATGCAGTTCTGGCGCTCTTTCGAGAGTGCGACGGCGCCCGAGCCGTGAGCAGCGAGCAAGCATTCCAGCTTGTGGCCGGCGGTGGCACAGACGAACTTGCCTGCTTCCGCAGCAAATATCTCGTCGATGGCGCGTGCATTTGTCTTCTTGATCGCCTCGCCGGTCAGAATCACGGCGCCACTATCAACCTCGGACTGTTTGATCCCCGCTTCCCTGTAAGCCCCGGCGATGAACTCACCGAGATTCACGGCGTCGATCGTGCCATCGGGCAAGAACGGAGTCAGCATGATAGGAGAACGCCATACGATGCGACGGTCAATGACAACGAAGCGGCTGGAGAGCCCCTGCGTCTGGCGCTGCATGATGATCCGCGCAAAAAGCAGATGTGACGTTGAAGATCCGATGTCGATACCGACCGTGGTTAGCTCGATGTTCTCCTGCTCCCAGATCGACTTGGCGATCGCGAGACGCTGCTCTTCGCTAAGTTCCACATTTTCATCCTCAAGATCCACTTTGCTAAAACCTTTCTAAGGATCGTGTTGCCAATGCCATCATGTTTTTGATAAAAGATAACTTTATTTTTGGAACTGAAAGGGAAAGATGTGAGCCCGAGAAACAAACTAGTCGGCCGTATCGTATTAGTGGCGGGAGGCGGGGGTGAGATCGGCGGTGCCATTGCTCGACAATGCGCCCTTGAAGGGGCAGCCGTAGCCGTGTGCGACGTTTCATATGATAACGCTGCAGCTGTTTGCACAAGCATCAACGCGTTGGGAGGCATTTCTGCGCCTTTTCAACTAGATGTTCAATCGGAAGAAAGTTGTCAAAGCGCATGTGCGGCAGCCGCAAAGTCTTTAGGAGGCGTGACAGACCTCGTGAATGCAGCCGCCACGGTCACACCTGATGGAAGGGCCGAAGAACTTGATCTGGAATCGTGGCGGAAAGCTCTCGATGTAAACTTCACGGGCGTCTTCCTTATGTGCAAACATGCCTTACCTTACATTAGAGCGGCGTCCAACGGGGCGGTCGTCAATATAGCATCCAGCTTTGCACACATCGCCCTCCCCCGAAGATCAGCCTATTGCTCCACAAAGGCCGCCCTGATCCACTTTACCAAAGTTCTTGCAGTCGATTATGGGCCCGACAACATTCGCGCGAACACAATCTCCCCCGGGCCCATTGACACCGCCCGATCCCTCAGAAGGTACGGAACCCGAGAGAAGGCTAACGCCGTCCGTGGCCGTGGCCAAGCATTGGGACGGACTGGTAGCGTCGACGAGGTTGCCGCAACGGCGGTCTTTCTACTGTCATCAGACTCGTCGTTCATCACAGGTGCAGATATTCGAGTGGACGGCGGGCAGACGATCTTCAAGGGCGACTCCCTTGAAACGTCCCTTTAGCAAAATGCGCTAGCGCATAAGAGCACCAGCTTTCGAGACAATGTCCTTTGGTGAACGGTAAATCTCGTTCACTAGCGTCTCCACCGTGACTCCATCTACGGGTGTAACTTCCAGTTTCAATTTTTCTGCTTCAGCGAGGAATTCCTTATCAACCATCGCAGCGTCAAAGGCACGTCTGAGGGCAGCAAGGCGTTCCATAGGAACGTCCGGTGTCGTGAAAAATGGCCTGCCTAGCACTTGGCTCGCAAAGATGGTCTTGAGGACCTCTCTTTGCTCTGGCGTCTTAGCAAAATCTGCAATCAGCGGAACGTGAGGCAGTTCCGAATGCTTCTGAAGTGCAACCTGAACAAGAAGATTGATTGTGCCGTCGGTGACCCATTGGGGGTGTGTCGCCTTGATGCTGGACCAAGACCAGCCGCAGCGACCGAAGGTTTCTCTGCGCTCCATCGAGTGCTGCAAACCGGCGCCAGTCGGGTAACCGGTCGCAAGGCGGAATCGGGTGTTAAGAAGGCCGTTGATTACCTTGGGTATTTGGTCGGTATCATTTGCGGCCCCCGTACCAGCGATAATCAGTTCACGATCATAGAGATCTTCGAACTTATCAACGCCGGAGCCCTTGATTGAGACGCAAATACTGACTTCAGAATTGGCGCTCCCGATCCATCCGAATCTGCGTCCGTCGAACTGCGCGAGCTTGTTCCCGAAAAGCGGATCAAACGCTGCGCCTCTCCCGGTCGACGCAATAACGGAACCGTCCTTCGAGGCCAATTGAAAGACGAAATTCGCTACCCGCAGGCCGCCAGCACCATCCATGTTCTTGACAATGACGGCTGGCTGGCCAGGTATCTGCTTGCCTATATGCCTCGCCACAGCCCTTGCATAAATATCGTAGCCACCGCCCACCTGATAGCCGACAAGCATGTCAACTGTCTTTCCGCGATAGAAGTCGGCAATAGGATCAGCATTAGCCACAGTCAGCGAAATTGCCGACCCAAGCACATAGAAAGTGATTGCATGTATTTTTTTCATTTCTCCCCCCTGACTTCCTATTTTGTTAAGAGCACCTGAGACCAAGATTTAATGCTCGATGTTAAGATCGGAATCGTAACCATTCGGCATCTGCACCTGCCTGTGCAAACGCACTTCACTTCGCGTTCGAGCCGACTCGACTATCGCGAGACATACCTCAAGCGTCGCCATACCCCAGCGGCCGTCATGCCAGAGCGGCGCTCCATAAAATATGGAGTTGTAAAGCTCATCGAGCTCGGCTCTACGTTGCGCCATCCCACCTTCACCTTCGGGGATGAGACTGATATCTTTTTTTCCTTCATCACCGTGAATGTATAATCCGTGCGCCGATTGTCTCAAATCGGCTCGATCAAGTGAGGCAATGGCAAACCCCATGTCTTCAGGAACCCATGAATTGGACGCATCCTCGTAGAAATATTCCTTCTCACGGGCGCCTCCGAGGCGAATCGCCTGCTTATCGGCTTCTTCGTTCCTGATCCCGGATCTCAGCCGGCGCCTGATCTCGGACCGTTGAGCGCTAGTATAAATTGACTTGTCCGTGCCCCATGGAACCAGCTCGGCCGCCGCAAAATATCCATATCCATTATGGACGATCGTCGCAGGAAGGCCGCTCTCGAATTCAAGGAACGCAGAATAATAACCAGGAATAGCGCGCTCAGGAAGCCATGCCCCCACCTGCGCTCGAACACTCCGCAATTGCCCACCACCCAGTAGACGAACCGTGTCCACCTGATGAGGTCCCTGCCGATAGGGAACTCCACCGCCCTGCGC
>CANMLK010000269.1 GCA_947498445.1 Beijerinckiaceae bacterium
AGGCGGCAGTAAAAAGCCTGTCTGGCGGTCAATCTCGCGGAAATTGTCCATCGGAGCGGCCGCCATCATCGCGAGGAATCAATACGCTGTTTCTACGCTTGCCCTTGCCCCGCCGCCAGGACAAGTTAAGTCCGACAGGCTGCTAGCCATGCCGCGAACTGGCGGCCAGATCGGAACAGGGATGCGTCGGGCACGGCCGCGACTATCGCCGAGGCTGTGATCGGACCGATACCTGGGATGGTGGCTAGCCGGCGGCTGGTGTCATCAGCTCGGTGCCATGCAAGTATCTGGGTCTCAAGTCGATTGACCTCGCTCGCCAGCGATCGAAGCTGAGCGCCGATGGTATGCAGCGCTGATCGCGCATGTGCCGGCAGCTTCTCCTGCCCTTCGTGTAAATGCTTCATCAGCGCAGTGACCCCGCCAGGCCCCTTGCCAGTAACGATGCCGTACTCAGACAGGTGCGCCCGAAGAGCATTGATCAACGCGGTGCGCTGGCAGACTAGCAGATCTCGCGTTTTATGGAGCATCAATACCGCTTGCTGCTCGACACTTTTTACCGCGACGAACCGCATTGTAGGTCGCGTCACTGCCTCGCAGATTGGCTCTGCGTCAGCTGCATCGGTCTTCCCGCACTTAACATATGGCTTCACGTAGGCAGGCGGCATCAACCTCACATCGTGGCCGAGCGCCAATAGCTCCCGGCCCCAATGGTGTGCAGACGTTCGGGCCTCCACGCCGACCAGGCAAGGCGGCAATGACGAGAAAAACCTCAGTGGCAGGTCAGTGGGTGAGCGGCGCCTTCAAATCGAATCTGCCCGCTTTCCCAAACCGCTCAATTTGCGCCAGAGAGGCCGCTTTGGCACCGCACGAGCAACAAAGCGGCACCCAAATGCGAACAAGTGCGATCGGATATCACTCGAGAACAAAGTGGCGGTTATTAATGTGACGCCTTTCGCGAGAGATTCTACCCCTGCTGCCGCGCCTCAGTTTAAGACTTTCTTAACTTACTGTTATCATGTGAATTTTTCAATTGTAATCGCTTTAGTTTCCTTAACGATGAGAAGAGTTCCACCGTTGGATATCGAATCCCTTTCTAACGTGGGAAGTAAGGAAATGACGGAAGAAATACCAAAACAGTATCGTGGTTTTGCCAGCTTACCGACCGAGCAACGGAAACTGGTTGGAAGCCTGGGAGGCCGTTCAGTGAAGGCGGAAAACCGCAGTTTCTCCCGGGACAAAGATCTTGCGCGGCGGGCTGGCGAAGTCGGCGGCCGATCAGTTCCTGCGGAAAAGCGCGCATTTTCTATCGATCGGGAGCTTGCTTCAACGGCTGGAAAATGCTCTAAAAAATCCCCGCCGAAAGCCTGAACAGAAGCGGTGTGTTTTCCATCGAAGTAGCGTAGCTAACTCATTTTGATGGTGTAGCATACCCTTTTGATGAGGGGGAGGCTCGTTCTAGCTGTTTAGTCCCGGCATTTAATGGATTGGATTGCGGGTGAACCTTTGCGGTTCGATTGTCCATTGTTTGCAGATGAACTCTTAGGGCGTCAGACCTTTGAGTGTCTTCAACCTTCGCCCGAAATTGTAGGCTCTGATGAAGTTGGCGAGGTGATCTCGCAATTTATTGTGGTCGTCGTAATGGAAGCGTTTGACAGTGGCGTCCTTGATTGTCCGGTTCATCCGCTCGACCTGGCCATTCGTCCAGGGGTGTTTGATCTTGGTGAGCCTGTGCTCGATCTCATGCTCGCCGCAAACGCGGCGGAAGATGTGCTTGAAGGCGTAAAGGTGGCGTTCGTGATTGGTGAACTGGATGCCGTTGTTGGTCAGCACAATATTGATGGTGTAAGGCACGGCTGCAATCAGGTTGCGCAGGAACGCAGCAGCGGCCATTTTGCCGGCCTTCGGGTGCAGTTCCACATAGACAAACTTGGAGGTGCGGTCGATGGCAACGAAGAGATACAGCTTCCCTTCTGCTGTTTGAACCTCGGCAATATCGACGTGAAAGTAGCCCAACGGGTAGGCTTTGAAATTCTTTTTTACCGGCTTGTCGCCATCGATGTCGGGCAGCCGACTGATATCGTGACGCTGCAAACAGCGATGCAGTGACGAACGTGTCAAGTAGGGGATCTTCGGCTGGAGCGTGTAGAGACAATCATCCAGCGGCAGAAGCGTATGCCTGCGAAACGCCACGATGACAGCTTCGTCCTCGACCGACAACACGGTGGATTTTGCATCCCGTGGCCCAGTCGGCATATCCACAACCGAGGTTCGCTTGCGCCACTTGGCCACGGTCTTTTCATTGATCCCGTAGCGCGCTGACAATGCCCTCAGGCTCTCTTCACTATTCTGTATTGCTCGACGGACTGTCTCAGTCGTTGCGGCGCAGCCGTGTAGAACCTGTCCCATAGCGCATCCTTCCATTCGGCGGATAAGGTTGCACCATCAAACCCTGGGATCAGACAGCTAGAAAACTCGGGGCTATTCACATTCAAGCAATGCTTGTAACTTGAAAAGTTACAAGCATTGCTTTAGCCTGCACAAACCAAAGATGGAGATGTAGTCCGCTGGAAGTTGCAAGGAATTGGATCACTCACGCAAAAGTTGTCTTGTACATTTAAATCGGTCCCGAAGTTAGCACGCTAGATTTTTGGAGATTTTAATGAGAGACAAAATTTCGATCGTTATTCAGCACGTCGAGGAATACATCGGCGTGATTGCTGCCCGCGAGGTTCTGTTGATAGCTAAACACGATCTAAAAAAAGGGATAGAACTCCTCAACGAGACTTACTCTGCCGGCAAAGCCAGTGAAACGTCAGCTGCAGCTCACACCTTGGCAGGAATATTGGGGACCTTCAAATTCAAAAACACCTCTGCTCTCTGCCGACTAGCTATGGAGCAACCGGTAGAGCCCCGCCTAATAGCCGAATGCACACAAAAAGTCACAGAAATTATTGCTGCGTTAAACAAAGAATACCCACCCCCGACAGGATGATTCGATAAATCGATGGATACCTCGCGCAACAATGGTAGAGTCCTTATCATAGAGGATCAGGCCTCTATCAGAAGATTTATAGGCGATTACCTTCGGCAGAACGGATATGAGGTTATAGAAGCATGGTCTCTCGAGGCCGCGTATCGAACCTACTCGCTTCTTAAGCCCGATTTTATCATACTCGATGTGCTTCTCGACGAAGAGAATGGACTCGACTTCATAAGGTCGAAACCTGGCGAGACTGTGATTATCGTAGTATCATCGCTTGGCTCGGCGATGGACAGAGTTACTGCCCTTGAGCTTGGAGCGGACGACTACCTCGTTAAGCCGATAGAACCACGAGAGCTTCTGTTAAGGCTCCAGCGTATCAGGGCCAAATATGCAGAATACCAAGCTTCTAATAATCTGGAGGTGATCGCCGACGTTACAATAGACCTTGTTGAACGGATAATGTCCGGCCCATCTCTGCGCCGCGTTAAGCTGACACTATCAGAGCTGATCCTTCTGCGGCTGCTCGTGGATCAACAAGGACTTCCAATTCAGAAACAAGACATGTCGCGCAAGGTTTTGGGGCATGGGGTCGAGGACGGCAGCCGGGCGCTTGACGTGATGGTCAGCAAACTCAGGCGAAAGCTATCCGATGTCGACTCGTATATTAGCATACAAAGTGTGCGATCAATGGGCTACATGGCCCAGATCAAAATCTCTCAATCGTGATTAGAGACCGGATGGTGCTATCCTGGAGAAGCTTCCAGAATAAGCCCAACCCTGCGAACACTCGTTATTTTGACATGCTCCGAAATCTGCGCCAGTTTCTGACGAAGACGAAAAAGATGAACATCAAAAGTTCTCGATGCAGTCTTATCGTCCCTACCCCAAAGCTTGCGGAGCAGGTCGCTCTTGTAAACCAGAGCGCCGCGATTTTCAGCAAGTGAAGACAGGATTGCGGTCTCGGCGCGCGCCAAGCGAATGTCTCCGTCGGCTGACCGGATGACACGATCCCTGCTGTCGAAAGCGAAAAACTCTGTAAGAGGAAACGTACATTCCCTGTGATCTAACAGATCCAGACAATTACCCTTTAACATAAGGGCGCTTAAACGTCGCTTGAGACCCTTTCCATGTTCGAACGACAATATCGGCGGAGTAGTACGCCGAACGGAATGGCACAAATGCTCAATAGCCTCCCTGTGATCCGCGTCCTCTATGACCACCGCCAGGACATCCTCGCCTTCACAGATCTGATCAACATTTACTGACGAGGCGTTGAGAGTTACCAAGCGAAGGCCAAGGCTGGCGAGCGGCTTACCCATCTCAACCGCCATGCGAGAAGAACGAGCCACAATGACAAGAGATTTCATGTTGATTCCACGCGGAAAAACAGGCACCCTTGAAAATAATCGAGATTACGTAACCTTAATCGATACATAGTCTCTAACTTAGAGCGCGTTGACATTCAAGATTCCCCAGGACTCTCAAATCTGAT
>CANMLK010000270.1 GCA_947498445.1 Beijerinckiaceae bacterium
CGATGCCTACGCCCGCATGATCGCCCCGTATCTGGGCAAGGCGCTGGACGCGACAATCGTCGTCGAAAACCAGCTCGGCGCCGGCGGCCTCGTCGCGTTAAACCGCATTTCCACCGCCCAGCCGGACGGCTTGAGCCTCATGATCGTCAACGGAACGCCAGCAGCGCTTGGCCAGCTCCTCGATCAGCAAAATGTTCGCTACGACCTGACGAAACTCGAACACCTCGGCGTCATCGCCGCCTATCCCTGGATTTGGCTCGTCGGCAATCATTCGCCGGTAAAGACGCCAGCCGACGCGCAGGCGACGAAACTGCGTTGGGGCGGCGTGGGTCCGACCGATGGTCCCGCCGATGGCGCGCGCATCACCTGCCACGCACTCAAGCTTAATTGCCAGATCGTGCTGGGCTACAAGGGCAGCGCCGACATCGCGCTCGCCATGGAGCGCGGCGAGATGGACGCGATGTACGTGTCAGATTCCTCGGCTGCCCAGTATGTGAAGGGCGGGCAGGCCCGCGCCGTCGCCGCCATGGGCGACAAGCGCTCTGCGCTTCTTCCCGAAACGCCCACCATCTTTGAAGCCATGAAGGTCGATGACGACGCGCGCTGGTGGCTCGAGTTCCGCATGAGCATCAACGATCTCGGCCGCATCCTGGTGACGACGCCGGGCGTGCCTGCTGATCGTCTCGCGGCCCTGCGCGATGGCGTGCGCAAGGCGCTCACCGATCCCGAGCTGATTGCAGAAGGCGCCAAGACGCAGCGCTTTGTTGATTTTCAGCCGCCAGAAGTGGCGCGAAATCTGGCGTCAAAGGCGCTGGGGCAGGCGACGCCCGAAATGCGCGAGCGCGTGCGCAAGATTGTGCTGCCGGAAGAAAAGTGAGCCTCTGCCGCTGCGCCTCAGCGCAGTTTCAGATCCGCCACCACATCGCGCGGCAGTTCGCGTGACCACTGTAAAACTAACGCGCGCACATTGCGCGCGTTGGGCAGGCGAAACGTCGCGGCTGTTTTCTCCGGGCCAATTTTCACGCTGTAGCCGCTGCGCGCATTGACGATGCGAAACGCGTCTTCATCAGTCACGTCATCACCAAAAACGATGGGGGTGCGGCCCGCAAACGGCGGCATGTCCATCAGCACGTCAATGGCGCCCCCCTTGTGAAAACCGACGGGCAATATCTCGGCGACAGATTTGCCCCATTGCACGCGGAAGTCCTCGCCCAGCAGCACCATTTCGTCATCCAGCTGTGCGCGAATTTGAATTTCAGAGTCAGGCGCCAGGCGCCAGTGGACGGCGACGCTCTGCGACTTGTCTTCGATAATGGCGTGAGGCCATCGCGCAGCGCACGCGCGCAGGTTTGTAACCGTTGTGCGAAGGCGATGGGAGGGCGGTTCCCGCTCCAGCACGCGCCCGCCAGTACGCAACTCAAGCCCATGCAATCCGGCAGCGTCAAAGATCAGCGGCGCAAAATGGGCGTCGAGCGTTGCCAGGTTGCGGCCGCTGACAAGCGCCAACGCTCCGTCAACTTTATCACGCAGGCGCATCAGCGCGTCGCGCAACTCGGCGCTGACGAACACGGCGTCAGGCGTCGCCGCGATATCGACGAGCGTGCCGTCAAAATCGAAGAACAGGGCCGGGCTTGTTGGCTTTTCGGGAGCGTTGAAGTCGTTTGTCATATGCCGGGGAAACGCGCTATTGCGGCGAAGGTTCCGCTGCGGCGTTAACGGATGCGCGAAGAGCCCAGCGTCACGCTTGGGGATGGCTCGCCGAGCCCCTCCGCAAACCGGCGCTCTGGCGCAAGGCTGTTCGCCGCGCCGCGCTGCCGGGATCCGCTGGCGCGCATCATGCCCTCGATGCCGCCAAGCGCTTCAAACGACCGGCGGGACAACAGGGCGGGGCGCTGCGCGGGTCCAAGCTCGCTGCGCCCTGCGGCCGCTGAGGCAACGGCCGGCGCGGGGGTCGGTCCCGACTGCACGCCGTATGGGTTCTTCAACTCAACGCCGCTGTGCGCATATTCCATCACGGCCTTCCACGTCCGCGCCGGCAATGAACCGCCGGTCATGTTGCGGGTGGATGTCGAATCGTCGTTGCCAAACCAGACAGTGCCGACAAAATTGCCGGTGTAGCCGTTAAACCATGCGTCCTTGTAGGCGTTCGTCGTGCCGGTTTTGCCAGCCGCCTGAACGCCGGGCAATTGTGCTGCGCGCGCCGTGCCCGCGTTCACCACTTCCTTCATCATGTTGTTGAGCGCAGCGACGTGCACGGCCTCGACGACGCGCGTTGGCGCTGGCGCATCAGTGTCGTGACGATAGATTGCCTGATCCTGCGAATTGCGGATTTCAATTGCGGCCCAGGGGCGCGCGCTCATGCCGCCATTCGCCAACACGGCGTTCGCCGCCGCCATGTCGATGGCTTTCACTTCGGCAGCGCCAAGCGGCAGAGAAACAGTGTCGTTCAGCGGCGTGTTGACGACGCCCATGACGCGAGCAAGGTCGACGATTTTCTGGCGCCCGAGCGCGGAGATGCGCGCTTGATGGTAACCGGCGCCGCGCGGCCAGTAATTTTCTCCCACTTTCAACGTCAGCCATACCGCCGCCGTGTTCAGCGAGCGCTGCAACGCGTTGAGCATCGGGACGCGCCCCGCGCCCGCGCCGCCATAATTATTGGGGCACCAATTGCCGATGCAGATCGCTGATGCGTCAACCACCGAGTCGGCCTTGAAGCGACCCGTGGCGAGCGCCGCGAGGTAGATGAATGGCTTGAAGGACGACCCCGGCTGGCGCGCTGCGTCCGTCGCGCGGTTGAACTGGCTTTGCCCATAATCGCGTCCGCCGACAATGGCGCGCACGGCGCCATTTGGCTCCATCACAACAACCGAAGATTGTTCTGCGCCGTATTGGCGGCCGAACTGGCGCAGGATGTCCTCGACCACGCCGTCCGCGTGTTTCTGCAGCCCGTTGTCCAGCGCAGTCCGCACGGTCAGCACGCGGTCGGACCCCAGCCGGCCTTCGCTGGCCAGCCGCTTGATCTCCTCGAAGGCGAAATCGAGATACCAGTTGGGCGCAAATTCGCGCGCCCGCTCGAGCGGTGTCGCCGGGTTCTGGCGCGCCGCGAAAATCTGGCCCTGCGTCAGGAAGCCTGCATTGACCATGTTCTGCAGCACGTCGTTGGCGCGCCCGCGCGCCGCCGGCAGATTGATATGCGGCGCAAAGCGCGACGGCGCCTTGAACAGGCCCGCGAGCATTGCCGCTTCCGCCAGCGTCACATCGCGAATGGACTTGCCGAAATAGAATTCCGATGCGGCCTGAATGCCGAAGGCGCCGCCGCCCATGTAGGCGCGGTCGAGATAGAGTTTGAGAATGTCGTTCTTGCTCAGCCGCGTCTCGAGCCACACCGCCAGAAAAGCCTCGCGCACCTTGCGGTCAATCGTGCGCTCGTTGGACAAGAACAGGTTCTTCGCCAGCTGTTGCGAGATGGTTGAACCGCCTTGCACGACGCCGGATTCGCGCGCGTTCACCGAGAGCGCGCGCATGAGGCCCACGGGGTCGATGCCCCAATGCTCGTAGAAACGCCGATCTTCTGTCGCCAGCACCGCCTGGACAACGATTTCCGGGAACTGGTCGAGCGGCGTCGAATCGTCGTGACGAATACCGCGGTGGCCAACAAGCTGGCCGTGCCGGTCAAGAAACGTAACGGCGAGATCCTGCTTTTTCAGCCAGTCCTCGGACGTCTCCTGCATAGCGAGCGTGGCGAGCGACAGCATCAGCACGGCGCCGGCTGCGCCCATGGTCAGGCCTTCGCAAGCGCCCTCAACCAGAAGGCGCCGCCAACCGCGAACCCTGAAACGGTCCATGTAGGTGCTGAAATTGTCCCAGCGCTCTCTCGCGCGCTGGCCGCTCTCAAACAGCGCGTCGTCAATCCAGGAATCGAACGCCAGAAGGGCGCGTTTTGCGCGCCGCTTCCATCCGCCATCCTGTAAATCGTTGAACACGCTGATCTCTCAGGGCGAGGGGTAACCTGTATGCGCTATCTTAGCACATTGTTAACCTGCTTGACGACGCCCGCAGCAAGCCCCATGCCGTGCATAGGCGCCTCAAAATGGCGCAAGGTGTCATGATGCCGGACTCGCAAAACAAGAAAACCGCAGCCGCGCTTGTCGCCGCGCAGAAAGCCGCGCCGCAAGCCGCTGCAGAGGCGGGCGCGCACGCGTCGCCCTTCTGGCGTAAGCCGCTGGAGGACATGTCGCGCACCCAGTGGGAATCGCTGTGCGACGGCTGCGGACGCTGTTGCCTCGTCAAACTGGAAGACGAGGACACCAGCGAGATCCACTTCACCAGCATCGCCTGCCGCCTGCTCGATGCGGGCTCGTGCCAATGCTCCGATTACCCCAATCGCAAGGCCAAGGTGCCCGATTGTGTGAAGCTCACGCCCAAACGGGTGCGCGAGATTTCATGGTTGCCG
>CANMLK010000271.1 GCA_947498445.1 Beijerinckiaceae bacterium
CTTGTGCGCGTAGACGAAGTCTTCGCGCTCGCCAATTTCGTAAAGTTGCCCGAGAATGTCGTCGCTCTCTTGCTGCGACACGCCCTCGATGCGCGCGGTCATCAGCCGGTCGACAAACAAAGACGGGCGTCCCGTCTTCGGGTGAATGATCACCACAGGGTGATACCAGTGCGGCGTGTTGGAAAGGTCCGTGCCGACGGTGACCTTTTCGTTGCGCTTGTATTCATGCACATGCAGAGCGCGCTTGCCGTGGATGCGTTGTTTCAACTCTGCGGGCAGGGCATCGTAGGCCATGTACATGTTCGAGAACAGAGTATCGCCGCCCCATGAGGGCAGCTCGACGCCATACAGAAACGTGTAGGCGTAGGGGCGCTCTGTATAGCCGCTGTCGATGTGGTACCACATGTCGCCATCGCCGAAGGCGCCCACCGGAACCCCGTCGACCTTCTTGTTCGACACAAGGAGCACATGCGGGTCAAGCTGTAGCACGCCTTCTGTGCGCTCCTTCAACTGATCGGGCGCCTGCTTGCGCTTGCCGAGCGGGCCGAAATGGGAGGCGAAGCGAAGCTGGTCTTCCTGCGACAGGTTCTGGCCGCGGAACGTGAGCACGATATGCTCGTTCCAGGCGTCCTGAATCTGGCGAATCATGTCAGCTGACAGATTCTTGGTCAGGTCGACGCCGGAGATTTCCGCGCCGCAAGCATGCGACAGGGGTTTGACAGTGATCTTCTGTGCAGTCGTGGCTTGCGCCATCGAGTGTTCCTCCGGTAAATTTTTCTTGGGCGCGATCTTAGTCTCAGGGTGAGGGGGGTCAATAGGGGCCTGCTTGCGTAGACCCGCCTGCCGGAAACATTGGAAATTTAGCGCCATCAACCTGTATGCTGGCGACGTTGCATGGCCACGATCATTACAGGAACAACATGGACCGCCTTTTCACACCTTTGCGCATCGGCGCGCTTGAGCTTCCCTCGCGCGTCATCATGGCGCCCATGACGCGCTCGCGCGCTGACAACGACGGCGTTCCCCTCGATTATGTGGCGGATTTTTACGTCCAGCGCGCTTCCGCCGGGCTTATGTTGACCGAGGCGATCTACGTCTCGCCCATGGCCAAGGGTTACGTGCGCACGCCGGGCCTGACCAACGACGCGCAGCAGGCCGCCTGGGCGTGGATCGTCAAGGCTGTTCACGCGGCGGGCGGGCGCATTTTTGCGCAGCTCTTTCATACGGGACGGGTGGCATTGCCGGACTTTCTGCCGGGCGGGGCCCAGCCTGTTGCGCCCTCGGCCATCGCCATCAAGGGCCAGAACAAGACTGACGACGGCAAGAAGGACTTCGTGGTTCCCAGGGCGCTTGAAACCGACGAAATCCCGGGCGTCGTAGCCGAGTTCGCGAGTGCGGCCAAGCGCGCAATGGCGGCGGGATTTGACGGCGTGGAAATTCACGCGGCGTCCGGCTACCTCATTCACCAATTCCTCGATTCAACGATCAACCTGCGCGATGACGCGTATGGCGGCAGTGTTGAGAATCGCTGCCGGTTCCTGCTTGAGGTGATCGATGGCGTCACCATGGCCGTTGGGGCAGCGCGCACTGGCATCAAGGTTTCGCCGCGCATCAAGTTCAACGATGTGGTCGAGCCTGACGCCAGCGATGTTTATCCTTATCTCTCGCGCGCGCTTTCGAGCCACGGGCTCGCCTATCTGCATGGGGCCAAACAGAGCGATTATGATGTCCACGCGCAAATGCGGCAGCATTATAAGGGGCTTTATGCGGCGGGCGGCGGCTTCAATCGCGACAGCGCCGAGGCCATATTGGCGAGCGGCGGCGCCGATGCGGTTGTGTTCGGCAAGCCGTTCATCGCCAACCCCGATTTGCCCCGGCGCATGCGCGATGGCGTGGCTCTCGCAGAGCCCGATTTTGCGACAATCTACAGCGGGAGCGAGCGCGGCTACATCGACTATCCCGCGGCTGATTGATTGCATCCCGCAACAGGCGGGGTTGTCAGCCGCGCTGTTTTCCCTAAAACTCTCGTCGACTGCGGCGAATTAAGACCACAGTGACGACAAGTTTGGGGAGGGATAATGCGCAAGAGATTGAAGGCTATCGCCATCGCGGGGTTGGCTGCGGCGACGATGTCGCTTGCTGGCGCAGCGTCTGCCCAATCAGTCGAGGAGTCCTACAAGGGCAAGCAGCTCCAGGTCGTGATCTACACGCCGGGCGGCTCGACTTATGACATGTATGCGCGCTTCCTGATCCAGTACATGGGCAGGCACCTTCCGGGAAATCCGACCTTTATTCCGCGCAACATGCCGGGCACGGGCGGGATCGCGGCGACGCAATTCCTCTATAGAATTGCGCCCAAGGACGGCAGCGTTTTCGGCACAGTGGCGCGCAACATCCCCTTCGAGCCGCTACTGGGCAAGCCTGAAGCCGATTTCGATCCGCTGGCGTTCGTGTGGCTTGGCAGCATGAACCGCGACCGCTCGATTTCATTGTCGTGGCATTCATCGAAAGTGATGACGCTCAAGGATCTTCAGAACATGGAGTTGCTGGTGCCGGGCACCGGCGCGGGCGCGGATTCAGAAGTGATTCCGTTGGCGTTCAACGCTTTGTTTGGCACGAAATTCAAAATCGTGCGCGGCTACAAGAGCACGAGCGACGCGACGCTTGCAGTCGAGCGCGGTGAAATAGACGGCATCGCCTATTGGTCGTGGAGCGCCATCCAGTCGAGCCACAAGCATTGGCTTGATGACAAGAAGGTCAACGTGCTTCTCCACACCGGGCCGGAGCCGGATCCTGAAATCAAGGCTCCGTCCATTCGCTCACTGGTGCGCAATGATGATGAACGCGCCGCGCTTGAGTTCATCCTTGCGCGCGAAACGCTGGGGCGGCCTTTCCTTGCGCCGCCGGGCATTCCGGCAGACCGCGCCAAGGCGCTGCAGGCCGCGTTCAACGCGACGATGAAGGATCCCGATTTTCTGGCTGACGCCAAGAAGCGCAACGTCGAGGTTCAACTCGTGACCGCCGAGGAAGTCGTGAGCGTCCTCAAAGCTGCAGCAGCTTCTCCGCCCAGCGTTATCGAGCGCGTCAAGAAAGCGCTTGATCGCTAGGAAAACATGCGCCCGTAAATGAAGAAAGCCGGCGCGTTGCCGGCTTTCCTGTATCTGAACAACGCTCGTTTCGTCAGTTCTGCGGCGCTGCAAGTTTGGCATAAAGCTCCACAATGTCGCGCGGCGTCTTCATGGCGCGCGCGACGATGGCGTCCACAGCCGCGCCGTCGATGGCGCTTATGTCGAGGCGCAATTTACCGGCTTCACCCAGAAAGTCCTTGTCGCTCACCATTTTCATGAAAGCCTCGCGCAGCGCGGCCGCCCTGTCTGCGGGCAGGCCGGGCGGTGCGACGAAGGGGAGCGCCATGAAAAATGGCATCTCTGCAAAATCAAGCAGTGCGATCATCTTGGGATCATTCGTCAGCTCACGCGCGGTGGGAATGTCCTGCAGGTCGGGGTGGCGTTTGGTGCGTGCGAACTGGATGATTGGCCGCACTTTCTTGTCGCCCCACAATTGCGGCTGGCCGGCGCGCACTGAATTGTAGCCGATAATCTGACCATCGAGTTCGCCGCGCTGCATGGCGAGGAACATCGGCGCGGCGCCAGGATAGCCGCGTATGATGTCCACATTCAGATTGACGGCGTTTTTCGCCAGATAAGCGAAGGCCAGATTTGTCGAGCCCGGCTGGTCGCCGCCCAGACGCAGCTTGATGTCCGCCTTGCGCAAATCGTCTGCCGTTTTCGCCGGATGATCCGCGTTGATGACGACGAGATAGGCGTCGTCTTGATAATCGGACAGCGAGCCCAGCCATGTGAGTTTGGCGGGATCGAACTTGGCGTTAGGCTCGCCCTGAATCGCAAGTTGCGGCACGGCGCGCTGGATGATTGCGATAATGCTGCCATCGCGCTCGGCCGTGTTGGCGAGCCGGTTGGCCGCGACAAGGCCGCCGCCGCCGGGCACGTTTTGGACGACGAAATTCGGATTGCCCGGAACGAAGCGCCCATAGTTTCGCGCCACAAGCCGGCCGGAGATATCGTTGATTCCGCCCGGCGCCGTGGGCACAATCAACGTCACGGAGCGCCCACGATAGAAGTCTTCAACGCTCTGCGCGAAAGCAGATGGGACGCCAGCAACAATTATTGAAGCGATGGCGAGCGCGGCGGCAAGCGCCGCGCGGCCGGTTGGCTTGCGGATCATGTTGGTCTCCCTCCCAATATTATTGTTTTTTCGTTCGTATTTACCCAGGCATGGCAGGCAGGTGTTCGAGTAGATGTCCATAGCCCGAGCGCGGCTCGTTCACATACAGTCGCTTCTGGAATTCCCACACGCGCGCTGTGACGGGATGCACGACAGGCACGCCAAGATCTTTCTCAAGCAGATC
>CANMLK010000272.1 GCA_947498445.1 Beijerinckiaceae bacterium
GATCTCGACGACGAACCGCGCCAGATGTTCCTCGGGAAGCCATTCGTCAATCGAAGGCGGCAGTAAAAAGCCTGTCTGGCGGTCAATCTCGCGGAAATTGTCCATCGGAGCGGCCGCCATCATCGCGAGGAATCAATACGCTGTTTCTAAGCTTGCCCTTGCCCCGCCGCCAGGACAAGTTAAGTCCGACAGGCTGCTAGACGCACTCTTGCCACCTCAGAAAGAGGGGCGCACAATCGGGGCGCCGCCCACAGAGGCGGAAATTCTGGGAGGCGTCGATGGCTACTTTTACATCCGCAAGCCGCATTCTCCTTGCAACCACCGCTTGCATGGCGGCCCTGCTGTCCGCCGCCAGCGCGGAGGACAAGGCGTATTACCAGGGCAAGACGGTGCGCATGATCGTCGGCTCGGGCCCCGGCGGCGGCTATGATGTCTTCTCCCGCTTGATCGCGCCGTATCTTTCGCGGGTGCTGGGCACGACCGTCGTCGTTGAAAACCAGCCCGGCGCTGGCGGGCTTACCGCTCTCAACCGCCTCTACGCCGCGCCGCCGGACGGCTACCTGCTTTCGCTGTCGAACGGCACGGGCGCCGCCTTCGCACAGATCACCGGCCAGAAGGGCGTGCGCTTCGATCTGGCGAAGTTCAGCTATCTGGCCACAGTCGGCGCGCCGCCCGCGCTGTGGATGCTCGCAGCCGATTCTCCCATCAAGACGGTGGACCAAGCCTTGTTGCGGAAGGAGAAATGGCGCTGGGCGGCGTCGGGCTCCACCTCGGGCCTCGCCACCGGGGCGGCGTTCGCCTGCGAAGCGCTGAAGATGCAGTGCCAGATCGTGGCCGGCTACAAAGGCTCGAACGAAGCGGCCATCGCCGTGACGCGCGGCGAAATGGACGCGATCAACCTGCCGGAATCATCCGCCAACCATTTGCAGCGCACCAAGCAAAACATGGCGATCGCAACGATGGGGCGCACGAAATCGCGCTTCTTCCCCGATCAACCCACGATTTTCGAAGCGGTGAAGCTCGACGCGGACGCCGAATGGCTGTTCGACTTCTACGACAATGTCAGCAATCTCGGGCGCATCATGGTGGCTGCCCCCAACATGCCCCCTACCCGCCTCGCCTATCTGCACGCCGCGGTGAAGGAAACGCTGGCCGAGCCGCAACTCATCGCCGAAGGCGAAAGGGCGGAACGCATCATCGAATATCTGGGCCCCAACGAGACGCTCGCCAACGCGAAAAAAGTCGTCAGCGAAGTCACCGCCGAACAGAAGGCGCGCATCATCAAAATTCTGGAGAGCGCAGGCAGCGATTAGGGATTGGAGCGGGTGGAGGGAATCGAACCCTCGTATTCAGCTTGGAAGGCTGCTGCTCTACCATTGAGCTACACCCGCGTGCGCCTTCATATGCAACGGTTCGGGCCGGGATTCAATACTCCCTGCGCGTCTGCCCTAGCGTTATGCCTGTCCAGGGGATCTGGTGAGCGCGTTGAACCGGCGCACCAGCAGCGCGGCGTAGACGATCAGCGACAGGGTGAGGCCAATCCAGACGCCCACTGTGCCCAGCCCCGCATTGAAGCACAGGCCCCAGGCGGCGGGGAAGCCGACGCCCCAAAAGCTGAACAAGGCGAAGTAGAATGGCACCCGCGTGTCGTTCAACCCGCGCAAGGCGCCTGCGCCGACTGTTTGCAGGCCATCGAAAATAAAGAAGCTGGCGGCCACGATCAGCAGCATTGAGGCCAGAGCCGCCGTCTCCTTGGCGGTCGTGCCGAAGCCGAGAAACAATTGCGGGATAAACTCGCGGGTCAGCGCGATCAGGAGCGTGGCGGCGCACATGAACACCAACGCAAGCCCCAGCGCGATGAAGCCTGCGCGACGGGCGGACGCCATGTCGCCCCGGCCCACAGCCTGCCCCACGCGCACCGTCGCCGCCATGGAGATGCCGAACGGCGCCATGAATATGACGGCGGCGGTTTGCAACGCGACCTGATGGGCGGCCAGCTCCGTGACGCCAATCATGCCGACAAGCAGCGACGCTGCGCCGAACAGGCCAAACTCGAGAAAAAATGTGGCCGAGATCGGCAGGCCAATGACAAGCAGGCGGCGCATGAGCGGCCAGTCCCAGCGCCAGAAGTGGCCGAGAACACGATACTTCTTGAAAGGCCGCTGGGTGACGCACACCCAAAGCGCGGCGCCAAGCATCGCGATGTTGACGATGGTTGTGGCGATGCCGGCGCCCAGCACATCCAGCTGCGGCAGGCCGAACGAACCGTAGATCAGTCCATACGCGAGAAGCCCGTTCAAAGGCACGGCGGCAAGCATGATGTTGAGCGCAGGCTCAGGCCGGTTCACGGCGCCCATGAAGCCGCGAATGGCGATGAACGCCCATCCGGGCGCAAGGCTCCACGCCAGCCCCTGCAGATAGCGGGCGGCCAGACGCGCGGCGCTGTCTTCCTGCCCCAGGAACACGAGCATTTCGTAGCCAAAAAATGTGAGGGCCGTGACCGGAATTGCGATGATCGCGGAAATCCAGAGCCCGACGCGCAACGCCGCACGAACGCCTTCGGGCTCGCGCGCGCCGAAGCTCTGCGCCGCCAGAGGCGCCACCGCTGACACCAGCCCGGCGCCGATGACAAACATTGCGAACAGAATTGTGTGGGCGAGCGAGGCGGCAGCCATCACCCTGTCGCCAAGGCGGCCCAGCAGCGCAAGGTCCGTCGTCATCATGGCGATCTGGCCAAGCTGCGTCAGCGCCATGGGCCATGCCAGCCGCAGCGTGTCCTTGATGTCGACGCGCAGCTTGCGCGGCGGCGCGTCAAGATTTGGGGCGCCGGTCGCCCTCAGGCTAACTTCACTCATGCGCGCCTTCTAAACGATGCGCGCGACGTTTGCGTGGCTTTTCACAGGCCTTTGATGGGCGTGAGGCTCGTCCCTCACGAGAACGATCTGGAGAGCCGCCGGACAAGGCCCGGCAGCCCCTGGTGCGCGGGCGATCAGGCCTTCTTCGGCGGCACTGTCCAAAGCATGACCGTGCGGCCGTCGACCTCCACCTTCTGCTCCGGCTCCCAGTCGCCCATGTTGAAGGCGTGGGATACAACGCGGGCGCCCGGCCTCATATCGCTCAGGATCTTCGGGCGCAGCTTGAGGTTGACGGATGGCAGGAGATACATCGTCAGCACGTTGGCCTGAGAGAGGTCGGTCTGGAACAGGTCCTGCTGACGGAATTCTACAAGCTCCGTCACCTTAGCCGCCTGCGCGCGCTCATTGGCCTCCTTGATGCGCTGCGGATTGATGTCAACGCCCAGGGCCTTGACGCCAAAACGCTGCGCAGCCGTGACGGGGATGCGGCCATCGCCCGAACCCAGATCAATCAGGAAGTCGGTCTTCTGGACGTTGGCGAGCTCAAGCATCTTGTCGACAACAAGCTGGGGCGTCGGCACGAAAGGAACATCAAGCCGGGGCGTCGGCTCCGTCTGCGCTTGCGCACGCCCAATAATGGCCGGCGACGCAATCAGGACAGCGGCTCCAAGGAGAGCGCCGCGGCGGCTCAGGGTGAAAGCCTGCGTGTCTGTCATGAAATCTCCTCCAGCTACTGGCGCTCCGGCGGCGCCGCACGCCATGGTCAACTAGCGCCAGGACCCGCGTTCGTCCAGTTCGCCAGACCGGCGCCGGGCCGAGCAACAGCCGGGAAAAGCGACGCTTGCGGCGCGAGGCGACGGGACTCATATTTGGATGGCGTCCGGCGTCACGCTGACGTAAGTTAGTGGTCAACCGTAAGCATCGGCCGACGAGACCCAGGGAGGTCCATATGAACGTTCACGCCATTCACGACGCCACGGCTACACGCCGCGACGAAGCAGCTGACCGCGACCAGTTTCATCCTGCCGCTTATGCCGGCACGTCACCGATCAAGGTGAACAAGCTCGGCCACTTCGTTTACGAGGTTACGGATGTCGAGCGCACGGTGAAGTTCTGGACCGAAGTCATGGGCTTCCAAGAGACCGACAGAAACCAGAAGGGTATGGTTTTCTTCCGTTGCGGCGCCGACCACCACGCCATCGGCCTGAAGCCGATGAAGGAAGGCAAGACGCCCAAGCGGGACATGAAGAACACGCTGCAGATGGAGCATCTGGCTTTTGAAGTCGACGATGTCGAGCTGCTCAAGAAGGCGAAGGCCTATTTGAAGTCGAACGGCATCCCGATTGTCTTCGAAGGACGCAAGGGCGCAGGCTGCAACATCAGCATCAACTTCCTTGATCCAGACGGCTACGAGTTCGAGATCTATTGCGAAATGGACCAGGTCGGCGCCGATGGCCGTTTGCGCCCCCAGTCCATGTTCAAGCCCCGCGATCCGCTGGAAGACGCGATCGAGAACCCGGTTGAGCCCAAGTGGTGAGATCAGGCGCCTGAG
>CANMLK010000273.1 GCA_947498445.1 Beijerinckiaceae bacterium
CAGCGGGCCGCGCAGCATGGGTTGGATGCACCGCGTCGATGAACACGACATTCTCGTTGTCTGGCAGCCAATTCAGCAGATTTTCATAACCCGCTATGAAGGTCTTCTGCTTGTCGACGTCGAGCTTGCAAAATCGCGCGCAACTTTGACCCCACCCCTAAGGTCTTCCAGTGCATTGATCTCGTTGCGAAAGATTGGAATTGAAGGGGTCATCTTTCGCGTCCAACCGTGACCCCACCCAGGAAGTGGATTCACAAAAATAATCAATGAGATGCCTCAGCCTTGTGAGGGGCCATGGCGCACAAGCGCCATGCCTTTGGGCGGCAAAGCTGATTCTGGAAGCGTCTCAAAGCTTGGCGTCGGATTGTGGCAGGCGGATCGACACCCGAAACCCGCCTTCGCTCCGGTTCCGGAATTCCAGGCTCGCTCTATGCAAATCGGCGATCATCTTCGCGATGGAAAGACCAAGGCCGGAGCCGCCGACGGTGCTGTTGCGGGACATGTCGAGCCGTTCAAAAGGTTTCATAAGTCGATCGACGGCGCCCGCAGGAAAGCCGGGCCCATCGTCGTCAATCTGGATCGCCAGGGCATCAGGGAGCGCCTCGATGCTAACCCGCGCGCGCAAGCCATATTTGACTGCGTTCTCTATCAAATTACGCAATAGACGCATGAAAAGGTGTGGCCGCAATATCGCCTGACTGCGCGCTGAGGAGAGCAGCTTCACGTCGACGCCGAGATCTTCGAATTCCTCTACGATGGTCATGATTAGGGCGGTGACGTCGGTGAGAACCGGCGTCTCCTTGTCGACGCCGATTCTCGACAGTTCAAGAATACTGTCCAGTATGCGCGCCAGACGTTCGATGGATTCGATCATGCGCCCGCGCTCGCGCGATTGTTCGAGATTTTCAGCACGGATTCGCAGCGAGGTCAGGGGTGTACGCAGATCGTGCCCGATCGCGCCAAGCATGGCGTCCTTGTCCATCAGCACCCGGGTGATCCGCGCGTTCATTTCATTAAACGCCTCGGCCACCGCAGTAACTTCCTGGGGGCCATCGGTAGGCACGGGAGATACGCGCTCTCCAGAACCCATTTGCTCAGCCGCTGCAGCCAGTCGGGACAGAGGCGTCACCAGCCAGCGGATCAGCAGCAACAGGCTGCCCAAAACGATCACATATAAAGTGAGCGTGCCAAGGATCAGACGGATGTTGATCGAGCGGTCCTCTGGCGGGCTGATGCACCGGCAACGCAACCAGTCGCCGCCCGGCTGCTGCCGAACCGCAATGAAAGTCTCTATTGGCTCTGCGTTGGGTGCAATGTTTGGCGTAGCGCGGAGTGGCGGCGGCTGCTCTCGCATGCCCTGCGGCGGCGGTCCCGGCTGGAATCGTTCAGCTCCCGGCGGCGGAGGGCGCGGGTTGCGTCGGGTATCTTGGGCGATCATCCGATGCCGAACAGGCCGGTCACCAGCCTCAATCGAGGCTATAAAGACGCCGCGTCGCAGCATGTCCCCGGCGATTCTTTCTTCGAGGGGATAATTGCGCGTGAGGTCTTGAACGCCGCGCAGGCTTGGCGAGACCCATTCCAGGCTCATCAGCGAATTGTTCGAGATGCGACCCGCCCACGGTGCGGCCTGCTCCGATGACGCGCTGAACAATTCGGCTATGGCCTCGCTACAAAAGGTTTCGGCAAGGCTGCGGCTACGGGCGAGCTGGCCCAATTGCTGCTCATTGAGCAGCAGGTACACATTCATCACTTGCGCCACCGTCAGCGACAGCGCGATCGCCAACGCCATCTGGGTGAGCAGACGGCGGGGCCAAAGATAGCGCCGCCAGAACGAAGACTGGTTAGGGGAAGCAGCCATCAAGGCCTCTGCCGCACGTCGGCCGTCAGGACATAGCCGCCGCTTCTCACGGTTTTGATCAGAGCCGGATTGGCGGGGTCTTCCTCGATCTTCCGTCGCAGTCTGACGACGCGATTATCGATACTGCGATCAAATGAATCAACCTCGCGCGCATCGGCTAAATCCAGCAATTGACTGCGTGAGAGCACTTGCCTGGGGCGCATCACAAAGGCCATGAGCAGGCGAAACTCCGCCTCCCCAAGTGGCACATTGACGCCGTCACTGCTCATCAAACTGCGCTCATTGGCGTTGATCAGCCATTTATCGAAAGCGAAGACGCGCCGACCCTGCGGTTGCTCCGGGCTAACGCGCGCACCGGTCCGGCGCAGAATGGCATGAATGCGGGCTAGCAGCTCACGTGGCGCAAAGGGCTTTCCAATGTAATCGTCAGCGCCCATTTCCAGGCCGAGGATCCGGTCAATCTCATCGGTTCGCGCAGTAAGCAGGATGATTGGAACATCGGAGCGGGAGCGCAGATCCCGACAGAGCGACAAACCATTCTCCCCGGGCATCATGATGTCCAGAATGATCAAATCGATCACGTTCAGGCCGATCTGCGTGCGCGCCGCGGCGGCGGTCTCCGCCATGGCGACCAGCAGATCGTTGCGCGTCAGGTACTCGGCCAGGGGTTCACGGATGCCAGCCTCGTCGTCGACGATCAAAATTCTAGATTTCTTTGACATGTCACTATTCTAGCCCAATTAAGCGGAGCAAATCCACCATGCGGAAGCAAGATCCGACGCCATAGGTTGGTCGCCAGTTGGCAGAGGCCTGCAGGACGCTTGCGGGGTCAAGATCCACGAGGGCGATGAACGTTTCGGCCACGAAGTGCCCCCCCCACAGGCCCGAGGCGATTTGGAGGCACATTTTTCGCCAAAGCGTCGCCGGACATGCCCGAGGCCCTTGTGCACCAGTCGTGCTGGGCCTCCGCCAGCACGTAGAACCAGAGCGGCGCCTTCCTAATGCTTGGTTTGCTATCCTCATTGGCGTTGAGGGCGCAAAGCAGATTTAACAATAGCCCGAACAAAAAATGATGCCCGGGCTATTGTTTGTTTTACAAAAACTTATGCAATTAGATAGAAATCAGCGAGAGTAAGGGCAGGCTCGCCAATCAGCGTCGCCAGCAACGTCGCCTGCCCTGAACCGGTTCCATCCGCGTCAAAGAAGAGCTTTCCTTCATTGGTGTCATAAACAATCTGAGCACGCGCAGCTGTTGCCACGCCATTTATATTTACAGCAAAATTATTCTCCTGCAATCGACCAGCTGGCAAACCGAATGCAGCTGCGGATAGCTCAAAATTATCATCTCGCGCCGAGAAGTCATTGATAACATCCCCGGCGTCAGTGATTGAAGTAAAGCGAACTATATCCCTCCCGGAGCCAAGCGTTAAATCATCAGCGCCTGCTCCTCCAACAACAATATCGTTACCTGCGCCTCCGGACAGAATGTCATTACTACCCGCGCCTCTAATGAAATTATTAGAGCCGTCGCCAATGATCGTGTCAGCGTTGTTCGTTCCGATTACATCAGTGAAATTTACAACTTTGAAGCTCAACGCGCCAAGTCCGGGGATTCCTTCTACACCCAAGGTCTGCGAAGAAAGGTCGATCCTGAAGTTTGTCGTTTGGGTGGTGGGATCAGCCACCGTGCCGTCAATAACGTTTTTAAGGCCAGTCGCACCCACAATAACTTCAATGCCAGACATTGTATCAGCACCAATTCCAGCTTTCTTTACGACCCCTCCGGCCGTCAGGGTTATTGGGCTCAACAGACTTGAGTAACTAACGGTGTCGATCCCGACGCCACCAGCGAAACTGTCATTCCCGGAAGCACCGATGAAACTATCGTCCCCCGAAGTTCCAACAAGAATATCATTGCTGCTCGGGCGGGCAGGAGGACGACCTGCGTTGGATGGCGCGAGGGAGCCTCCAGCCAGTGAGGGTGAAGCGGTTTGTGTGGGCGAGTTGTCCGCGTTCGCAGCTGACATGGGGCGTGGTGAGCGAGCCATCCTGAACCATCCTTAATTGCTAATTTTAAGTTTTAATCACGAGACTTTGTGGAGCGTCACAAAACTCCACAATGCAAGACTAGATTTCTCATGTAGCAACAAGATGCCGACTAAACTCTATTTTTGTCGCACTGGGCGCCGGTATGTCGCGTTGTGTCGCAGGGCGCTTTCTGTCCGTCGTCAGAACATTTGGCTCAGAATACGGCTTAGATGTTGATTTCCAATGAGAACTGACCCGGGAAGCCAAGGTTTTTCCATCGAGATTTGACCCATGTTTGAACCTCTTCCCCGCGATCTGAGCGGGAGGCAACGGAGTGATCATCATGGAGTTATTGAGCGTTATTCGACGCTGGCGGCAACGTGAGCATTTCTCGATCCGGGAGATATCGCGGCGCACCGGCCTGTCGAGGAACACGGTCCGCAAGTATCTGCGCGCCGACAGCGTTGAACCCCGTTTCAACGTCCCTGACC
>CANMLK010000274.1 GCA_947498445.1 Beijerinckiaceae bacterium
TCGGGCGTGCGCTCCATGAAGAATTCCATGTCCTGCGAGCGGATGCCCCATTCGTGCTCAAGCGCGCCGCGCGTCCACAGCGCGCCGGTCTGCTGATATTCGGTGACGCCGACGCGCTTGCCTTTCAGGTCTTCGGGCTTCTCGATCCGCGAATCCTTGCGCACCAGAATATGCGCGTGGAAGAAGCGCCGCGTGGTGAAAATAGGCAGCGCCAGAAAGCGGTTGTCGCCCTTCGACATGGCGATGATGAGGGAGGAGAACGACATTTCCGCCACGTCGAAATCTGCGTAGCGCAATTGCCGCCAGAACAATTCGGAGGGGCCGACGACGCTGGGCGTGAGGTCCAGCCCTTCTGCGGTGACGCGGCCGTCGAGCATGGGGCGGGTGCGCGGGTTTTCGGCAAAGGCGATGCTAAGCGGCAGTTTCATCCCATTCTCCCAAACTTTTTTGCCGGTTCTGCGTCCATCGGCGCGCTTTTCCCGTTTCAATGCTGGGTATAAGGTTCGCACGAAAACTGCAAACGCGACGACAGGGCAGGGGAAACATGAAGGTTGGTCTCTTCGATCACGTCGAGCTTTCGGACCGCGCCTATGCGACGACGCTGGACGAACGGCTGGAATTTGCGCAGGCGGCTGACGAGGCGGGCATCTGGTGCCTGCATGTGGCCGAACATCACGCCTCGCCGCTCAACATGGTTCCCGTGCCGGGCGTGTATCTGGGCGCCGTCGCGCGCGCCACAAAGCGCATGCGGCTTGGGCCGATGGTCTATCTGCTGCCGCTGTATTCGCCGCTGCGATTGACCGAAGAAATCTGCATGCTCGACCACTTGAGCAAGGGGCGGCTTGAAGTGGGCGTCGGGCGCGGCGTCTCGCCGTTCGAGCTTGGTTATCACAAGATCAAGCACGAGGACTCACGCGATATCTTCAAGGAGGCTTACGCCTGCCTCACAGCCGCATTGGCAAGCGATCCGTTCACATTCGAGAGCGATCTTTACCAGTTCAAGGATGTGCCGATGCCGCTGCGGCCTTTGCAGCAGCCGACGCCCGCCATGTGGTACGCGTCATCGAACGAGACGGGCTCTCAATGGGCGGGTGAGCAAGGATTGCACTTCGTCACCAATGGGCCGATGGCGCGGGCGAAAACGAACATCGACGTGTATCGCGCCGCTCTCGCCGCGCGGGGCGCGCCAGTCCATCCCAAGGCGGAGTTTGCGGGCGGCGCAGCCATCGGCGTCGGGCGCCAGATTGTGGTGGCGGAGACGGATGAAGCGGCGCGGGCCGTTGCGGAGCCCGCCGCCGTCTACCACCACGCCAATCTCACTTATTTGCAGCGGCGCAATGCGTCCAGCGATCTGGCCAAGCGGCTCAACATCCCCACCGCCGCGAGCTTTGATGACGCGATGCGCGAGGGGACGATGATTTGCGGTAATCCCAAAACGGTGCTGGCTGAAATCGAACGGCAGGTTGGCGCGCTGGGGATCAACTATCTGATCGCGTATCTCTTCTTCGGCACGATGAGCCTGCCCGACGCGCTGCGCTCGCTGGAGCTTTTTCGCAGCGAAGTGATGCCGAAGCTGGAAGAGATGTAGCGGCTCCGCACTCATCACGCGCCGTTAGAAAGGTCGTCATGGCCGGACTTGTTCCGGCCATCCAGACACAAACTCCGCCACGTTGTTGGATGCGCGGGTCAAGCCCGCGCATGACGTGTTGCGGCGGTAAGCGGCGCGCCTGAAGCGCCCCGCCGACTTACTTCGTGTGCTGGCCTTCTTCCTGATACGTGAACTTCTCTTCTGTCTCGTAGGCGCGCACCTCCGGCGCCTTGCCGGGGAGGCCGAGCTCTTCCCAGCGCGCCGCGACCTTGTCGTAAACAGACTTGCGCAGCGTGGTGCGGGCGGAGAACACCGGCAGATAGCGGTGATCCTTGCACGCGTTGATGAGAACCTTTGAGCCGTAGGGCCGTTTCTCGGGGGGATTCTGGCACGGGTCGAGCGGGGTGCTCCACGTGTTGCGCAAAATGTCCATGTCGTCGATCGGGTTGCAGCGGCTGCCCAGCGCCCACAGCACCTGATCGATGTCGGTGGGATCGACGTCCTCATCCACGGCGATGACGAACTTGGTGTAATAGGCGCCGCCCGGCACTTGCGCGGCGAGCGCGAGCACCTGCGCCGCATGGCCGGCGTAGCGTTGCTGCAGCGAGATGATCGTCATGCCAAAACCGCCGGCGGCGGCGGGATGCGAATAGACGCCGTGAATTCCCAGAATCCCGAGCTTGTCGAGATCGTCCCAGATTTTTGCGCCGCGCAGGATGGCGAAAAAGCCGCTCTGTTCGCAGGAGGGATAATCGGCCATCAGCGCGTTGGTGAGGATCGGGCTCGTACGATAGTGGATCGCGGTGATCTCGACCAGCGGGCACGCGGCTTCCGGCTTGCCGTAATAGCCGGTGAACTCGCCGAACGGGCCTTCGGCGCGCAGCGCGTTGGGGCGGATCACGCCTTCCACCACGATTTCCGCATTGGCAGGAATCATCAGGTTGGTCGTCTTGCCCTTCACGACCGGGATCGGCTGGCCCTTGATGCCGCCGGCATATTCATATTCCGACACCGTCTTGGGGAAGCTCTGCGAGCCCACCAGCATGAACAGCGGGTCGATGCCCCATGCGGCGGCGACTTCCAGCGATTCGCCGCGATCCCACGCCTTCTGGATGTGCAGGCGCGCGTCCTTGCCGGGCGAGAGATATAGGCCCGTGTGGTTCTTGTCCTGCTGCATCATGCGGTAGGTGCCGACGTTGAAGTACCCGGTCTCAGGGTCCTTCGTGATCACGGCGTCGGCGGTGCCTGCATAGCGGCCGCCATCGCGCGGCCAGTGCTTGGGGATCGGCAACAGGTCGAGGTCGATGTCGTCGCCGTAAAGCGAGTTCTCGTAGATGGGCGCTTCGGCAGCGGAGACTTCGCGCGGTGGGGTTCGCTGTTTCAGCTTGTCCTTGGTGCGGCGGATAAGTTCGACCGTTGGCGTGTCGGGATGCTCTTCCAGCGAGATCGCGATGCGCCGGATGCTGGGGCCAAACGGCGACCAGAGATGACGCGCGCCGATCTTGTTGTTCTCAAAACCCACTGTCTTGTTGAACAGGACGGCGGGGGACGATTTCTGCTTGGCGAGAAGATAAGAAATGGCGCTCATTTCCTCGTCGCGCTCGACGGGTTTGTCGATGCGCACGAGTTCGCCAATTTCCTCGACCCGCGCGAGCCATTCGCGAAGATCCTGAACTGGCTTCTTCACAGTGTTCGGGCCCCTGTCGTCCATGTCGTGCTCCGCGGAATGTTTCTGCACAGGCGCTGCGCCCGCTCTTCTGGCTCTATGACACGAGGCGCGCGCGGGCGCAAAAGGGTCGAAGAGGTGGAATTCGCCGGCCCCTTGTCCCCATTCCGCGTCAGTTGAAATATTTGCGCGCCCGCTCCTTCAGGTGGTCGGGCGTCGCGAACAGGTCGTCGATCACCTTCTTCAACTCCTGGTGCGAAATCGGCTGAAGCTCGATTCGCATCGACGTCGCGTCCTTGATGAACTCCGGGTCTTTCAGCATGTCGGTGAAGGCCGTGCGCAGTGCGGCGACGCGATCGGTCGGCACGCCGGGCGCCACGGTGAAGGGCCGGCCGAGGCTGCCGCCCGACGTGACGACGCGCGCGACGGCGCGATCCTCCGGATTCTGGATCATTTCCAGAAAGTGTGGCACGCCCGGCAAATCGTCCTGCGGGGGCCCGGAATAGACAAGCACATGGATCAGCTTGTCCTTGATCCAGTTTGGCTTCGTGGACTTGATGCTGGTCCACGAATTGTTTCGGGCGTCGACCTCGCCGCGCTCCATCGCCAGATTGAGCTGGCCGGAGCCCGGATAGCCGGTGACCATCTTGAACCTGGTGCCGAGCATGTCGTTCATCATCAACGGATACATGTAGGTAATGCCCGACGCGCCGTTGGACCCTGCGATCACTTCGCGCTTTTTTGCGTCCTCCACCGTGCGTATGTTGCTTGCTTCCATCGTGATCATCGCTTCGACAGTGGGCGCAACGGAGCCGATCCACTGAAATTCGCGAGCGTCGAATTGTACGCCTTCGCGACCGACCGCCTGATAGGTCGGAAGGCCGTTCTGAATAAGCGCCACGACGGAACCGTCGCGCGGCGCGACGCGATACATGTAATCCCGCATTCGCTGGATGACGCAATAATTTGATGCGCTGGACATGCGATTCATCTATATTTTGCAGGGACTTCTTCGCACATGGAGGGCTCCTTGATGACGCACCCGGCGGGTGAATCGAACGATGCGTCTCTCCGGGTCGATTTCGA
>CANMLK010000275.1 GCA_947498445.1 Beijerinckiaceae bacterium
GGCCTTCCCTGGTAAGTGCAGAGCCATCCGCTCCCATTGATCGTCCCGAAGAGACAGGCGAACCGCCGACATTCAACGCTCCTATCCGAAAAGGAGCTTGAATCAGATTTGAGAGTCCTGGGGAATCTTGAATGTCAACGCGCTCTAGAGTGAGCTGCGTCGCCGTGACGACATCGTGCAGAAAAAGCCAACCGGCGCCCACCAGCAGAACGCCTGACATCGTGTAGGTGAAGATAATCATCGGTCGACGGCCCAGCGTGTCGAAGAAGCGCCCAAGCAGCAGCGGCCCGATGAAATTGCCCGCTGCGAAAGGCAGGATGTACCAGCCGACCGCCGCCGCCTCGACATTATAGAAACGCGTGAGCACAAGCGCGTACGTGAAGAAGATCGCATTATAGAAGAACGCCTGCGCCGCCATCATCGCCAGACCGACGAACGCGCGCGTGCGATGCATCATGAAGAGCACGTGAAAGACCTCTTTCAGCGGCGTGTGGGTTCGTGCGTGCAGCGCAATTTTTGGCCCCGTGTAATCGGCCAAGTGATGCCCCTGAGCGCGAACGTCTTTCTCGATTCCCTCCACGACAGCGAGGCCTTCGGCGGCGCGGCCATGAGTGACGAGCCAGCGCGGACTTTCGGGCAAAAACATCCGCATGAAGAGGATGATGATCGCCAATGCGCCGCCCAGAAAGAACGAGGCGCGCCAACCCATGCCAATCGACATCAAACTTGTATCCAGCAGAACGATGGCGAGCAGCGCGCCCAGCGCAGCGCCAATCCAGAAACTGCCGTTTATGCCCAGATCCGTCCAGCCGCGATACCGCGCCGGGATCAGCTCCTGAATGGTTGAATTGATGGCTGCGTATTCACCGCCAATGCCCGCGCCGGTGAGAAACCGGAACAGGCAGAACGACCACAAATTCCAGGAAAACGCGGTGAGGCAAGTCGCGGTGGCGTAGACGGCCAGCGTAATGAAGAACAGCTTCTTGCGCCCAAGCCGGTCGGTGAGCCAACCAAAGAACAGCGCGCCAAACACGGCGCCGAGCAGATAAGCGGACGACGCCAGCCCGATCTGCGTTTCGGTGAACGCCATCGCAGGGTCTTCCTTCAGCGCCCCAGCGATGGAGCCCGCGATGGTCACCTCAAGCCCATCAAGAATCCATGTCACCCCCAGCGCGACGACGACCATCGTGTGGAAGCGCGCCCAGGGCAGACGGTCGAGACGGGCGGGCACATCGGTGCGGATGATCGGGGCGCTGGTTGTTTGGTCCATAGGCACCCAACTTCGGCGAAAGCGTTGCGTTCCCGCGCCCGCGCCCCCGCTTGTACTTTTCGTGCGCCGGGGTAACTTTCTCCGGCGCGGCGCCAGCAAGAGGCCCGACGCGATCACGTCAGGGAGGATGGAATGGGTTTTCGGGGGAGAAGCGCCCCAATAGGCGCGCGCACGTTTATGTTGGCCGCCTTTGCCGCCGCGCTCGTGGGCGCAGGATCTGCACAGGCGCAACAACCCCAGACCTCACAGGCTCCGCCCTGGCCGGCGCGACAAAACACCATCGTAATTGGATTTGGCGCCGGCTCGTCCGCCGATCTTCTCACCCGCATCATCGCCGAGGGCCTGCGGAGACGCACGGGGGCGACCTTCATCGTCGAGAACAAACCCGGCGCCGGCGGTAATCTGAGCGTCGACCAGGTGGTGAAGTCGCCGGCCGACGGGAGCGTTATGCTCGCCTCGATTTTCGCGCCGATCATCGTCAATCCGATGACGATGAACGTCACCTACGACGCGTTCAAGCAATTGCAGCCGGTCACCATTATGGGGACGACGCCCAGCGTGCTCGTGTCGAGCAAGAAGCTGGGCGTGACAAACGTCGCGCAATTGAGCGAACTCGTAAAAGCGAATCCCGGCAAGTACACATATTCGTCGGTTGGCCTGGGAACCATCGGACACCTGTCCATGGAAATGCTGGCCGACCAGGTTGGCTCGAAAATGGTCCACGTGCCCTTCCGCAGCACGCCTGAATCTCTCAACGCCGTGGTGCAGGGCGAAGTGGACGTCGCCACCGTGGCGCTGGGAACCGTCGAACCGCACATCAATGCCGACGCGGTGATCTCGCTGGCGATCACATCGAGGCAGCGCTGGCCGAGCCTACCCAATGTGCCGACGGTCGCGGAAGCGGGCATCCCCGATATGCCGGTGGACGCGTGGTGCGCGCTATTCCTCCCGGCGGGCGTACCCAAACCGATCGTCGAGCGCATTTACAACGAAGTGAAAGCGGTCATCGACGACCCGGATACGCAGAAGCGCATCATGAACGTCTTCTACCGCCCCTCCGGCATTCCCACCGAGCAGTTCAACAAGATGCTGCACGCAGAAGTGGGCCAGTGGCGCCCAATTCTCGACAAGCTCGGGCTGCTGAAGAAATAGGCCGGCCGGGCCGCCCGGAATCGAAAAGGGGCAAGCTCTCGCCTGCCCCTTCCCGTTCAAGTCCTTCACAGCCTACCTCGGCGCGTAGAGCTTATCTTCCATGCGCAAGGGAACGCCTTCCTTGGCCATGGTCTCTATGTATTCCTGGCGGATGTAGGGATCTTCTAGGTGATAGGGGATCGCCTTGCCGCCCTTGTCGATATCCATCGCCCAGATGTCCGCCATCGCCTCGCCCGGAACGCCCGGACGCATGGCGTCGTGGTTGTTGGGGCCGAACCACGCGGTCAGGCGCAGCGGGTCTTTCGAGATGCCGAAGTGCTGGTGGAACCAGTCGCCACTCATTGGCGCTGCGGAGACAATGCCAATCGGCTCGTAATCCTGCCGGATGACCTTGTCGCCCTTGCCGTCCTTCCATGGCGTGGCGCCCAAATGCTCCGGCCACGTGTAGGTGTAGCCCTTGCCCTTCACGCAGATGAGCACGGCGGACGAAGTGTGCTTGTGGGCCTTGGAATAGCGGCCGTTTTCGTGCTGGCCGATCCACAAATGGAAGCGCTGGCTGCCCATTTCGGGCTGGACGCGCCGGTAGCCAGGCGACCGGCGGTTGTCGAGCGGCAGTTCCGTGTTGATGATATCGGCCATGTAGTTCGTGCGCTTCATGGCAAGGCCGCGAATCGGATCGGGCTCGATGTCATCCTTCTGGATGAAGTAATCGTTGTCGCCCGAATAGCGCTCGGTGAAGTTGAAGGGGCAATCGAAGACAAAGCGCAAATTGTCGACGAGGTTGATGATGTTGGGCGCGGAGGTGCCGCACAGGATCAGCGCCGGCGCATTCGTGGCGTTCACGAAGCGGTGGTAGGCGTTCAGCGGAATGGAGAACAGCGCGCCCTTCTGCCATTCAAAGGTCTGCTTTTTCGCCTGCCCCTCATTCCACACTTCCGTCGAGCCACGGCCGTCAATCACGAAGACCTGCTTCTCATAGACATGGCGCTCGATGTTGAGCGCGCCGCCGGCGGGCACTTCAATGACGTACATGCCCCACAGGCCTTCGGTGCCGTAAAGCTGGATGTACGTGCCCTTGCCGCCGAGGCGCTTCCAGGCCGTCATCGGCAGATCCTGCACGCGCCTGACGCCTATGCCGCGGAAACAGGGAACGCCCTCGTCCTGCATGAAGCGATCGTAGGGCATGGCGGCGCGGCTGAATTTGCCGAACCCGGCGTTCTCCCCGGACTTCGGCTCGTGCCAATGTCCGCCTGTGTCATCATGGGGCATAGAAGACCTCCCGTTTGCGATTTTTGCCTGATTGCGATTTTTTGCCTGCTCCGGACTAACGCCTTGCGACGGATTGCTCAAGAGCAGACGAACTAATTGTAGAGCTTGCGAGCAAATTCGAGAGCGCCCGGCGACGTGGCGAAGATGCCCCGAACGATCTTTGCGAGGTCCTCGCCCGTGGTTGGATCAATGTCGAGGCTGGCCTTTTTGGCGAAGGCGAGGAACTCGGAATCGCCCATGGCTGTATCAAAAGCGCGACGTAGCGCGGCGGCGCGGTCCGCCGGAATGCCAGCCGGGCCGACGAATGGCCGCGTCGCCATGTCGGAGAGGGTCAGAAATGTAATCGCCTCGGACATGCCCGCCGGCAAGGACGCCTCGTGGATGAGCGGCACGGAAGCAATCCGCTTGTCGCGCTGGCCTGCGAACTGCGTCAGCACATTCACGAATCGACGCGTGATCCAGTCCGGTTTCGTCACCTCGACAACGCCCCAGCCGGTGCACATGCCGTCCACCTCGCCGCGCTCCATGGCCAGCGCAATGTCGTTGGTCGACGGATAGCCCGTCACCACCTGCACGTTGTCGCCGAAGATGTGTTTCAGGATCACGCCATAGATTGCGCCGCTGCCCTGTCCTGTCGCGCC
>CANMLK010000276.1 GCA_947498445.1 Beijerinckiaceae bacterium
TCGTAAAGGTTTTTCGTGGCGTTGTCGTAGGAACGACCTGTGATTTTGGAGCAGGCGACGCAGGGCGTCTGGCCGTGCACGGCGCCTTCGATCACGACATAATCCTTGTCTTTGCTCGCCGCCTCGTCGAAGTGGATTTCGTTATCGGCAACGAAATAATGGCCACCCATCGCCGCAATCAGAAGCGGCGCCGAAATAGCACGCACGGCGCACGGAGTTGAGTTGTTGCTGGAGCACCAGTCAATGTCGACCATGGAATCCTTCGCGCGGATCGCGTTGTTGCTGAGGAATGACGTGAGCGTCAAAAACATTGTTCCGCTGGAGAGCGTTCGGTCAGCCTTCGCATTTTCGACAAGGGCGACCCGAACCGAGCGAACGATCTCGGTAGTGATAGACCCATCGTTCCGGATAAGCTTGTGCGGCTTCACGGTGCCGGGATGTACGCTCATCGAAATATCCATAAGCCGCGCGCGATTGCGATAAACGACAAAGGGCGCGTCATCGCCCGTCACAGCCGTGCCCGCAGTGATCGCCGCGCGCATCGTCACAGCCTTGTCGATGAGCCTGTTCATCCGCGCCGACTGGCCCGCGAAATATCGGTCCATGAAGTCCTGCGAATACACGGAATGGCCGTCCGGATTAAAGCCATTTTTTGGATCAAACGGGTCCAGCGATGAATTGATTTTCGCGGGATTATCTTCATCCATCACGCTTGGATTGAGGCTTCGAAGCGCGTTGATGGTGTTGCCCGGATGCGCGTCGAGGAGAAAGAGCCCGTCGGCTTTCGGCAAGTCCTTAAGCGATTCCGGACATTGCGTGAGCTTGTTGGGGCCGCGGCAGAAGGCGACACCGTTCTCCGCCGTCGCCTGATAGAAAGAAGTGGCGGGACCGCCGCCCGAAAAGCCGATCAGCACGACCTTGGTCACGCCAGGCTGCTTGCGAAGCAACTCGATGCCCTGCTTGATGTCGAGAGCGACGTTTTCGAAATTGACGATCGCTTCGTTATTGTCGGAGCGCGGATTCATCCCCAGCACGATGAAGCCGCGCTTGGCGAGTTCACGCGTGCCTATCATGTTCATGAAGTTCGATGTGCGATGGATCGTCAGGAACGCGACGTTGGAGACTGGTCCTGCGTCAGGAGCGTATAAGGCGCCCTTTGTCGCCGATGGCTGGAAGGCGATGTAGCGCGGATTGCTCTGCGCCAGAGCGCCGCTTGCAATCGTGAGCGCAGCCGCAATACAGCCCGCCAGAAATTTCCCGCCCATGCGCCACTCCCGTGATTTTTGATCGCGCTTTTCGCGCATGAGCATCCGGCGCGTGGGCGCCGGATGCAAGTCTTATCGAGCTTAGGACAGATGCTTCTTGAAGAACGCCAGCGTGCGGTCCCATGACAATTCCGCCGCAGCCTTATCGTAGCGTGGCGTCGTGTCGTTGTGGAAGCCGTGGTTGGCCTTCGGGTAAACAAACGCTTCGTAGGTTTTGCCGTTGGCCTTAAGCGCCGCTTCGTAGGCCGGAAGTCCCGACACAAGACGCGTGTCGAGCTCAGCCTGATGTATCAGCAGCGGCGCCTTGATGCGCGCCACATCCTCGGCCTTCGGATGGCTGCCGTAATAGGGAACGCTCGCCGCCAAATCCGGCAGCATGACCGCCATCGAGTTCGCAACCGAACCGCCGTAGCAAAAGCCGACAACGCCGATTTTGCCGTTGACGTCGGATTCCTTCTTCAACCATTCAAAGCCTGCGATAAAATCCATCAGCAGCTTCTGCGAGTCGAGCTTGGCCTGCATGTCACGGCCCTGATCGTCATTGCCCGGATAGCCGCCCAAAGAGGACAAACCGTCTGGCGCAAGGGCGATGAAACCGGCGACGGCGAGACGACGCGCGACATCTTCGACGTAGGGGTTCAGCCCGCGATTTTCGTGCACAACGACAACCGCGCCATATTTGCCCGGCTTTGCGGGCTTGGCGAGCAGCGCCTTAGTCGGGCCGTTGCCCTTGGGCGATTCGAATGTGACCATCTGCGTCTTGATGCGCGCATCATCCGCCTTCACCTGCTGGGCAAGCGCATAATCAGGCAGCAGCATCTCAACCAGCGCCGCGCCGCTCACGCCAACTGCGGCGTATTTGCCAGCGCCGGCCACAAATTGCCGACGATCAATTTTGCCGTGACAATATTGATCATAAAGATCGAGCAGGCCCTGATCGAAATCCTTGGCCGTCTTGCGAGGAACGAAATTCATTCACGAGCTCCCTCTGCGCCTCCGCTTCTTCGGCGGGAGGCGGCGCCTGGACCATAATACCCGACGTTGCGGTTTTGGGCAGACCCCACCTTTGCGATCTCCTGACGCGCACGGATTTGTGAACTCTGCCTTTCATGGGGTTAGGGACCGCCGCATGATTTCCCGTCCCGGTCGCGCCACGGGTCGGGCCCAGCGCAATTTTCTGAAACTTTACCCCGAATGAGCGCTGGATTGGCCCACCGCATGCATCCGATATAGTCGAAGCACGGCCGCAATCGCCAGTAGGAGAGACAGCCATGAAATCGCTCGCGCGCACATTTGCTCTGATTGCAGCCACCTCCGTGATCGCCGGAGGCGCAGTCGCTGACGATTTTTACAACAAGCGGCAAATCACCATGATCGTCGGCTCCGCGCCCGGCGGCGGCTACGACACATATGCGCGTCTTGTCGCCCGGCATCTGCCAAAGTTTATCGCAGGCGAACCGATCATGGTCGTGCAGAACCTCCCCACAGCCGGGAGCCTCGCCGCGATGAACGCCATCGCCAACGTGTCTCCGCGTGACGGCTCAACCATCGGCGCAATGCAGAACCACATCGGCGTGGAGCCGATCATGGGCATTACCGGCGCGCCGCAGAATGCGCGCTATGATGGGCGCAAGGCGAACTGGCTGGGCAGCACCAGCCGCGAAGTGCCTGTCGCGGTCGCCTGGTCCAATTCGCCGATCAAGACGTTTCAGGACACGCTCCAACGCGAGATGATCGTCGGCTCCAGCGGCGTCGGCAGCGCGGACGCAGTTTACGCCCGCGTCCTCAATGCGCTCGTGGGAACGCGCTTCAAGATCATCGACGGTTACAAAAGCGCGTCCGACCTGACGCTTGCGGCCGAAAACGGAGAGGTGATGGGCCGCGTCGGCTGGTTCGTCTCCGGCATGCTCGCATCACACGCCTCGCAGATTGAGGAGGGCAAGGTTCGCGTCCTCGTGCAGCTGGATTTTGCCAAGCATCCCGCGCTGCCGAACGTGCCCACCATCGGCGAGTTTCTGTCCGACCCTTCCAAACGCGAACAACTTGAATTGTCCCTGGCCTATCTGGCGGCCGGGCGTCCGTTCGTCGCCCCGCCCGAAGTGCCAGCAGAACGCGTCAAGATTTTGCGCGACGCTTTCATGAAAACGGTGAACAGCCCGGATTATCTCGAAGAAGCGAAAAAGATGCGCCTGGATACAAGCCCTATGTCTGGCGAAGACGTTCAAAAGCTCATCGAGAAAATTTATGCGACCCCGCCGGACGTGGTGAAGGCCGTCCGGGCAATCATGTCGCCCAAATAACAGGGTTGAGTATGGCCGGACGTGAGGCGCCCGGCCGCCCGCGGGACCGGCGATGTTCGCGTGCGCGGCGGCGTCATCACTGATGTTGGCGCACTGACCCCGAAGTCAGGCGAAACGACTGTCGACGCCAGCGGATGCGTGGTCACGCCCGGCCTCGTCAACACCCATCATCATTTGTTCCAGAGCCTGATGAAAGGCTTGGCGGACGGGCTCGATTCAAACCTGTTCCGCTGGCTGCGCGTCGTGCCCTACACCTATTGGGACAAGCTGGACGAAGAGGCTCTACGAATGGTGGGCATGGCGGAACTTGCGCTGTCGGGCGCAACCACAATCGCCGATCATCATTACATCTTCTCCGACGCCTGCGACTTCGACCCGGCAGTGCTTCTTTTTTGACACGGCCCAGACGTTTGGCGTGCGCTTCGTCTTCTGCCGCGGCGGCGCCACCCAAGGGCTCACCTTTAACGAAGGCCGCCTGAAACCCCTTCCCACCGAGCCGCTCGACAAGTGGCTACATACATCACCGTCGAAATGGGCGCACTTGGAGAGCTGGACAACGCACTGAAGCTGGCGGTGTCGCTTGGCGCGCGCGTGCTGAAGGCGTCCTCTAGCAGCCTGTCGGACTTAACTTGTCCTGGCGGCGGGGCAAGGGCAAGCGTAGAATCAGCGTATTGATTCCTCGCGATGATGGCGGCCGCTCCGATGGACAATTTC
>CANMLK010000277.1 GCA_947498445.1 Beijerinckiaceae bacterium
CAAGACGAGCTGCAGCCGCAGTTTCGACTCAAGGCTTAGAGCCTGCAGCGCCATGATGCCAAGGATGATGGCGAGAAACGACAGCGCTTGCGCAGGCAGTCCGCCGACGGCGCGCTGGTCCAGCAGATTGAAAAATTCTGCGTTCCAGCTTGCAAGCTGCAGGACGAGCACGACTTCAAGAATAGTAACTGTGACCGCTGTCACGATGAGCGCGACAGTGCGCCAACGCCAGGGTGTTTTGAACACGCCCGCCAACATCCGCAGCATGCGCATGGCGGCGAGGCCCGGGCGCACAGACTCAAACATGCGTGCACGCGCGCGCGTCCCGCGGGGGATCTCATGCTTCAGCGTTGCGGGTTTTTCTGGCTGCATCTTTTCCAGCTTTGTTCATTTTCGCGCGCCAGCCAGAAGCGTACGAAGCTGTGACACGTCCAAGTTCAAGCAGCTCGAATTGGCGCGATGGGGAGGGCGCGTCGCGCGTCCTCCCCGCGTTCCTTACTTCTTGCGATAGACCAGAAGCGTCTCGAACATGCCGACCTTCTCAACCGGCATTTCCTTCTCCCACTTGGCGATAACCTTCTCCGCCGTGTCGAAGGCGAACGACTTCGTGTAGAACACGATGTAGCCGCCCGAGCGGGTCTTTTTCGTCAACAGGTCGGTGACTTCGCGGTCCGTCAGCGCGCCGTATTCGTCATTCTTCTCGGTGCGGAATTCGCACAGGTGGAAGAGGGTGACGACGTCGAAATCTGGCAGCAGCCGCGCATCAAGCGAATAGATGTCGCCGAAGAATGTCTTGTACGTCTTCTCAACCTCGGGCCGCTCGATGGCCAGTTTGATGAAGGTCTCGTATTCCTGCGGCGCGGCGGTGATGCCCAACACGCAGTTTCCGCTGCCGTTCTCGGCCGTGCGAATGCCAACGATGTGATGGCCGCCCGTGCCGAAGTGGAAAATCGTCTTGTTCTTGAGTTTTTCCTTCTCAAGCCAATCGCAGAAATGAATGTCGCAGGGGCATTCATCAACGCGCAGATCCCAGAACGCATCCCAGAAATGCATCTTGCCGGTTTTTTCTTTCGCCATTTTATTTTCCCCTCTTTTGTGTTTGAACCTTCATGCCAGACCGGCGGCGTCCCGGCGGCCTTCATAGCCGCCGACGACCGACAGCGCCGGTTGCCCGGCCGCATCGGTCTCCACCAGAATGCTGCCGCCGGTGGCGCCTTTCTGGAGGTAGAGAAATCTGTCGAAGCGTTGCGTCAAGCTCGCGCGCACGCCCACCGCGACGATTGTTGAATTGGGACACCCCCCGAGCAGCGCATCAAGCAATTTGGCCTGCGCAATCTCATCGAACGGAGCCAGCGCGTCCTCAAGAATGATAATGTCCGGCTTCTGCAGGAGGACGCGCGCGAACGCCAGCCTTTGACGCTCGGTCGCCGAAAGCGTCTGGTCCCACCGCGACACATCTTGAAGGCGGGTTGCGAGGGCCCCTGCGCCAGTCGCGTCGAGCGCGGCGCGCAGGCGCGACTCTTCGAAAGCGTCCGGTGGCGTAGGATAGGTCAGCGCCTCGCGCAACGAGCCTGCAGGCAGGAAGGGCGCGGCGGGAAGAAAGCTCAGGCTGAGCCCATCGGGCAACGCAATGCGCCCTTCGCCCCAGGGCCACAAGCCCGCCATGGCGCGCACCAGCACGCTCTTGCCCGCGCCAGGCTCACCAGCCAGCGCAATGCGTTCGCCGGGCAGAATTGCGACGTCCGCCTGCTCCACGACAGTTTGGCCAAGTTCATCGATCAGACGCACGCGTTCAAGCCGCAGGCTATCGTCCCGGCTGACGGCCATCGTCACGTGCGCCACGCCTTGCGGACCTGAGGAATCAGACTGTTCGAATGAATCCACAAGTTCAACGATGCGGCGCGCCGATGCGAACCATTCGGCGATGGCGCGATAATTATCGACGAGCCAGGCAATCGCAACCTGCACCTGCACGAACGCCGATGCGAGCTGCATGACCTCGCCCAGCGTCAATTGGCCAGACAAATATTTCGGCGCGCATAGCACGAGCGGCACGACGGGAATCATGGCGCCGTTTGAGTTCGTGACCCATGTCAGTCGGCCATGCTGACGCACCACTTCCAGCCATGTGCGCACCAGCGCTGCGTAAGAGCTGTCAAGCCTGCGTCGCGCCTCTGTTTCGCCGCGCGCCATGATGACGCCTTCGGAGTTTTCGCGCAGACGGATCATCTCGAAACGGAAGCGGGCCTCCGCCTCATTTTTCGCGGCCGCAGCCGGCGCAAGCTTGCGTCCCACAATGGGGATCAGCGACGACATGGAGACGCCATAGACGAGGGCGCCCAGAACCATGAACGCCGGGATCGTGAAGGACACGCCGCCCATTGTCACATCTTGCGAGCCGCCAACTTTCCACAGGATTCCCGCGAAGGTCGATGCGGCCAGGACCGCCGTGAAAAGGCCGATGGCGAAGTCCGTCACCGGCTCCGTCGCCATGCGCACATCGTCGGATATCCGGTATTCCGGGTTTGGCATGGAGCTGCCGGCAGCAGTGAGCCGGTGGAAGCGCCTTTTGGCCATCCAGCCGGTCATGAAGCTGTGGGTGCACCACTCGCGCCAGCGCACTTGCAGCCGCTCGCGCGCCAGCACGATGCCCACGCCGACAGCTGAAATGGCGACAACCAGCCCGCCAAAAGCAAACACAGCGGCCATTGCCGAAGCGCCGTCCCGGCGCTCGAGAGCGTCGAAGAACCAGCGGTTCCATGAATTTAAGCCAACGTCCACGATGAGCTTGCCCACGAGGCAGCCAGCAAGCGCCAACGTCAGCAGCCAAGCCGTCCTGGCCCCCGGTCTACGCCAGAAACCACCGGTTAACCGGCCGAATTGCATCGCGACCGCCTTGTCGCTCCCGAGGGGAGGCGAGGCGGCCGTTGACCCCTGCGACAGCGGATCGGACATTTTTTTCCCTAATGGAACCCGAGTTCTACTCGATGTTGGCTGCGGTGCAGTAGCCGAACCTTATCTTTCGCGACAAGGCTTTTAAAGCAAAAGTTCTGCGTGGCGCCTCCTAAACAGGCGCCGTGAAGGCCTTGCTACGTATCGCTCCACGCGCCATGTTCGCGGTTCGATTTGTCATTAAAAGCGTCAGGAAACCTGAACCGCTCATGAACCAGCTGCCCATCCTTCCGCCGCCACCGGCCACCCGTCATCACAAATTCGGCGCTGGCATCCGGACGTGGTTCCTCACGGGCCTCATCGTCGCCGGTCCGCTGGCGCTCACCGCCACCATCGTATGGTGGTTCATCTCGTTGATCGACGGGTGGGTAAAACCGTTCGTGCCGGCCTCCTGGTGGCCGGACCACTACCTGCCGATACATCTGCCCGGCGTCGGCGTTATTCTCGCCTTCCTCGGCCTGACGATGCTGGGCTTCCTCACGGCCAATCTCGCCGGTCGCTCCTTGCTAAAGCTCGGCGAGCGCATCCTCGACCGCATGCCGGTTGTGCGCAGCATCTACAAGAGCCTGAAGCAAATCTTCGAGACGGTGTTTTCCCAAACGGGCACCGGCTTCCGGCGCGTCGGCCTCGTGCAGTATCCGCAGCCGGGCATGTGGTCGATTGTCTTCATTTCAGCGCCGCCCTCCAGCGTCGTCTCGGACAATCTGCCGTCTGTCGAACATATGTCGGTTTTTCTGCCGTGCACGCCCAATCCGACCACCGGCTTTTACTTTTATCTGCCCGCGTCCGAGGTCATCGAAGTGCCGCTGACGCCCGATGAAGCGGCCAAGCTCATCATGTCTGCTGGCCTGATCCAGCCCGAAACGCAGCAGCGTCTTACGGCCATGGTCGAAAACGCCAAGGCCGACACGCCAAGCCTCAACCCGCCCGCAGCAGCTTGACGGCTTCGTCGCGGCTAAACAGATAAAGCAGCGCGCGCAACGCGGCGCCGCGTTCACTTTCCAGCTCGGGATCACGTGCATGAATCAATTGCGCGTCATCGCGCGCAATGGCCAGCAGATCGCCGTGCAACTCGATCACCGCAAGACGAAATCCCGGCGTCCCTGATTGGCGTGACCCCAGCACTTCGCCCTCGCCGCGCAGGCGCAGATCTTCCTCGGCGATGCGGAACCCGTCCTCCGTATCGCGCATAATCTCGATGCGCGCGCGCCACTTCCCCCAGCGGCGACTTGTAGAGCATCAGGCAGGTGGACTTGGCGCCGCCACGGCCAACGCGTCCGCGCAATTGATGCAATTGCGCGAGGCCAAAACGCTCGGCGTGTTC
>CANMLK010000278.1 GCA_947498445.1 Beijerinckiaceae bacterium
GAAGCGGTTGATTGGGCAGCAATTGATTACATGCTCGCGCTCAAGGGAGTGACAAGGCAAACGCATGCAGACAATTTTGACAAAATGCGAAAGGCGCTGGCGCATGGGCAATCAGGCTTCACCATGGTCGGTGATGCTGATGATGTGGCCAACGAACTTGCAAAGATATCGGAGGCTGGTTTCTCGGGGATCGGATTTTCTTTTCTGAACTACCTTCGGGAACTTCCCTACTTCGCACAGGAGGTTCTGCCGCGTCTTGAGCAAATGGGCCTGCGCATGAGCCAGGATCGGAGCCACATTCAATGAGAGTCCAGGCAGCATTTTTTGCCCTCGTAATAGGCAGCGTGACAACTTCATCGTTCGCCCCGCCTGTCCTGGCTCAAAGCGCCGAAGACTTTTACAAGGGACGGCAGATCATGCTCATTATCGGCTTCGCGCCGGGGGGCGGATACGACGCGTACGCGCGACTTGCTGGCCGCCACATGGGCAAACAATTGCCGGGCAGTCCTACGATCGTCCCGCAGAACATGCCGCTGGCCGGTGGGTTGCGCGCCGCCAATTATCTTTTTCAGGTCGCTGTGCGGGATGGATCAGTAATCGGCGCGCTGGCGAACAACATTATGGAGCAGCAAATTCTCGGCGGCGAGAATATAACCTACGCAGCTGAACGCTACGCGTGGATTGGTAGACTTAATCCAATGAACGAGGCGCAAATCGTCTGGCGCAACGCTGGCGTCCACAGCGTTGAAGACGCAAAACTGCGCGTCGCTGTTCTGGGCGCGAGTGGCCCAACTGCGACTCCATCTGTGTATCCGCGGGTGCTCAACAACATCGTGGGAACGAAGTTTCAGATTGTTATGGGCTACAAAGGCGCGCCAGACAGTTGCCTGGCCATGGAGCGAGGAGAAGTATCCGGCTGTATGGTCGACCTTGGTCTAGTGAAGGCGACAAAGGCGCATTGGCTTAAGGAGAACAGCGTTTCCATCCTCTATCAGATGGCGCTTCAGGCCGACGCTGACTTTCCTAACGTTCCTACATACTCAAGCCTTGGTCGCTCCGATGACGAGCGCAAGATGCTGTCTGTGTACTCGTTCAGTTCCGACGTCGGCCGCTCGATCATGGCGCCGCCCGAAATTCCTGCGGATAGAGTCGAGGTTCTCCGAAGGGCCTTTTCAGCCATGGTGAAGGATAAGGAGTTCATCGCAGACGCCCAACGAGCGAAAATGGATTTGAATGTCCTGGCGGGCGAAGATCTGCAGAAAATTATCGACGATGCGGCGCAGATTTCGCCCGCGATTATTCAGCGGGCCAAGGCGGCGCGCGATAACGTCCAATAAGTGATGCTTTGGTCATCCCTACCCGTTATGATGAGGTGTTGCCAAAGATTCACGTCCCAGTCTGCAAAATCGCGCGCAACTTTGACCCCACCCCTAAAGTCTTCCAGTGCATTGATCTCGTTGCGAAAGATTGGAATTGAAGGGGTCATCTTTCGCGCCCAACCGTGACCCCACCCAGGAAGTGGATTCACAAAAGTAATCAATGAGATGCGGCAGCCTTGTGAGGGGTCGCAATTGGACGCGATTTCACACCCCGCCTGTGCGGATGAGTGACCTGGCCTCGTTATTGCTTTTCATCATCATCTTCATCCAGGCGACCAAAAAACTCCTCAGCCAGGCCAGCAGGCGCTGAATTTATATCCGGCTGCGGCGAGTACGGCATTGATAGCGTCGCCTTGCGAGCCTTTGAGATAATTGCGGTCCATCCGGGTACGCAGACCGCCGCGTTACCAGAGCCGTGTTCCGGGTGCGCCCTTGATCAGTCCGTCCAGGTTGGACGTGATCCAACCGCCATAAAAGTCGCCCGGTTGCGGCAGTACTCGCAGATCGCCGACCCATGCCTCATCCATCAGCCCGGCATAAAAGGCCACATGGCCGGCAAGAGCGGCAAAGCCTGCGGTGGGGCGGTCGTAGGCCCAGGCCGCGCGCGGGGCGGTCACGAGCCCTGCGGTCACGTCGAAATACCGTGCCAGGCCCTTCCATTCGCAAAAGCTGCTGCCCTGTGCCGGGCGCAACGGGACGCGTACATCCTCGGACGGCAGGTAGTAGGTGGGCGCATGGTGTGTTTCCAGCACTTGCAGGGCGCGATTCGTTTCGGCCACAAGCAGACCACCAAGACGCACCGTGATCCGCTGCGGCACCGGCTTCAGCGCAGGCGGCCGGGGGTAAGACTGCACATTCTCGCGCGGCATGTCGGTCATCGGACGCCCCACCCGCAAAACGCGTGAGCGCGTAGACGGTGAGCCCATTATGCCTCAGCATTATCGCCACCGAAAGCCCGTGCAACACATTGAGCCGCCCCTTTGCGCCGGTGTCAGTGGCGCGGTTGACGGCAGGCATTTGTATTTGCTCGGATGGCAGTTCGGTCGCCGCCCCCGCGCCTTCCTCGACCTCGGCCACCGCCATGGGGTGCATGTAGGCATAGCCCTCGATCTGACGCCGTTGCACGTCGAGGCTCTCGCCCTCGCTCGCCTGTCGCGTGGTTGAAACCGGCAGTACCCGTAAGCGGCCGTGACGCCCTCATGTCAACTTGTCAGCCTGCGTCGAACCATGCCTACAGGCGTCACCCTTTATCAACTTGCTGTAACCAACTGACGAACCATTCGGCCTGGCTGCTATTGGGAAGGGGATGGTTTTAATTTCACAACGCAACAATCACATATAAAGTCCAGAATCTGAACCGGTGACTTTCACGCTGCTGTTCAGCGGCGAGGATATCGGAAAACTCATCGCAGAAATCTACCAATCACCTCCAGAAGTTGTCGAAGAGCCGCGCGCTATCTACGGACTGGAAAAGCGGTAAACTCGCCTATCCACGTTCGTTGAGGAAGCGCAGCACTCGCGGCATGAGCCACCCACGGTGGCTGCCCGGCTCGTCGGCAGGATCGGTTACGAAGTAATGCCCAGCGCCGGAAATGATCAACTTGCGTGAGTTGAATCCTGCGAGTCGCAGCGCCCGACGGAAGGTGTCCGACTGAGATCTATCGACGACCTCGTCCTCGTCGCCATGCACGAGAAGGAACGCAGGCCCCGAAGCACGGCGCACCGCATAGCTCAGCGGCGACGACTCGAAATAAGTGCGTCTATCGTCAAACAGATCGCGGCCAACGAAATTCAGGAGCATATGGTCATTCGGGCGGAACGCCTGCTCATGTGACCATTGCGCCGCCAGATCGTAAATTCCATAAACGCCGATCACGCAGCGAACCTCGGTTGTCAGTCTGTGAAATGGATCAGCCGGAAAAGTCGAGCGAAACGGCTCCTCCTCACCGGCGAGCGCGAGCAAGGCCGCCAAGTGTCCACCCGCTGAATCGCCGAATAGCGACACGCGGGCGGGATGGAGATCGAGTTCACGCGCCCTACCCTTGATGAATTGGACTGCCGCACGCAAATCGAGAAAGTTTTCGGGCCATGATTTTTGCTTTGCAGATGCGAACCGGTAGCTGACACTGAACACCGCCCAGCCGCGAGCAGCGAGCCAAGCACCCCAATCCTTGAATTTCTCAGGCCCTCCCTGCCGCCATGCTCCGCCGGGAATGGCGATCAGCACCGGATGCGGCCCGGGAGTGGAAGGCCGCCACAGCCATCCCTTCAGGGATTCTCCGTCGTGGCAGGCATATTCGAGATCACGTTCGACAAGAAAATCATGGTCCATTGCATCATGTCCCTGATCTGCTGCGCACCGATTATGGTATGTTGGGCCTCTTCTGCAAATCGACGCGGCCTTCCTGCGGGAAGGTCTATGCTAGTCGGCTCTCATCAAATGAGGCGCCTGCAATCTCCGGCGCACGTTTCCGACTGGCGCCTGAAATGACGCAACCGAGATCGGCCAGCGCATCGGTTAGAGAGCCGTCGGGGGGGGCGACGAGTGCTATATCTGCTGGACGCACTATAATCCATCGCCACCACTGAAATCACTATCACTCGAAGAGTTACGCACGATCACCATTTCTCTCTCGAAGATCTCGAACGGCGCGGCATGCAAACTCCCGATCTCGTGATGGTCGATGGCGGCAAAGGTCTCGACGCCGCGCTGGCCGCGTTGTGGACGAACGTTCCGGTGCAGCGCTGCACGGTGCACAAGCACCGCAACCTGCTGGCACACGCGCCCGAGCGGCTGCACGAGGAAATCTCCGCCGATTATACCGACATGATCTACGCCG
>CANMLK010000279.1 GCA_947498445.1 Beijerinckiaceae bacterium
GTGGATGCGTTCTTCGGGGCCAACCGCTATCGCACGTTCCTGGGCCGCGAAAACGAAGGCGCTGGCGGCGTGGCGGGTTCGATATCAATTCCATTATCGCACAGCTTCGGCTTGCAGGTTGATGCGCTTGTTGGCGGACGCGACGGCGGCATTGCTGGCGGCGGCGCCGCTCACCTGTTCTGGCGCCAACCCGACAAAGGCCTTTTCGGTCTTTACGGATCGCTGTTTCGGCATGATCGGCAGGATCTGACGCGTGCGCGCCTTGGCCTCGAAGGCGAACTTTACCATGGTCGCTTCTCGCTCGTCGGTCTGGCAGGCTATGAGCGCACGGATGCATCGGCTGGTTTTGCTGGCGTCATTCCTGGCTTCAATGTTTTCAACACCGGGTCAGAATCGCGTTTCTTCAGCGCGGCTAACATCAACTTTTACGCCAGCGAAAACTGGAAGCTCTCTGTGGGCCATCGCTTCACAAGCGGCATCCATGTCGGCGCCATCGGAACCGAATATCTGTTTCAGTCCGGCGGCGGCACTGCGTTTTCAGTCCTCGCCGAAGGACGGCTGGGAGAAAATCGCTATTCGGCAGTCTGGGGCGGCGTAAGGGTCTACTTCGGCGCGAAAGACAAGCCGCTCATCCGCAGGCATCGTGAGGATGATCCGACCAACTGGCTCCACGAAGAGCTATATGGGCCTCGTGGCGTCGGCCAGCGTCTCACGCCCATCATTGGGCCGCCGCCTCCGCCACCCCCGCCGCCGCCATGCAGTTGTGGTCCCTGTTATCCGACCTGACGCAACGTCGTCGCCGCGCATTGCTTGCCTGTGAGGGCGGGGCAGGGCGCGGCCACGTTGTGACCCTGAAATCGGCCGCGCGGTCCTTGCAGGATCGGTTCGTTTTCGACGCGGCTCTGTGTCGACTCGAATACGCGTCCGAAATCGCGCCCTATTGCGAGGCTGTTTATCAGGGGACCTATCTGCCTTATGACGCTTCGTTGCGAAGCGGCCCGGGAAGCGTGCGAACCGCAACCTGGGGCGAGTTCATGGGCGACCTGGGTTTTCGCGACTATCAGTTTCTCGCCACGCAAATTGGTTGGTGGCGCGAAACCATGCGCACCCGGTGCATTTCCCTGGTTATTGGCGACTATGCTCCATGCGCGCTGCTGGCCGCCCGCTCGTGGGGTATCCCGTGCGTTGGCATCGGAACAGGCTACGGCTTGCCGCCGCCGGGCCTGAAGCAATTTCCTGTCCTGCTGCCGGAATACGATACGAAATTGTACGACGAGCAGGAGATGGTGGACGCGATCAATCGCGCTGGCGCCTCGCTAGGCGTTCCGCAGATCGAGCATCTGCCGCAGGTCTATGAATGCAACGCGCAATTGCATCGCTCATTTCCGATGCTTGACCCTTACTGGGAGCATCGAACAGCAGCGCCTGTTCCGCCTGTCGCCGATTTTGCAAAGTGCGTCGCGCAGGATGGCGACGAAATCTTCGTCTACTTTTCCACCACAGAGCGTGAGAGCGAGCCTTTGATGGACGCCATCGCCGCGCTGGACGCGCCGGTTCGCATGTTCATGCCCAATATTGACGATGCGCTCGCGGCGAGATTGTCAGCGGCGGGCGTCATGATTGAGCGCCAGCCCGTCGCTGTTGACGACATCGCGCGCCGCAGCAGGCTGCTGCTGAACGGTGGACAGCATGGCATCATCTCGCTTGGCCTTGCCGCCGGACTGCCTCAGGTTTGTTTTCCCCAGCACCTTGAGCAATTGTACAGCGCGCGTCAGGTCGAGAACGCTAGCGCCGGCGTGACAATCGGACGGACCGCCCAGAGAGACGAAATTCTCGCGGCCATCGAAGCGGCCTATCATGATGACACGCTGAAGCAGAACGCGCGTCAGGCGGCGGCGCAAGTCAGGCCCCTGCTTGGGCAAGATGCTGACGCGATTATCAGCGCCAGACTGGCCCATTTGTAACTTCTACCGCCCCTTTTCCACCACGCCCACAATCGGCCCCATGGGGCGCCAGCGGTCGTGGCGGTTGACGGAGGGCGCGTAGACGGCGGAGATCGAGCCGTCGAGGTAGAGCGCGTTTCGGCAGCCGAGCTTGTCGCTGAACAGCGAGGCGAATTCAAAAAACGTCACGGGCTCGTTGGAGATCGCAAAGCGCGTCTGGCCATCATTGCAGATAGCGACGCCGTTGCGGATCTTGCGCGAGGTGCCGTCCTCGCGAATGCGCGGATGCAGCTTGCCGTCGATAACGAGCATCGGCCCCGATTGCGTGGCGAAAGCCACATTAAGCCTGCGCGATACAAAGCGGCCCGTCTCCATCACGCCGGGTTCGCCATTGCGCTGCACGTAGAACACGCCGTTCGGCTTCATGCCGAAATTGCCCGCGCCCGCGCGCTGATTGGCGGATCTGTGCTGTATGCCACCTTCAACATAAAGCCCCACGGGCTTGAAATCGGGATGGTACATGCCGCCGTTCATCGCAAAGACGAGTTTTTCGCCGCGCGCCGCGAGCGTGTCGGACACCGAGGTGAATGTGCCCAACGGCTCGCCTTCAGGGTCTGCGAAAAACGTGCGGATGTCGGCGCCGCGCGGGTAGGCGCAGACAAGATAGGTTTTCTCATCCGACGTGACCGGACCGCAATTGGCGGACGCCTGCGCGCTGCCCGACGCCGCCACAATGGCGGCGAGAGCGAGACATTTGGTGAGTCGGGTCATCATCATGGATTTAGTAAATAGTGAGATCCGGGCGGCGGCAAGGCGCCAGCCTGTCGGACTCGCGACAACGGCCTGTCTCATCGCTCACATCCGGGAGATCAACTGGCCGTCTGCTCCATCAGCGCGCCCACATGGGCGGCGGCGGAGCTTGCGAGCGCGGTCAGATCGTAGCCGCCCTCCAGCAGCGACACGACGCGCCCGCCCGCGCTGGCCTGCGCCACATCCATCAGCCGCGTTGTCGCCCAGGCGAAATCCTCCTCGATCAGATTGATCTGCGCCAGCGGGTCGCGCCGGTGCGCGTCGAACCCGGCCGAGATGATGACAAGGTCAGGTCGGAAGGCGGCCAGTCGCGGCAGCACCTTGCTGTCCATCGCCTCGCGAAACTGGGCTCCCCCATCCCCCGCGCTCAGCGGCGCATTGACGATGGCGCCCGAGTCGCCGGTCTCATCGCGCCCGCCAGTGCCGGGGTATAGCGGCATCTGGTGGGTCGAGGCGTACATCACGCTGGGGTCCGCCCAGAAAATGTCCTGCGTCCCGTTGCCGTGGTGCACGTCAAAATCCATGATCGCGACGCGCTCGGCTCCGTAAACGGCCTGCGCGTGCCGGGCCGCGATGGCTGCGTTGTTGAAAAAGCAGAAGCCCATCGGAGTGGAAGTTTCGGCATGGTGGCCGGGCGGGCGCATGGCGACGAAGGCGTTGGCGGCCTTTTTCTCCATCACCTCGTCCACCGCCTGGCAGGCTGCGCCCACCGCGTGCATGGCCGCCTCCCAGGTGCCGGGCCCCATCATCGTGTCGCCATCAAGGTGGAGGACTCCGCTGGTGGGAGCCGCCTCTTCCAGACTGCGAAAATAAGCCTCCAGGTGGCAGCGCACGATCTGCTCAAGCGTGCCGCGGCGGGCGCGTTCGCGGGCCAGCATCTGGAAATTTTCGTGCTCCAGCGCCCGCTCGATCACGCGCAGGCGATCAGGCTGTTCGGGATGCCCAGGGCCCATGTCATGGCCCAGACCGAGGGGGTGCGTGATGAAAAGCGTGCTCAAAAGCTCATCCTCTGCGGCGCGGGCAAAGCGCGCGTCAAAGCCTGCGTCATTCAACGGTAACCTTGGCGCAAGCGCCTTGAGGCGCCGCAAGTTCACGCACGTGTGGCCCTCAGGCCACACCTCTGCTCCATGGTTAACCCTACCTTGAGTATTATACCTAAGTAAGCTTCGATTAACTATAATGGTGAACATTGGGGTTAAGTGGGGCGATAATGATTTTCAAGTCCATCATCATTTTAACGCTGGCGACCGTGCTTGCCGGATGCAATTTCAAAGGTGTGCCGGACCCGTCGCTTTCAGCGCGGGACGCCGAATGGGGATGTCCCGCTCAATGTTGAAAATTGCGGTTCGGGCCTTGCCTCGTTTGATGATTACGCGGCCTTTGATGTCTCATCAAGTCCGAAGTGGTTGGCGTGATGACGTTGCAGTGCGTCGCGCAGGGTGGGCAGTTGGTCACGGGCT
>CANMLK010000280.1 GCA_947498445.1 Beijerinckiaceae bacterium
TCTTTCGCCGTATCGATGAAGCCCTTGATCGTCGCCCGCACAAAGCCGGCCACGACCTTCGGATTGGCTTTGGCGAACTCCGGGTTCACCATGACCGCGTTGCCGTACATGACGATGCCATGGTCCGACATCAGCATCACGGAGATGTCGTCAGGCGCGATCTTGTTCTGCACCAGATTGAAAAAGGACGAGAACGAGAAGCCCGTGATCGCGTCCACCTTGCCCTGCGCAAGCATGGGTTCGCGCACGGGAAAGCCGACGTTCTCGATCTTCACCTTCGAGCCGTCAACATTGTTGGCCTTGGTGAAAGCGCGCCACTGGGCGAAGGCCCCATCGGGCGCGGGCGCTCCGAGGGTTTTGCCCTCCATGTCCTTCGGCGATTTAATGCCGGCCTTCTTGAGGCTGACGATGGCGAAGGGGGGACGATCATAGACCATCATCACCGCCTTGACGTCCTGCGCAGGGTTCTGGTCGCGGAAGCGGACCAGCGAGTTGATGTCGAAGAACCCGAGCGGATAGGTGCCCGCCGCGACGCGCGCTATGCCGGCCACCGAGCCGGGACCGCTGTCGACCGTCACATCAAGGCCCTCGGCCTTGTAATAGCCCTTGTCGATGGCCACAAAATACGGCGCTGACGGCCCCTCAAACTTCCAATCGAGCGCGAATTTGATTGCTGTTTGGGCATGTGCCGCAAAACTGGCGCCCACGAAAATGGCGCTTGCCGCAAGGGCGACCTTGAGAGACCCGCTACGCATTCTGATTCCCCTCAGCTTGGCGCTTGGCGTTGAGAGCCAAGTTCGCTTTACAGAATTGTTAACGCAATCCGTATGCCACCACAGCTTAGTCGGCGCCTGCTGTTAAGCAACTGCAACGCGCCTGGAATCTTCTCCAGTCCCCATGTTCCCGCCTATTTGCGCGCCAACTTTCGTCTAAGGCCGCCTTTTTCGCCCCGCCGGACCGCCTTTGACGCTGGTCAAACGCCGGGCTGATTTCTGCCGCTTCCCCACAAGTACGGTTGATTGGCGTCAAGGCGGCGGCGCGCGCGTGCGCGCAATCTCGCGCCATCAAGCGGAGGGATAGCCATGAGCACCAGCTGGAACATACCCGGCACGCCGGTCTTTGGCGGCGACGAGGCGCGCAAGGGTTATGCGCTCAACAAGATGTGCTTCTCATTCAATGACAAGGCTAACCGCGACGCCTTCAAGGCGGACGAGGACGGCTACATGGCCAAATATAACCTCACCGACGAGCAGAAGGCCGCCATCGGCTCGCGCAACGTGCTTCAGCTGATCGCGGCGGGCGGCAACGTATATTACCTCGCCAAGTTCGCCGGGATATTCGGCCTCAGCGTGCAGGATATCGGCGCCCAGCAGACGGGTTTGTCGCTGGACGATTTCAAAGCCCATCTCGTGACCCAAGGCCAGTAAGGGAGACGCAGACATGGCAAACGTCATCGGCGGACTCGCCACCTCGCATGTGCCCTCCATCGGGGGCGCCATCGCCAAGGGGTTGCAGCAAGACCCATATTGGAAGCCTTTTTTCGACGCGTTCGATTCTATCCACGCGTTTCTGGAGCGCGAAAAACCCGACGTCGCCGTGGTGATCTACAACGATCACGGCCTCTCACACTTTCTCGACAAGATGCCGACGTTCGCTATCGGCGCGGCGGAGGAATACAAGAATGCAGATGAAGGCTGGGGCATCCCTGTGCTGCCCGCTTTCCCCGGCCATGCGGCGCTGTCGTGGCACATTATCGAAAGCCTCGTGAACGACGAGTTCGACATCACTTCGTGCCAGGAGCACCTCGTCGATCACGCGTTCTCGCTGCCGCTGAAACTGATGTACCCGGACGCGAAATGGCCCGTGCGCACGGTGCCTATCACGATCAACTCGGTGCAGCATCCCCTGCCCTCGGCGCTGCGCTGCTGGAAGCTGGGTCAGGCGATTGGCCGCGCGCTGGAAAGCTGGCCGGGCGCGGAGAAGATCGTCGTGCTGGGCACCGGCGGGCTATCGCACCAGCTCGACGGGACACGCGCGGGCTTTATCAACAAGGATTTCGATCTGCTCTGCCTCGACAAGATCGTGAACGATCCCGTGGCGCTGACGAAATACTCCAACAAGGAGATCATCGAACTGGCGGGCTCGCAGGGCGTGGAGCTGATGTGCTGGATCGCCATGCGCGGCGCGCTGCAGGGCCGCGTGTCGCAATTGCACAGCACGTATCACGTGCCGATTTCCAACACGGGCGGCGCTGTCTTGTTGTTGGAGAATGCGCCTCGGGCGCAGGCGATGGCTGCGGAATAGCGAACGGGGCCCGCACGCGGCCCTGCCGATTCAGAACGGCACGACTTCGCCCTTGTAGTCGAAAAAGCCGCCAGTCTGCTGGGGCGTGAGCGTCTCTATCACACGCAGCAGATCGGCCGCCGCCACGGCGGGCGGGCGAACGTCGAGGCCTTGTTTGGCGAACACCTGCGACATGCGCGTGTCCACCGTGCCGGGATGCAGGCTCACGCAAATCGCGTGCGGGCGGGTGCGCGAAAGCTCCACCGCGCTGGTGCGCATGAACTGGTTGAGCGCAGCTTTCGACGCGCGATAGCTGTGCCAGCCGCCGAGCTTGTTATCGCCGATGCTGCCGACGCGCGCCGACAGCGTGGCGAAGACGAAACGCCCCTCGCGCGGACACAACGGCAAGAAATGCTTCATCATCAGCGCCGGGCCCATGGCGTTGACCTTGAACGAGTGGAGCATGTGCTCAGGGTCTAGCTGGCGCAGGTTCTTCTCTGGCTGGAAGCGCTCGTCATGCAGAAAGCCTGTCGCGTCGATGACCAGCCGCACGTCGCGGCCCGCCAGCGCCTGCGCGGCCGCCGCGATGCTGGCCTCGTCCGTGATGTCGAACGCGGGCTCGCCTGTGCGAGAGAGGGTCACGACCTCCTCGAAGCCCCCCTGCTCGCGCAATGCGCGCACCAGGGCCGCCCCCACGCCGCCGCTTGCTCCCGCCACCACTGCAATCGCCATCTGGACCTCCGTTGAACTATCTTTGTTTACGAGAGCGCACGGCGGGCGGATTGCGCTCACGGGCCATTCACGGCGCCTTGCATCCGTGGTAATTCGCCGCGTGGATTTGCTGGCGCGCTCGCGCTGGCCTGACCTTCCGGGCGAGGCCGCGCAGGCAATGCCCGGCCAAACGTCTAACAGGAGAGGAAGACCTCGATGAGATTTTGCATCAGCGGCAACGGCGCCATGGGCAATGCGCACGCGAAGGCACTGAAGGCCATTTCCGGCGCGCAGATTACGGTCGTTCAGTCCCGCACGCAGGAAGGCGCCGACAAGTTCGCGCAGACCTACGAGATCAAGACCGCACTCACCGATTACACCGCCGCCGTCACACGCGACGATGTGGACGCCGTCATCATCACCGGCCCCACGCAGATCCACGCCGATCAGGCGGAAATCGCCATGCGCGCAGGCAAGCATGTCCTCATCGAAATCCCGATGTGCGACAGCGTCGCCGACGCAGAGCGCATCGTGCGCGTGCAGAAGGAAACCGGCGTCACCGCGATGGCCGGCCACGTGCGCCGCTTCAACCCCTCGCACCAGTACATGAACAACAAGCTGCGCAACGAAGGCGTGAAGCTGCAGCAGATGCAGGCGCACACGCACTTCTTTCGCCGCACCAACATGAACGCGCTCGGCCAGCCGCGCTCGTGGGTCGACCACCTCCTGTGGCACCACGCCTGCCACACGGTCGATCTCTTCGCATACCAGACGGGCGAACAGGTGTCGGAAGCCTTCGCGGTGCAGGGCCCCTACCATCCCGAACTGCAGATCGCCATGGACATGGGCATCGTGATGAAGACGCCGTCGGGCGCGATCTGCGTGCTGTCGCTGTCGTTCAACGACGAAGGCCCCATCGGCTCGCCCTACCGCTACATGTGCGACAAGGGCACGTGGGTGTCGTTCTACGACGACCTGACCGACGGTTTTGGCGTCAAGCTCGACCTCACAGGCGTTGCGCCCTCGATGAACGGTTTTGAAAATCAGGACCGCGAATTCCTCGCCGCCATCACCGAAAAGCGCGCGCCGAACTGCTCGGTGGCCGACGCGCTCTCGACGATGAAACTGCTCGGCAAGCTGGAAGACCAGCTGATCGCGTCGAGTGGGCTGCCGAAGTAAGGGACAAGAGCCCCCTCACCCGTCAGGCTTCGCCTGCC
>CANMLK010000281.1 GCA_947498445.1 Beijerinckiaceae bacterium
CGTGCGATCGGTCGAGGACATTCGCACACTGCTGCTGGCCGGCGCCGACAAGGTTTCGATTATGACGGCTGCGGTAAACGACCGCGGTTTCGTGCGCGAAGCAGCCGAGAAATTTGGTAGCCAATGTATCGTCGTGGCAATCGACGCTAAGCGAACGGCTGCTGGCCATTGGGAAATTTTCACCCATGGCGGGCGACGCGCGACGGGGCTCGACGCCATCCAGTATGCGAAGGAAGTCGTGGCGCTGGGAGCTGGAGAAATCCTTCTCACATCGATGGACAGGGATGGCACAAAATCTGGCTTCGATATCGAATTGACGCGCGCGGTCGCGGTCGCGGTAAACGTGCCGCTGATCGCATCGGGGGGCGTCGGCGATCTTGAACATCTCGTGGAAGGCGTTCGCGACGGCCACGCGACTGCCGTTCTGGCGGCGTCGATCTTCCATTTCGGCGAATATTCGATCAGAGAAGCAAAAAATTACATGGCGCGGGCGGGAATACCTGTGCGTCTGGACTAGGTCGGGAGAAAATGATGGCCAATTTCGCGCTAAGCGACCTCGACCAGATTATCGGCGAACGCGTTGGGTCAGAGGCGTCCAAGTCCTACACCAAATCCCTGCTCGAATCGGGGACAGGGCGGGTGGCCAAAAAGTTTGGCGAAGAGGCCATTGAGGCCATCATCGCGGCAGCGGAGAAAAACACCGAGGCTCTGGCCGAAGAGGCTGCGGACGTCCTCTACCATTTGTTGGTCATGCTCCGTAGTGCTGACGTGCCTTTGCCTCGAGTTATGGCTATTCTAGAGAGCAGGACAGCCCAATCCGGGCACGCCGAAAAAGCTTCACGCGGGTCCTGACCCCTCAACTCAGGAGCGCACATGGACGAGCGCGCCGGCTCGCCGACTGAATTGTCGCCTTACCATCGCTTCACGCGGGGGGACTGGGCGGCGTTGCGAGCAGACACACCGCTTACGCTGACGGTCGACGACCTGGTTCGGCTGCAGTCGATGGACGACCCGATTTCCGTTGAGGAGGTGGTCGCGATTTATTTGCCGTTGTCGCGACTTCTGGCGCTTTATGTTGCGGCCACCCAAGGACTCTTCAAGGCGACGCAACGCTTCCTTGGCGCCGAGGATGGCAAGGTTCCCTACATCATTGGGATCGCCGGTTCTGTCGCCGTGGGGAAATCCACTGCCGCGCGAGTGCTGACCGCGCTGATGTCTCGCTGGCCTAACACGCCAAAGGTTCAGCTCGTCACCACCGATGGCTTTCTTCTGCCAAATTCAGTGCTTGAGGCCGAGGGCCTGATGGAAAAGAAGGGGTTTCCGGAAAGCTATGACGGGAGCGCACTCCTTCGATTTCTCTCACTGGTCAAGGCGGGAGAGCGAAATGTTGTCGCTCCTGTTTACTCGCATCTGACCTACGACGTAGTCAGTGACAAAAGTACCGCTGTCGATCATCCCGATATTCTGATCGTAGAGGGACTAAATGTTCTCCAGCCTTCTCGGCCGGGGCGAGATATTCCATTTGTCTCGGATTATTTTGATTTTTCGATTTATCTTCATGCGACGGAGAAGGATCTGGCGAAGTGGTACGTTTCACGCTTCATGCGATTGCGAAAAACCGCCTTTCGCGACCCCAGATCATATTTTCGGAAATATGCGGATTTGACCGACGAAGAAGCGCGAGAAACCGCACTCGACATCTGGACCCGAATAAATCTGCGTAATCTGCAGGAAAATATCCTGCCTACAAAGGCGCGGGCCAGCCTTGTGTTGACCAAAGGCCTCGATCACCGCATCGAAGATGTCGCGCTCCGCAAACTCTAGACTCAGGCGGTTAGACCCGCCTGAGTCGCAAGATCCGACAGGCGAATCTGGGGCCGCGCGCCCACATGCTGGATAACTTCGGCTGCCGCAAGCGCGCCGAGCCGGGCGCATGAGACATAGTCTGCGTCCCGCGCCAGTCCCGCAAGGAATCCCGCAGCGAAGAGATCGCCGGCGCCGGTGGTGTCGACGAGGTTTTCGATCGGGTAGGCGGGAACAGCGTGGGTGGATTCGCGCGTCACTACCAAAGAGCCTTCGGCAGAGCACGTCACCACGCCCAGAATATCTTCCGCGCGGAAGGCGTTGATCGCCGTCTGCAAGTCGGCCGTCTGATAAAGGGATTTCAGTTCGTGCTGGTTGGCGAAGACCACATCGAGTGTCTTGTTGCGGATCAGAGCGAGAAATTCATCCCGGTACCGGTCGACGCAAAACGAGTCGGACAAGGTCAGCGCCACATTGCGCCCAGCGCCATGAGCGATGTCGGCCGCTTTCACAAACGCCTGCTTTGCGGCTGGCGGATCCCACAGATATCCCTCGAGATATGTGATGCCGGAAGCGCGGATCAGTTCGGGATCAACATCGTCGGAGGTCAGATTCTGGCATGCTCCCAGATAGGTGCTCATGGTGCGTTCGCCGTCTGGCGTGACCATCACAAGACAGCGCGCGGTCGCGGGCCCTTCGGTCGCAGGCGCTGTGCCAAAGTGAACCCCAATCGAGCGAATGTCATGAGTGAAGGCCTTGCCAGCCTCATCGTTGCGCACTTTCCCTATGAAAGCTGTGCGCACGCCAAACGAAGCTGCGCCGACAATCGTATTTGCGGCTGAACCGCCCGAGATGATTGTTGCTGGCCCCATAACGGCATAAAGTTGATCGGCGCGGGCTTCATCAACCAGAGTCATCGACCCCTTGTTCAGATTCTCCCGGGCGAGCAAGTCATCTTCTGTTCGGGCTATGACGTCAACGATAGCGTTGCCGAGTCCGACAACATCAAAACGCGTATCTGACATAACCGCTCCTGAAAGTTTAAAACGCCCGGTCTGTCGCACTGTCAGCTTGATGGGTCAAGCTGATGAGCGATCATCAACCTTTGCTAGAATGCTCAAAATCGCCTGAGCCTCGCCCTCTGACAACGATTTGATCTTCTTCTCAAAGATGTTTGCGGCCTCGGTAACGACCGGGCTGAGACCAGCGGTATAAAGGGTCACGCGTGGGTCTGAGATTTGTGCAAGGCGCTCAAGATCTTCTGCCTCGTCCCATATCACATTAAAGAACGAAACGATCTTCTGAACGAGGTACCAGGTCGGTTTGCCCCGATGACCATGCTCAAGAGCGGACAAATAAGCAGGTGACACGCCAATCTCATGCGCCATCGCCTTCAGCGCAATTCCCCTCGCCGCGCGCATTTCCCGCACCTTTTTGCCGAATGGCGTCATCGCGGCGTGTGAATTCGATGCGAATTGGACGCGCGCAGGCGGACGTAGAACGCGCCGTCACCGCCATGACGGCGCGACGCCACAGTGAAACCCAACACAATCATTCTCAAATCGGGGGCGGCCAGCCAGTGAGGAACCATACGGCGGAGGACCCCTCGCTCGTCGGGGCGAAAAGCTGAATCCGCGCTGGCGCCCTTGCCAGTTATGACCAGCACAACGCGATGACCGACTGCATGACGATGATGGAGAAAGCTTTTGAGTTGAGAGTGCGCCTCGGCTTGCCGCATCCCGTGGAGGTCAATCCTTGCTTCAGGATCAGCAGATCCGCGCGAAAGCTTCCGAAGCGTCTCCTGTTCCAACGGAACGAGCGGTTTGATTTCGCGGGTGGGCGTCTTCGTGACTGAGGTTTGCGTAGGGCGGGGCGTGGGAGGAGGAGCTGTCTCCGGGATTGGCGCAATGGGATTGGACTTGCCAAACAGAGGCCTGATATGGCGGGTGACGGAAACCCATAGCTCAAGCTCATGCCGGGCCAGGCTGCGCCTTGACGCTGGTTTTCGCTTGATCGCGTCCATGGATTAGTTCAGCCTTTGGGGATCATGACAAAAAGGTCGACGGCGTGGCGCACACGCGCCGCCGTCTGGCCGGCAGAATTCCCGCTACCGTAGAAGATGTCGCCCCGCGCCACTCCAACAATAGCGGATCCTGTGTCCTGGGCTATCATAAGTCTTTGAACTTTTTCAGTGGCGCCATTTTCGATCGGCAGATCGCCGCTCATCCAGAAGGGTAGTCCGTAGGCCCAGATGGCGCGGTCGATTGCGAGCGAACGCAGCTTGGTCAGGGAAACCCCTTCCCCCCCAATGGGGCCGGCTGTCGGGTCAACGTCCTCAACCAGCTTAAAAAAGACAT
>CANMLK010000282.1 GCA_947498445.1 Beijerinckiaceae bacterium
AAGCCAGGTTGCACCGCGAGCCAAATGAAGAATGTCCGCAAGGTATTGAGCGTAGCGCCTTGTGTCGCAAGGCTCAGTGGTTTGCCGGTCGCAGCGTTTGTTTGAGCTGCCAAATGATCTTTGAACTTCACGGCTTGTTGCTTGTGGAAGCGTTTGAAATCTTTGTGACCGTTGCAGCACTCGAAACGCGCGATGGCTGCGGCCACGCTATCAATCGAAGGCCCACTATAGCGTTGAGCTTCCTTCAAATAGAGGAAATAGTCGCGCTTCACGCGCTCGTTGGCGGGGCAGTGCTTTGCCATAGGAAAGGCGCTCCTGTCGAAAGTACAATTGAGGGAGGTTCAGACGGGTTCAGCTAGGCGTTGCTGGCGCTGCGGAAACGCAACGTGGCAATTGGGGAAAAGCGCCGTGATTTGGGCTCGTGCGATCCGGCGATAGATAAAGGTGTCGCAGACTGCGCAGATCCCTTTGAGGTTTCCCGTTGTCAGGGAAAGCGCCTCGTAGTCGAGCAAGTCTCCCGCCGGCCGGCGAGGGGTCCGGCACTTCAAGCAGAACAACTCACCCGCCGCACAAGGCTTGCGCGCCGTCTGCCGCCGGGTCTCAAGGAAGCGCTTCAACTCGCGCCCGAGAATGAGATGCGGGCGAGAATCGGTAAGGGAGGCGAGACCGCCGAACTTGATCCAATGCTTCACAGTGTTCTTGTGGACACCTAACAGTTTGGCGGCTTCGCCGACGCTGTAGCTGAAGTGGATTTTGAGTCGGCGCGCGTCGATTTTGCGTGTGCCCATCGATCATTTCGCCCCCGTCTCGATCAGGCGGCGAATGTCTTCCACACGCCAAGCCGTCGTGCGGGGGCCGAGTTTCACCGGCTGGGGGAATCGCCCGGATTTGACGCCAGCCCACCATGTGGACTTGCTGACGGGAATGGGGCCGCGCGGGGCGAGGATTGCGGCAAGCCGGACAAAGCCTGTCTGAGAAAGTGCTGGGTGTTCTGACATGATGCGTCTCCATGCGTTTGAGAACGATGGAGACGTAAGGGGTACGGGGCGGACTGTGGCCGATTGAGCTAAGCCTAAGCCGATTTCGGTATAGGCTTAGCCGATTTCGTCTTTCGGCGGGGTATGCTGGATAAACTTAAACCCTTGAGTTTTAGCGCGATTTTTAAATACTTCAGCACTGTCTCGTCAGTCATCTTCAGACCAAGGAGCACAGCGGCGTCGGCAATCTCTTTCGTGGCTGGGTTTCGGTCGCACTTGGGATCGTAGCGGTACGCATCGATTGCAGCGGCGATGACAATTGTGAGGAGGCTATTGCGTTCGGTCGCACCAAGAGCCGCGTCTTGGGCTGGCTCTACGCCCTTGGCGTTTATCTGTTCAATCAACGCCGCATTTCGGTCATTGGCCAGCGCAAGCGCATCCTGAAGAAATGCGAGATTCTGTTCGTGTTCTGCCTGAAGCCGGTCTATCTCGTCTTGCGAATCGATCCACTCGTCAAATGTTTGCTGGGTTTGGCGGCAGTGCTCGTCTCGCAGGGCAGCAAGCGACTCCCGCGTTGCTTCCAATTCTGCTTTGGTTGCGTTCAACTCTTCCGCAAATGCAGCGCACAGATCATGCCAGTATTGAATGGGCTCGCCCCTGGCGAAAGTGTTGTGGACGAACGCATCGGGGACAGGCACCTTGTACTTATGCGCCCACGTCAGAAATACGAGCGGAGAGAATTGGTTAGGAAGCTCGCCCCATGCAACAGCGCGCTCAACCAAATCGAGGCGGCTAGCATACTGGAATGCAAATGCCGAAGTGCCCAAATATTGTTGGACCATGGGCCAGTTGACGAACCTAGGGTCCTTTCCCATGGAGAGAGTGACAGCCTCGGACACTGTCAGGAACGCACAACGCCCGTAGTGTTGATAATCGGCCTCGGTGCCAAATTCGTTGAAGGGCCTGTCTTGGTCTTGCTCATACATTGCCCATTGGGTCATCCCGATTAGCTGTTCGGGGGTCGACTGAGACAGTTCACGCAAGTATGCGCTCCGGCGCTCTTCCAGTATGCGAAGGGCCTCTTCTGGAGTTGTATCTAGCGGGGAGCTAGCTCGTTCGGTGGCCATCTTCGCGCACCAATGCTTGTCCAAAAATCCGATCAGTGCTTCACTTTGCCCCCGCATTACGCATACCCCCTCGCTGGTCACCGTGCTGAGATGGCCTCCAGTACGGCATAAGGATAGTTGTTGACGTGCAGTAGGCAGGCGCGCGGCCTAAAAATGGCAGCATCGCGCCGGTTTGCGTACCAATGGCGTACCATTCGCAGCCCAAACGCAACAAAGCCGCCTCGCGGCGGCTTCGGTATTCTCAATGATTTCAGTGTGTTGAAGTGGTTGCGGGGGCTGGATTTGAACCAACGACCTTCAGGTTATGAGCCTGACGAGCTACCGGGCTGCTCCACCCCGCGTTACCAGTGTGACCGGCCAAAAGATCACGGGCTGCTGCTGGGCAACAGTCCGAGATGCGATGGCCTGAGAATGAGCTACCGTGCGGGCCGAATATGGGGCCTACCGAGGCAGATCAGTGCTTGGCTCCCGGGCCAAGCAAGGGGCTTATAGCACAACAAACGGCGATGGGAACCCTCCGTGTTGGGCAATCGTCACAAGGCAGGCGCTGGGGCCAGGGCATATTGACGCCTGCCCGGCTCTACATGTCTTCGACGTGCCTTCCACATACCCTCGACATGGCCGAAACATGCCTTCGACCTAGGCGCGTGGTGCCCTCAACGTGGCCGACTACACACACCATCACGGTTCAGCTCAGCTGCGTGGACATCCAGTCCGCGGTCTGGTCGCGGTAACGATACCAATAGTTGTTCACCACGTGGTTGCCGCCTTCGATGATCGACAGCACGCATGGACCCTTCACGCGCTCGGCAAGCTTCTGCGCCTGGTCGACTCCGGTCAGGCGGTCCTTGGTGCCGGCGACGATGTAGATCGGGCAGGTGATGTTGTGCGCGCAGTCGGCCAACGACATGCGTGCGGAGACCTTTCCGGCTGCCTCCAGATCGGCGCTGCCGGAACGTACACGGAAGGCTTCGACGTTGATCGACGGCCGTCCCTCGAATGTCGAGCGCCGCTGAAATGCCCCCGACAACGCCACGCACGCCTTGATCCGCTTTTCGTATGCGGCCGCGCGTGGGGCGAGGTAGCCGCCGAGCGAAACGCCCCAGATGCCGATGCGCCCGACGTCAATGTCCGTGCGCGTCTCGATGTAATCGACCACGGCCTTCACCGGCTTTTCGTATTCCGGGCACAGCGGGAAATCGTACTCGCCTTCGCCTTGGCCGGGACCGTCGAACGCCAGCGTCGCGAGGCCGCGCACGAGGAAGCGGTTTTCGTAGTCGTCCATTTCCTCCTTGGCGGAATCGAGGCCCATGCACATCACGGCGATCGCGGGCCGTGCGACGCCTTTTGGTTTGCGCAGGTTGCCGTACAGCGTCTTGCCTTCGTAGGGGATCGCGACGCGTTCGCCGGGCGGATCGAGCAGCGGCAGCGCACGGTTGCGGCATTCAACGGCTTTCATGTGCGCGGCCTTCATTTCCGCGATGTCGTTGACGAACAGGAACTTGCCGAAGTGGTAGCAGACGCCCGCGCGCGTGAAGTGCGCGCCGGCCGACAGGCGATAGCCTTCCGCCAAGGTTTCTTCGCCGAGCGCGCGATGGATGTCGCCGCGCGCGCTCCATGCGCTGCACCAGTCTTCCCAACGCGTGACGCCCGCGGCGACCTCATGGAAGTCGGAGAACGGCACGCCGTTGGCGACGAAGCGCGGCCCCCAATGCGAGATCGCGGCCTCGACGCGCGGATCTCGGGCCGAGGGTGATGCGGCGTCTGCGGACATTTTGTGGTTCCTTGGGTGCGGGTGGGATTTGGGTGATGGGCGCTCAAGTCTAGTTTGGATTTCGCCGTCGGCCAAACCGATGCGCTCGCGGCAGAGTGGCTTCCGCGTTTCAATACCGAGGTGTCGTGTAGGGCTATCGCATATGAACCAAAATACGGCAGTTCAAATGGTCGGTCGCAAGACGAAGGGCATCATGCCGGAGGCGTGCACTTGCACGACCCTTCGATCCCACCAAAGGGCT
>CANMLK010000283.1 GCA_947498445.1 Beijerinckiaceae bacterium
TTGAAAAGCTTCTTGCATCATGGCCGTCGCAGCGGCGGCCGGCGTTGTGGTAGTCCTTTTCATGGCGTTGCCTTTCTTCGTGGAATCAGCACCCCGAGCCTACCGGCTCAAGGCGGGCAACGCCGCCACCCTCCTATTTCAACATTCCTCGGGACATCCCCCACGACCAGGGGTTGATCCCGGCGCCCTATGCGCCGGAGACCCTTTTCCACGCCTCAACGCTTGAGACGTGACGCTATTCGGCTGCGGCGCGGCCCGATGTGCGGATAGCGTCGCAGATCGAGTCCACCACGTTCTCCAGAAGCACCGGGTCGTCGCATTCGCCCATCACGCGAATGACAGGCTCCGTGCCTGACGGACGGATCAGCAACCGCCCGCCCGCGCCAAGGCGTTGCTCGCCATCAGCGATGACGCGCCGAACGGAGTCCGCATTCGCCGCGTCTGACGACGTGGTGCGCACATTCTTCAGAATCTGCGGCACCGGGTCGAAGCGATGGCACACCTGGCTCACCGGCTTGTCGAGACGGCGCACGACCGCCAGCACCTGCAGGGCCGAGATAAGCCCGTCGCCCGTCGTGCTGTAATCGGACAGAATGATATGGCCCGATTGTTCACCGCCCAGATTGAACCCATGCTCGCGCATGTGTTCCAGCACGTAGCGATCACCCACATTGGTGCGCGCCAGCGTCAGGCCGATTGAGTCGAGATAACGTTCAAGCCCGAGATTCGACATCACGGTCGCGACGACGCCCGCCTTGCTCAGGCGGCCGTCTTCCTTCCAGCTTTGCGCAATCACGGCCATCACCTGATCACCGTTCACCGGGCGACCGAGTTCGTCGATGATGAGCACACGGTCAGCGTCGCCATCCAGCGCAATGCCAACGTCGGCGCGCACCTCTTTCACCTTGCGGATGAGCGCCTGCGGATCAGTGGAGCCAACTTCGCGATTGATGTTGAACCCGTCCGGCTCCACGCCGATAGCAATGACCTCCGCGCCAAGCTCCCACAACGCTTCGGGCGCGACCTTGTAGCCTGCGCCATTGGCGCAATCGACGACGACGCGCAGGCCATCGAGCGAAAGCGAACGCGGCAATGTTAATTTGGCGAATTCGATGTAGCGGGCGCGCACGTCATCAACGCGGCGCGCACGCCCCAACTCCGCCGATTGGGCCAGCTGCGGACGCAAGTCGCTATCGAGAAGCGTCTCGATCTGCTGCTCCACCTCGTCGGTCAGCTTGTAGCCGTCCGGCCCGAAAATCTTGATGCCGTTGTCCTCGTAGGCGTTGTGCGAAGCCGAGATCATCACGCCCATGTCGGCGCGCATGGAGCGCGTGAGCATCGCGACCGCAGGCGTTGGCACCGGCCCCAGCAACATGGGGTCGATGCCGACCGAGGTGAAACCGGCGACAAGCGCGTTCTCGATCATATAGCCCGACAGTCGCGTGTCCTTGCCGATGACGACGCGGTGGCGATACTCGCCGCGCCGGAAAACAAGCCCGGCAGCCTGACCGACCTTGAGCGCCAGCTCCGGCGTGATCACGCCGTTGGCGCGTCCGCGGATGCCGTCCGTTCCAAAATACTTTCCCATGCCGCTCGTTCCATTCCGTACCGGTCGGAGCGCCGCGCATTTCGGCGGGCGCTCAATTCACAGGCCAGGTGCGCGCCTAACGCGCCTGCCTTCCACTGTCGCCGCGAACGCCGTATGTTCGCAGCTCGGATTTGCTGATTTTCGCTGTTTACGCAAGAAAGCTCAACAAAAGCGAAGTTTCAGCCTTAATGATCGCCTGACGGAGCGCCCGATGACCATTACAATCTACCACAATCCAAACTGCGGAACGTCCCGCACGGTTCTGGCCCGCCTTCAGGAACTTGGCCATAAGCCAAACGTCGTGGAATACCTGAAGACGCCCCCATCCCGGGACGAGATGAAGACTCTTCTCAAAGGCTTGGCCATGAAGCCCCGCGATATTCTGCGCCGCAAGGGCACGCCTTTTGAAGACCTCGCGCTGGACGATCCGGCCAAGTCCGACGACCAGATTCTCGACGCGCTGGGCGCCCACCCCATTCTCATGGAGCGGCCGGTTGTGGTCACCCCGCGTGGTGCACGGATCTGCCGCCCGGCCGAAAGACTCGACGACATCCTGCCCGCCTGATTCGCATTAATAAGAAAAGACACCGGAAACGCACATGCTGGGTGGAATACTGGCGCTGCTGTCGGCGGCCGCTTTCGCGCTGAACAACGCCGCCGCGCGGCGCGGGGTGCTCTCGGGCAGCGTCCTTCAGGCGTTGGCGATTTCGGTGCCTTTTGGCGTGCCGTTCTTTTTCGCCGGCCTCCTCCTGTTCGGCTCGCTGGACGACCTCGCAGCTTTCAACGGGCGCGAGATCGTCTGGCTTGCTGCTGCTGGCATTCTTCATTTCGTGCTCGGCCGTTACGCCAATTATCGCGGCGCCAAAGCCATTGGCGCGATGTTGATGGGGCCTATCCAGGATCTTAACATTCTTATTTCGCTGGTCCTGGCGGTCGTGCTTCTGGGCGAGAAGATCACGCCGTTGATGGCCATCGGCATTGCACTGGTCATGTTTGGCCCGGCGCTCGTGTTCGAAGGCAAGTCGAAGCGAGAGGCGCGGGACAAGGGCCCCTCCACATTCAAACCCGCCTATGCCGAAGGGTTCTTCTTCGCCGCGCTTTCAGGCATCGCCTACGGAACGAGCCCCATTCTTGTGCGCATTGGCCTTGAAGGCGCGCCAGACATTGGCCGCGGGGTCGCGGCAGGCCTCATTTCCTATATCGCCGCGACGCTGGTCGTGGGCGGCTTCATGCTTATGCCCGGCGCCCTGCCCCATGTGCGCGCCACGGGACGGCAGGGAGCGTTGTGGTTCACCCTCGCCGGGCTCTTTGTGGGAATTGCGCAGATGACCCGCTACATGGCGCTCGCCGTCGCGCCAGTCACCGTGGTCGCGCCGATCATGCGTCTGTCGAGCATCTTCCGCATCTACTTCAGCTGGCTCCTGAACCGGGAGCACGAACACTTCTCCTCAAGCGTCATCCTCGCGACCTTCGTGTCGCTTCTGGGCGCGATCATTCTTGGCCTGAGCGCAGATTCCGTCGCCGCATGGCTAGGGCTTTCGCCCGACGTCGGCGCTTTCCTTGGCCTTAAATGGCCTTGTTCAACCTGAACAACCTTCAATTTCGCCGCGCCCAAGCGTATAAGGCGGGCCAAATTTACGGCGCGACGGTCACCGTACGCGCCTCCAGACCGAACAACGGGGGCCGGCATGGCAGGGCATAGTCAGTTCAAGAACATCATGCACAAGAAGGGGAAGCAGGATGCGATTCGCTCCAAGATCTTCTCCAAGCTTGCGCGCGAAATCACGGTTGCGGCTAAAATGGGTATGCCCGATCCCAACCTGAACCCGCGCCTGCGTCTGGCCATTCAGGCCGCGCGCGCCGAGAACATGCCCAAAGACAACATTGAGCGCGCGGTCAAGAAAGCCATTGGCGGCGATAGCGAGAATTACGACGAGGTGCGCTACGAAGGCTACGCGCCCGGCGGCATCGCCGTCATCGTCGAGGCGCTGACCGACAATCGCAACCGCACGGCCGGAGAAGTTCGCTCATACTTCACAAAGGCCGGCGGAGCCCTCGCGGAGACCGGCGCCGTGTCCTTCATGTTCGACAGGGTCGGCGAGATCGAGTTTGAAGCAAAGGCGGCGAGCGAAGACGCCATGATGGAGGCGGCGATTGAGGGCGGCGCCGACGACGCGACGAGCAATCCCGAAGGCCACGTCATCACCACTTCGATGGAGGCGTTCGCGGAAGTCGCCAAGGCGCTGGAAAGCAAATTCGGCGAGCCGCGCAAATCAAAACTCGTCTGGCGCCCGCAAAACACCATCAGCGTCGACGACGAGACCGGTGAGAAGATTTTGCGCCTCATCAGCTCGCTTGAAGAAAACGATGATGTGCAGAATGTCTACGCGAACTTCGAAATCTCCGACGCGCTGATGACGAAACTTGGCGGCTGACGGTTTTGATTAGAGCGCGTTGACATTCAAGATTCCCCAGGACTCTCAAATCTGATTCAAGCTCCTTTTCGGATAG
>CANMLK010000284.1 GCA_947498445.1 Beijerinckiaceae bacterium
GGCAAAGGCAAAGCTACCGCCGGAACCTGCCCCTCAAAAATGACCTGAGAAATACAATAAGGCCCCCGATATCGGGGGCCTTATTGCTTCAACACCTGCTGCACTTTTCCTCCGGCTAAACGCTGCAGAATCTCTCCGGCGTTGACAGACTACGACGCCAAATTTAGTATCCTCAAATCCGTCACGTACAAATCCACCAGACCGAGATTGCGAGAAAGCTGTTACCCCTTTTAGATTTTCACAGGTTGCAATGACTGTTCCGATACCCAGTGCGTCCATTTCACCGACATAGCGGATGTCATCATTTTCCTTGTGACCAACCCATAAACCGTTTTGGAAAAACCCTGCATAGACGGCAACTGGAATAACAACGCTAATTGCCGCCAATCCAATGAAGCACGGGATACCACCAACTAAATTTTTTAGTGAGTAGTCTTCTACGCTAAAGGGCTCTTTGGGTCCTGTTCCCTTCAAAAACAAAGGAACACAAAAAAACAACAACAGTGCAATTATCGGAAAAACTTCATAGCTGTTTGATCCAAAAATCTGAACTATCTTGCCATATGTGCTGACTTCAACAATACCCAACGGGATGCAAAAACCAAATATAATAACCCAATACCAGCGGGCCCCTCTCCCGCGTGTAGTCTTGAAATAGCTACTTAAAAAGCCCAGAAAAAGTAAAAATACAAAGATGACCAAGAAAGCACGATAGACATTCAGCAGCAAGATAGGCGAAGTCCATAGAAAAGTTACTATAGGCCAAATTAGAACGGCACTTACTGTTGCATAAATAGCTGAATGCATCAGATAGCCAACACGGGTAATCTGACCGTCAAAAATCCTACCCCAAAGAAGTCGTGTAGGCTGGCCATCTTTCCGTCTAAGCGGACTACTGTCCATACCCCCTCCAACTCTGGCAGCGTTAACGGAACAATGGGTCGCTGGATTCTACAGCCTTCATCAGGCCCTATTTGGGCGACCGACGCTGATTTCTGTTTCTCAGAGCCGTATCGAGGAATTGCGCAGACTTTTCAAGATCCCGCAACGTGGACCTTGAGAACCGCAGGATGTTCAACGACCGACCCCATCGGTGTCAAAAGGGCCGCGTCAGTCAGGAGGAGGCCTTTTCATCGTCCAATAAAAAATCTACCGTCCCTATCCCCGAGCTAACATTGAGTGTCGCGGGGCCCCTCCCCCCCAACCCACTCAGCCAGATCAGTCACCAAGTAAGCCTTACCTTATAGGGCAGACCTAGCTTAGGCTCTACTACATATTGGAGCTAGGCATGGAGACGGATTAAAGCAGACGTGCGGCTCGTGATTGCTATGTGATTGCCATCTCACCTTGGAGTCGCGGCCGAAGCGACGAGATGACATATAACATACTGATTTTAATGGTCGGGGCAGCAGGATTCGAACCTGCGACCCTCTGCTCCCAAAGCAGATGCGCTACCGGGCTGCGCTATACCCCGAACTGATAGAGTTCATAGCCTTTACGCACGAACTCGCGCAAGCCCTCTGGTTCAAAGCGGACCAGAAGCCGCCGACAAATCCGCAGCCTCCTTGAGCTTGATCTTGATGCGCTCGATTTCTTCGGGCTCGGGATTGAGCGCCAGAGCGTGGCCCCATTTGAAAACGGCTTCCCGCTTGCGGCCGAGTTTCCAGTACACATCGCCCAGATGCTCGTTCACGACAGCCTCTGCTGGCGTCATGAGGATGGCGCGCTCCAGCTCGCGCTCGGCGTCCTCGTAGCGGCCAAGCCGGTAGTACGCCCACCCGAGGCTGTCGACGATGTGCCCGTCACGGGCTGCCAGTTTGGTCGCCTTTTCCAGCATTTCGCGCGCCTGTTCGAGGTTCACGCCCTGGTCGGCCCAGGTGTAGGCGAGATAGTTCAGCACTTGCGGCTGGTCGGGATTGAGCTCCAGCGCCTTTTTGAAGTCGGCTTCCGCCAGCGGCCAGCGCTTGGAGCGTTCGAAAGAGATGCCCCGGAAATAGAACCATCGCCAATCGCCGGGCTTTGGCTCACCGATCATCTCGATGCCCTTGCCGTATGCGGTCGCGGCTTCGGCCCAGTTCTTCTGGCCGCGGTACAGGTCGGCAAGCGTTTCGGCCGCGCTGAGATCGGCCGGGCGAGCCGCGATTGCGGAGGTGATCAGCGCGATGGCTTCCGCGGGCTTTTCCATCGATTGCAGCAAGAGAGCCGTCTGGCTGTCGGCGATGGACCGCAGCGGCGAGTCGGCCGGAATGGCTGAATAAGCCTCAATTGCGCGCTCGGGCTGGCGGACCCGGGCGTTGATATCGCCAATCGACGTCCAGGCCAAAGAGTGATCGGGGGAGAGATACACGGCGAGACGCATGAAGATCAGCGCGTTGGTGGGGTCGGGTTGCGTGACGCCGGCGGCGCCGAGGCCGTAAAGCGCTTCCGCTGCGCCAGCCAATGGGTCTGGCGCCACCGCCGTCAGGAGCCGCCCGGCCTCCAGATCGCGCAAAGCGGCCATGATGATCGGATTGCCGGGAAATTGCGCATTGAACGTCGTAAAGACCTCCCGCGCCTGATCATATTGGCCGGTGCGCGAGAGGAACCTGCCCCACGCGTCGACCGTGCGCATGATCTTGGGATCGGCCTGGTAGATCGCCCGAAGCCGCTTGCGGGCCTCATAGGTATAGCCGCGCGACTCGGCGATCAAAGCAGCGTGGTAATCTCGAAAGCCCCCTGCACGCTCGTCCGACACCCTGTCCAGCAACTCAAGCGCCTGATCGGCGCCGCCTTCCGCGAGCCAGCACCAGGCGGTGAGGGTTATCGCGGGGATTTCAAGCGGTCCCCGCGCCGCGCGCGACAAGTCGCGGCGCGCCTCATCGCAGCGACCAGCGCGCATGGACCGGACACCGACGACAAACCGGGCCAGAGGGTTTGCCGGATCGACGATGAGAATGCGGTTGGCCAGCGTTACACCTTCCTCAATGTCGCCGCTGGCGAGCGAGGCGTTGAAGGCGCCCATGAGAAGCGCGCCATCTTTGGGCTCGCGGTTGTGCGACTCGCGCAGGAACACTGCCTCGGCGCGCGCATCCTTGGCGCGCTGGGCGTTACGGGCGGCAAGGTAATTGCCCGCGAAGCTTGCAGCGGGTTCCGGGCGTGGCGACAGGGAAGCGGGCGCGGCGGACGCGTCCAAAGCCAGCGTCAAGGCGGCGAGCGCGCCGGTGAGTAGAGAGAGTATTTTCGTTCCAGCGGGCAGTTTCGCCATTACATGCATCCGTTCAGGAGGTCCGCTCGCAGCGGCACAACACTAGCCGACGTCTGTGCGGGCGCAACCCTGCCCACACGCGTCAGCGTTTGAAGAGCGGGTGTTCGATGCGGTCGCCGGACTTGAGGCCGATCTTGCGCGCCACCCCGGCGTTCAGCTCCAGCACGGAAAACGCTGGCGCCGCCGAAGCAATGGTCCGCTCGGAAAGCGGTTCGGTATTTTCAGCGACGTTGATCACGCGGCCGTCCCGGGCGATGAAAACCATGTCGAGCGGCATATACGTGTTCCGCATCCACATCATGACAGGCTGTTCAGTCTTGAAGTCGAACAACATGCCGCGATCCTGCGGCATGAACTTGCGAAACATGAGCCCCCGCGCGCGCTGCTCATCTGTCCTCGCCACTTCGACCTGAAAAGCGTACTGCCCTCCATTTTCGGTGACGACAGTCAATTGCTCGAGAAGATCGCCCTGCTGCACGCTTCGTGCGGCCTGCGCCATCACGCTTGCGGGCAAAGCAGGCGTCAATACTAGCAGGAGAACTGACGCGAACAGACGCAGGCCAGACAGAGGATTATTGGAAATCAAACGGCGCATGGCGCAATCCCGGGCTAAATCTGGCGCATGCAATAGCATGATAGCCCGCGCGCGGACAGACTTCGCGCCTTCGCGAATGCGTGAAGGCCTAGTGGGAGCGTGGCAGCGCGGCTTCCAGCGGCCGAACCTCGGACGCCATGAGACCCTTGTCGCCGTTTCCAAAACGCACCAGCACGGATTCGCCGGGACGCAGCTCGGCAATGCCGTAGCGGCGCAAGGTTTCCATGTGGACGAAAATGTCCTCGGTGCC
>CANMLK010000285.1 GCA_947498445.1 Beijerinckiaceae bacterium
CATTGGCGACTTCGCGCGCGCTCCATCCGGCGTCCAGCAGAACAATAGCGTTCGCGCGCCGCGTCACACGCGAAATAGTCGAACCATCGCGCGCCAACGCGATGAGTTGCTCACGACGCTCGTCATCCAGGAACCCAGATCGAGTCATGACATATTGGAATCTTTAATCCAGCCGGATGCAAGATATCTCTACCCCGATCATTCAATGAGTCGGGGTAGAGTTTGATATCTCAATGGCCTTCCTGGAGCTGGCGCCCTGACTTCACCAGTAAACGCGGCGCACGCGCACGAACGGACGACGATAAACGACCGGACGGCGGTAATAGACCGGCTGACGGTATACGACGCGACGACGGAAAACCGGCCGACGGTAAACGACGCGACGACGAACGACACGACGACGGTTATAGTATTGAGCATCGACTGCGCCGTCCGCAGGAAGATCCGCGGCGGTTTCATCCAACGGCCCAAGCACGGGATCGATGGCGGGCTGAGCCGCCTCGGCCTTGCTCGCGGGAAGGGCGGCTACGGCAGCCAAACCCAAGAGAGAGTAAAAGAAAGCACGTCTGTCCATTAGGGTCCTCGTCCAGACTACTATTTCAGGTTAGCCGCATATCCCGGCCAGCGAAACGGTTTAGTCGCAATATGCTTGACGCGATGTGCGTCAGCGCACGCCGGGCACAGCGGTTGTCAGCGCGTTTTGGGCGCCGGACGCCGCCAGAAGGGCGAGGCCAGCGGAGATCACCGCATTCCACCCCGCGAGCGATAAACCGGCAATTCTCAGCGCCACCTCGTCGCAGCGCACCAGTCTGGTCGCTTCGATCTGCCGCAAAAAGTCGCCCATGTCCGCCGCGCGCTGGGATGCGGCGCCGGTGCAGCCGGACGGTCCCGGCCAAAAGCCCCATTCAACTCCTGCGTGCCAAGCTCCAAAAACAGCGCCTCCAGCGAAAAGAAGCGCCAATAAGACAAGCAGCCAGCCGCCTAACCGCAGCTTAAGCGCACACGCCAGCGTCCCTGCCGCAGCAAGCGGGACGCCGATGTAATAGGCCCAGCGCTGCTGAAGGCACAGATCGCACGGCGCATACCCAAACGTCTCGAAAATCCAGGCGCCTGAAATCGTCACCGCTGCGACCAGCGTCACAATCCCCGCCACCGCCTTCGGCGATAAATCACCACAGCGACGAAACAAGCCCTTGATCAGTTTCATCAACGCTCCCTAGAAGACTTTTGCAGCGACAAAAATCCCCGCCACGGCAAGCGCCAATACGCCAAAAATGAATAAGGGAAAATGCTTCTCGATGAGCGGGCGCAGTTTGTCGCCCCAGGCGTTCAAGGCAGCGGCCACAAGAAAGAAGCGGGTGCCCCGCGTGAGTGCCGCCAGCAGGATGAAAAGCGGCAGATTATACCCGAGAAGTCCACTCGCGATTGTCACCAGCTTGAAAGGGATCGGCGTGAGCCCCTTGATAAGGATAAACGCCCAGCCCCATTGACCATAGAACGCGCGCAGCGTCTCGATCTTGTCGTCATATCCATAAAGCTTGATCAGCCACGCGCCGACAGTGTCGTACAGCAGATAGCCGATGAAATAACCAACGATGCCGCCAAGCACAGACGCCACGGTGCAGACGAAGGCGTACCACCAGGCCTTTTGCGGTTTCGCCAGCGCCATCGGCACAAGCACGACATCCGGAGGAATAGGAAAGAACGAGCTTTCAGCAAACGACACCGCAGCAAGCGCAGGCACAGCTCGCGGGCTCGCGGCAAGGGCAAGCGTCCAATTGTACAATCCGCGCATAAGTCGTCTCGTCTCTTTGCCGCCCGCGAGATGATTCTGCGCAGATTGGCAATACTACTGCGGCAATATCACTGCGATTGCGGCGGCGGCAAGATTGCAATCGTCTGATATGGTGAAGGAAGCATTTAGCGACGGGCCAGCGCCCGCGTGGAGACAGACATGACGCCCGCGCACCTGCGCTTTTCCGCAAACATTTCGATGTTGTTTTGCGAACGTCCGTTCATGGAGCGCATCGCCGCGGCGGCGGCGGCGGGTTTCGACGCCGTCGAATGTCATTTTCCGTACGACCTTGATCGAAATGAACTACGCACCCGCCTGTCCGACGCAGGCCTTGTGATGAATGGCATCAACACCACGCACGGCGGCGAGCGCGAATTCGGCCTCGCTGCGCTTCACGGCCGTGAAGACGACTTCCAGCGCGCGATGGAGCAGGCGCTTGATTGGGCGACCGGCCTCGGTGTTTCGACTATCCATGTGATGGCGGGGTGCCCGGCGCCGCAAGACCGCGCATGGGCGCTCGAAACGTATCTGGAAAATCTCGAACGCGCCTGCGCGATGGCGAAAGGAACGCCCGTTGATTTGCTGATCGAGCCGATCAACAAATACGACAGGCCGGGCTATTTTCTCTCGCGCTCGGACGAAGCCGCCGACATTATCGCAGATCTTCGCTGCGCCAATTTGAAGCTGATGTTTGACGCCTATCACATCCAGATCATGGAGGGCGATCTCACGCGCAGGCTCGAGCGGCACAAAGACATCATCGGCCATATTCAGTTTGCGTCCGTGCCCCATCGGCGCGAGCCCGATGAAGGCGAAGTCGCCTTCTCCGCCTTTTTCAAAACGATTGCAGACATCGGCTGGGATCGTTGGGTTGGCGCCGAATACAAGCCGCGCGCACGCACGGAAGACGGACTTGAATGGCTTGCCGCGGCGCGCCGATGAAAGCCCCAATAGGCGTGCCCGCCAACAAAAATCGTCAAGCCTTCATCATCAGCAACACCGTGCAATCGCCGACGCTGTTCGTTCCCGAAATTCGCCTCTACATGGCGAGCGAAGCAACGCCGCTTTGGGAAAAGACCGAAAGCGAACTTGGCGAGATTGGCCTTCCGCCGCCCTTCTGGGCGTTCGCGTGGGCGGGCGGCCAGGCGCTGGCGCGACATGTTCTGGATCATCCAAAATTGGTGCGCGGCAAGCGCGTTCTGGATTTTGCCGCCGGCTCCGGCCTCGTCGCAATCGCCGCCGCCAAGTGCGGCGCAGCGCAAGTGACCGCGTGTGAAATAGAAGCCTTTGCGCTGGACGCGATCACGCTGAACGCGCGCGCGAACGACGTAACGATCGATGCGCACTTGGGCGATTTCGTCGGACGCGACGATGGCTGGGACGTCGTGCTCGCTGGTGATGTGAGTTACGAACGCGACATGGCTGAGCGCGTCACGCGCTGGCTACAAGGGCTTCACGAACGCGGAGCGACTGTGCTGATCGGCGATCCGGGCCGCGCTTATCTTGCGCGCGACCGGCTTGAGAAAATCGCCGAACATGATGTGCCCGTCATTCGCGATCTGGAAGACGCCGACGTGAAGAAAACCGCCGTGTGGCGATTCAAATAGACCCAGCGCGTCAGGCGGCCGTCCAGCCGCCGTCCATCGAGATGTTCGTGCCAGTAATCTGCGAGGCGGCGTCCGAACACAGGAAGATGGCCGCCGCGGCGACCTGATCCACCGTGACGAACTGCTTGGTCGGCTGCGCGGCGAGAAGCACTTTCTCGATCACATCTTCCCGGCTCATGTTGCGCGCCTTCATTGTGTCGGGAATCTGCCGCTCGACAAGCGGCGTCCACACATAGCCCGGCGATATGCAATTGGCCGTCACGCCAAACGTCGCAAGCTCAAGCGCGACGGTTTTGGTCAGGCCAACCACGCCATGCTTGGCCGCGACGTAAGCCGCCTTGAAGGGCGATGCGACAAGCGAATGCGCGGACGCTGTGCTGATGATGCGCCCCCATTTACGGCGCTTCATGCCGGGCGTCACCGCCTTGATCCCATGGAAGGCGGACGACAGGTTGATCGCGATGATCTGGTCCCACTTCTCGCCGGGAAAGTCTTCGATGGGCGAGACAAACTGAACGCCCGCATTGTTAATAAGGATGTCGACGCCGCCGAACTCGGCTTCCGTCGCGCCGACCATGGCGGCGATCTCTGCAGGCTTCGTCATATCGGCGCCGTTGTAGATGCAGCCCACGCCAAACTCGTGCTCAATGGCGGCGCGGGCGCTCTCGATGTCGTCAGCCG
>CANMLK010000286.1 GCA_947498445.1 Beijerinckiaceae bacterium
AAGACATAGGAGGGATTTCTGTAAAGCAACATTCTCCCGGGCTGACCCGGCTCCTGGCCGGCGCGTCTAACCCAATCCTTCAGGACATCCAATGACATTTCAGCCAATGGGATGTGCCCTTCGCTAACGAGAATACGCCCAATGGACTCGTAGGGATGTCCGTTTCGGCCCGCGTAGACCAGCCTCATTGCGCTTCCATTCGGGAGGACAACGCGGGCGGAGCCTTGCACCTGAATCATGAACAGCTCAATTGCATCCCTCACCCAGGCTATTGTGGGAGCGTCGCTTTTACCGGCGGAAATCTCGGCGCGGCTCCAATAGGGAGACGATCGTCCGTTGTCGAGCAGACGCGACGATGCGTATGTGACTGATCCTTGAACAACGGGCGCGTTTAGCAAATCTACGGGGCGGCCGAGCACAGGCTCGAGATGATCCGGCTCTGGGTCAAGCGCAGCCGAGATTTCAGGCTCGTAATAGCCCGTTACAAATCCATGAGAATGCGGATTTAAATCGGCGCGTGGAAGAATCCGAAACGCCCGGAAGTAATCGGAAAAATATGCTCGTATTTCAGAGTTAGTGGCGTTTGGGACGCGAAGCGCGCGCTCTGCAGCAACGGCCAAGCCAGTGGGGGACTGCGCAGCTGTGCGCAGCACAGCCGCGTCTCTAATCACTCTTTCGCAGGATTTGCGAAAGGCGGGCCAAGCCTCCACCAGGTCATCAAGTCTGTTGCCGGGTAGATTGTCGAACTCAACAGTCTCGAAGTCTGCTGGAGCCTTGGCCAGATATTCCATATTGCCTCACCCCCGGCAAGATAGACCGCTCAAGCTCCCGCTTCCGTAGCGACTAGCTTCCAGTTCGGATCCCGGATCGTCAAATCACGCGCAAAGGTCCAGATATCAGTCATATCGACAACCTTTTCCGTGCTGCCGTCAATAACGACGCCGCTTTTGTCCTTGGTGGCGGTGATCAACTTGGACTGGAACTTCATAGTCACATTCGCGGTTTTCGAGCGCACGTGAGCATCGACGAACTCGGCTCGGTCAAATGAAACAAACCTTGTCTCGACGCTGTTTCCAATGGCCTCTCGCTCCGTAACGGCTGCAGCAAAGCTCTCATAAACATCTTTTGCAAGGAGGCCCTGCAAGGTCGTGCGATCACCCGCGGCGAATGCCCCGATGATCATTTCATAGGCGCCCTTTGCGCCTTCAACGAATTCTGCGGGGCTGAAATCCGCGTCCAACGCCGCAATCTGGTCGAACCCAGTTGCGACCGCGCTACCCGCGTTCGCAAACGGCGCCCAATGGTCCACTCCCGCTGCGCTGGCTCCTGCATCATTGGCAGCGCCGGGGAGGCGGATCACCTTGCCTTCCGGTTTCGTCTTATCAGGACTCTCGGGTCGCGTGCGATCTTGCGGCGGACGCTCATGTCCCGTTTTTGTCCCCAACACGGATCGGAGCTTCCAGACGACGAAGGCCGCAAGCAGAGCAAAAATGATCGTTGTGATATCGAATGGCTCCTGCATGAGGTCCCTGTTTTCGTCGCTTCGCCGCGGCCCGCCGCCACGACCTATATATGTGGTCACCGGGCAGCCTGTCCAACTGCCCCGTGGGGCATTCCCACGCTAGATCGCACGGAGGAGATGTGAGTCAATGATGATCCTATCGCTTCTGGCGGCGTGGCTTTTGGCTGAGGTTATAGTCTACGCGCTTTTTTTTACCTTTTTTTCTGCAACGTCCGGGTTTTTGATTGGCATTGGCTCAATCGCTGCGGGAGTTATGACCCTGCGATTTGGTGGTCGCCAATTCGTCAGAAACGCGATCCTCCACTTTTCATCGCCAGCCGCCCTGACCAAATGGCGATCATCTCCCCTCGGCCTTCTGGGAGCTGTTCTTCTGCTCGTGCCCGGGTTTATCTCCGACGCGCTGGGACTTCTGTTTGTCATTTTAGGCGTCATAGCGCTCTGGCGACGCCCTTCACCAGCTGCGCGAACGCGTGATGTAGACCTATCAAGCGACGAATGGACCCGCTTGCCAGATGAGCCCCCGAAATAGACGCCGTGCAAGTTGTGTTTACGCCGCTTTCCATGTTAGGCGGCGCCATCGGTGCGTCCTTACCGCGCCAGCGGATCAGAGTAGGAGCGGGGAATGAGCGATCAGAACGGCAATGGAGGCAATGGGGCGCTTCCGCAGATGAATGTCCTTGCGCAGTATGTAAAGGATCTCTCTTTTGAGAACCCGAACGCTCCTCGCTCGTTGGCGCCTCAACAGGAAAGCCCAAATATTTCGATCCAGGTCAACGTCAACGCAAACCAGATCGAGCCAAATGATTTCGAGGTCAGCCTGTCGATAGAGGGATCGGCGGGTGAAGGCCCGGGGCTCTTGTTCCAGTTCGAGCTGAACTACGCGGGTCTGTTCCGTCTGGTGAATATCCCTCAGGCGGATCTTCATCCGATCGTGATGATCGAGTGTCCACGGCTTTTGTTCCCGTTCGCGCGGCAGATCATATCCGACGCAGTGCGCAATGGCGGGTTCCCACCTCTGTTGCTTGAGCCAATCGATTTTGTCGCACTTTACCGGCAGAGGGTGGAAGCTCAGGCCGCTCCGGCCAATATGGCCTGATCTAACCTCTTACAAATATTTCGCCCATAGCGCTTTTTCGCCCATCTTTTCGATGAGGGCGCTATGGGCTATTTCCTCATTAGGTTTCAACAAAATGCCGATCAGGTTAGGCCTCGATATCGCGGCCTTGTCGAAATCTATGGTTTCGACTTTCTTCACGACGGTTGAGGCCAACTCGAAAACTTTTTGACGACCTCCCATTAGCTCGGCATAAACTTCCGCGAGAATTTCAGCGTCGAGCAGCGCCCCATGTTTGGTGCGACGGGTGTTGTCGATTTTGTATCGCGAACACAGCGCATCAAGGCTGTTGGATGCGCCCGGATGTTTGCGCCGCGCTAACGCCAATGTATCGATAACGCGATCCATCCCGAGCGGCGCCGATCCGCATCGCTTGAGTTCAGCGTTGATGAACTTCATGTCAAACTCGGCGTTGTGAATGACGAGCCGCGCATCGCCCACGAATGCTAAAAACTCAGGATTTATATCTGCAAATTTTGGCTTGCCCGCGAGAAAATCACGCGACAGCCCGTGGACCCGAAACGCCTCCTCCGGCATATCCCTTTCAGGGTCCAGATAAACGTGGAATGTTTGGCCGGTTAATACCGAGTTGATCACTTCAACACAGCCGATTTCAACGATTCGGTCACCGCTCGCCGGATCGAGGCCCGTTGTTTCCGTGTCGAGAATTAATTCGCGTATTTGCACGTGAAGCCGGCTTTCTTTGACATTATCGAACGAGCGCGCGCAGAACGCCGTCCACTTGTCGGTTGGCGCACTTCAGGCCCGAGGATGTATCAATGATCCAGTGAGCGCGAAGGCGCTTTTGCGCATCAGGCATTTGCTTCGAAAGTATCGCTTGAAACTTCGCTTCCGTCATCCCCGGCCGTGACATCACACGCTGCTTTTGCACATGCGCGGGCGCTGTGACGACGAGCGCCATGTCGGTCGCGCGATCAGCTTCTGTTTCAAACAGGAGAGGAATGTCAACGATACAGAGCGCCGCGCCCCGTAGGCGAACCTGATCAATAAAGGCCTCGCGATGCGCCTGCACCAATGGATGGACGATCATCTGGAGACGCCGCAGCGCAGACTCATTGTTGAGTACTCGGCCGGCCAGGGCGGTTCGATTCACAACACCCTGTTCTACGACTCCAGGAAAAGCTTTCGAGATTAGTTCTGCCGCAGACGACGCATAGAGCTCGTGCACCGTCAAATCTGAGTCGTGTACAGCTATTCCTGCTCGTCGGAACATGTCGGATGTGGTCGTTTTACCCATCCCGATTGAGCCGGTCAGACCAACGATCAACAAGCCTTATCTCCCTAGCTCAGCAGAAATCGTTGATGTTGAAGAAAAGCGATGACTGGGGTTAATGGCAATCCCTGGATCGTGAACCAGTCTCCCTCGAATTTCTCGATCATTTGCATGCCCATGGCTTCAACTTCATAGACGGCCAC
>CANMLK010000287.1 GCA_947498445.1 Beijerinckiaceae bacterium
CTGGATGGCCCATGCGAGTGTCATCGCAAGACTCATGAAGAAGGCCGCCGCCGCAATTACCGTCAACATTGTCTGCCCTCCTCGATGAATCTGCGCAAACGGCCACTGCCAAATACCTGTGGTTTACGGAGGTGGCTTCATTGCGGATCACGGGCGGGCTGTGATCCGCTTCGAACCGGTGTTCGTATTGCCAAAAATAAGCATTTTTGCGCCGCACATCGGGGCGCAGCTCCGGATGAGGTCCAGGTGAATTTTGCTCCCCGTCCGCTCCGTATTGCCGTGATCGGAGCTGGCGTTACAGGCTTGGCCGCCGCGTGGCTTCTCTCCTCCCGTCACCGCGTCACACTCTACGAGTCCGGTCCGAAACTGGGGGGCCACAGCAACACCGTTATGGTGGATTGCGAGGAGGGCCGTATTCCCGTCGATACGGGCTTTATCGTGTATAATGAATTTACCTATCCCAACCTGATCGCCATGTTCGAGCATCTTGGAGTGGCGACGAAGGCCTCGGACATGTCTTTTGCTGTCTCGATGGACCGCGGCGCGGTGGAATATTGCGGCTCCGGTCTTGGCGGGCTGTTCGCGCAAAAGCGAAATGTTCTGCACCCCAGGTTCTGGCGCATGTGCGCTGATCTGCTGCGATTCTATCGGGCCGCCAAAGCCGACACGCGGGATCTGAGCGGTCTGACGCTTGAAGCCTATCTCGATGAGGGCCGCTACTCGCAGGCGTTCCGCGATTTGCACCTCTATCCCATGGCCGCGGCCATCTGGTCGACGCCCGCGGGAAAGATCGGCGATTATCCAGCCGAAGCGTTCATCCGTTTCTGTCGCAATCATCGCTTGCTTGAACTTGGCGAACGCCCGCGGTGGCGCACTGTGGATGGCGGCAGCATCGAGTACGTCCGCAAACTGGAGAGCCTTATTACCGGTGACATCCGGCTGGCGACGCCTGTCCGCCAGATCGTGCGTGGCCCAATTGGGGTCGAGGTTCATGACGCCGTCGGCGGAATGGAAGCGTTTGACCATGTCGTGCTCGCAACGCACGCCGATCAATCGGTCGCCATGTTGGCGGACGCGGATGAGATGGAGCGCGAAGTGCTGGGCGCGTTCCGCTATTCTAAAAATCGCGCAGTGCTTCACACAGATGAGAAGCTCATGCCTGCAAGGCGCAGCGTATGGTCAAGCTGGAATTATATCGCCGAAGGGCATGGGGCGGACCGCCGCCCACCCGCAGTCACATACTGGATGAACCGGCTGCAAGATTTACCTACAGCGCAAAATATCTTTATTTCACTCAATTCACCACAAGAGCCTCGCGCCGAATTGACGCTGCGCGAAATTACTTATGATCATCCGGTTTTTGACGCAGGCGCGATTGCGGCGCAGCGCCATGTCTGGTCGTTGCAGGGTCGGCGTAACACCTGGTTCTGCGGCGCATGGATGGGAGCAGGTTTTCATGAAGACGGTTTGCAATCTGGTCTGGCCGTCGCCGAAGCGCTGGGTGGCGTGCGGCGCCCCTGGCAGGTTGCCGACGAATCCGGGCGCGTTTTTGTCGGTCCGCCGCCGGACCTTGCAGGCGCGGAATTGACGCCGTGAGTGAATTGCGGGCGACAAACTCTGCTATTTTTACCGGCTCGGTGATGCATCGTCGCGTGCGTCCCCGACGCCATCGCCTGCGCTATTCCATTTTTTCATTTCTGTTTGATCTTGACGAACTGGACGCGCTGAATGACCGGCTGCGTTTTTTCTCACGCAACAGGTTTAATCTTTTCTCCTTTTTTGATGATGATTTCGGCTTCAAAAAGGGAGAACCGCTGAAGCTGCAGATAGAAGGCCTGTTGCGCGAGGCAGGGCTTCAACCAAACGGCGGGCCTGTGCGTCTGCTCGCCATTCCGCGCATCCTCGGATACGCATTCAATCCGCTTAACGTCTATTTTTGTTATGATAAAATTGGCGGCTCGCTCGTCGCGATCATTTGCGAGGTGAATAATACTTTTGGCGAGCGCCATGCCTATGTGCTTGTCGCCGAGCCGGGCAGGACAGGCGCGGATAGGGCGATGCGTTGCGCCTGCGCAAAGAAGTTTTATGTTTCACCCTTCATTGGGATGGACCTGACTTACGACTTTCGTATTGCGCCCCCTGAGGAGACTGTGACCGTCGCTATCCGCGGTTATAACGGCGAGGGAACGCTCATCACGGCTGTGCACTCCGCGCAGCGCGTGGAGTTAAGTGACAGTGCGCTGGTTCGCACGTTCGCGTCCCATCCGCTCATGGCGATCAAGGTTATCGGCGGCATCCATTGGGAGGCGCTCAAAATATGGCTAAAAGGCGTGCGTCTGCAGAAACGTCCGGCGCCGCCGGACAAGCCCGCCACTATCGCGCCGCGCGTCGAAAGCTGAGGTTGGCATATGGCCCGAAACGCTAACGAGAGTTTGCGCGAACAAACCGGGGTTCGTGGGGTGGAAGAGATCCTCGCGGCCGCCCTCGCGCCCTTTATGCGCCGTATCCAGTTCGGGGGTGTGACTGTTGTCACGCCGTCGGGAGGTCGCATCGTCCATCATGCGCAGGCGGCGGGGCCGGAAGCCTGCATTGTCTTGCACCGCTGGCGCGCAGTGCGCCAATTGATTTTTGGAGGTGATGTCGCGTTCGCCGAAGCGTACATGAATGGCGACTGGACGACGCCTGATTTGACCGCGGTCATCGAGCTTGCCGCACGCAACGGAGAGACCCTCGACACCGCTATAGGCGGCGGCCCGATTGTGCGAAGCCTCAATCGTCTTCGTCATGCACTGCGCGCTAACACCAAGCGCGGCAGTCGTCGAAACATCGAGGCGCATTACGACCTCGGCAACGAATTCTACGCGTTGTGGCTAGACGCTTCGATGACGTATTCATCCGCTATTTACAGCGCTGGCGGGCAGGAAAGTCTTGAAGAAGCGCAATTGCGCAAGATTGAGCGCATTGGCGATATGCTGGACGTTGACAACGCGCAAAGCGTCCTCGAAATCGGTTGCGGCTGGGGGGCGATGGGCCGCGCGTTGGCCACTCGCGGGGCCAAGGTGACGGGATTGACGCTGTCGCCGTCGCAACTCGCCTGGGCGCAGCGCGCTGCTGCGGAAGAGGGACTTTCGCAAAAACTTGATTTTCGCCTGCAGGATTATCGCGATGTTCAAGGCGTCTATGAACGTGTCGTATCAATCGAAATGATCGAGGCTGTTGGAGAGCGTTACTGGCCGCATTATTTCGGGGCAGTTGCGCAGCGGCTGAAGCACGGAGGTTGCGCAGTGTTGCAGGCTATTACAATCGCGGATGACCGCTTTGAAGCTTACAGAAAGGCTGCGGATTTCATTCAGCGGTACGTGTTCCCGGGTGGTATGCTTCCATCTCGCTCGGTGCTTGAGCGTTACGCGGCGGACGCTGGTCTGAAGATTGTCCAAAGCGAGACGTTTGCTGACAGTTACGCGATCACGCTTGCGGAGTGGCGACGGCGTATGCTGCATGCTGCGCCACAAATATCCGCGCAAGGTTTTGATGCGCGGTTCCGGCGCCTCTGGGAGTATTATCTTTGCTATTGTGAGGCGGGGTTTCGCGCACGAACAATTGATGTGGGATTGTATAAGCTCGTGCACGCGTGAGTCATGGCGCACTTAAGCGAAAGGCCCGCTCTCACGAGCGGACCTGCCACAATAGTTTGTGTATGCGCGTTTATTTATCGCCGCGCACGGCGTCTTTGATGCCGCCGATGGTGTTCTGCACCTTGCCTTTTATCTGGTCGGCGCGGCCTTCGTTCTTGAGCTTCTCATCGCCGGTCAACTTGCCGGCCACTTCCTTGAGCTTGCCCTTCATTTGATCCATCGAGCCTTCGACTCGATCCTTGTCAATAGCCATATCCGCCTCCATTTTCACGCCGCGCCGTCGTGGACTGCGCCGCGGTTAATCCAACTGCCAGGAATCTGATCGGTTCCGGGGGAGGGGGCGTATTCGCCGTTTTAAAATTTACGGCTACAGCTTTGAGGAAGGCGCGTAAT
>CANMLK010000288.1 GCA_947498445.1 Beijerinckiaceae bacterium
GAGACCAATCAGCCAGAGAAATCAAAGATGGGAAACCTCGCGTCACGGAGAGTGGTTCGTGTCCCATCGCGCTTCCGTCAGTCCGGGTGCGAAGATCTCCTCGACGGTACCATGGCGCGGCGCCAGGCCCTGCTCGAACGACCAGCGCAGCATGGCCTCTAGTTCCTTGTGATTGGCAGTTACGCCGTAAGGCCACATATCCGGCCCCATCACCGCGTGTGCTCGCGCGAGATCATCCGAAAGCCAGGGCAACATCGAGTAGAACATCCCTGTGGATTTCATCTCTTCCGCAACGATGCTGCGCGCCGTCAGGCAGGCTTTGAGGATGTTGCCGGCAAGCCAGGGGTGCCGATCTGCGAGTGACTTGCGTACCGCCATCATATGCATGATCGGAAACATGCCGGTCTTGCGGTAGTATGCCTCCTCCACCTCTCTGAAATTCGGGAACAGACGACCCACGCTCGGTGCATTCTGAGCGTAACAGTTCGGCTGGACCGCCGTGATAAGCGCGTCGATTTCTCCCGCCGCCAGCATCCCGGAAAGCGTCTTGTCTGGGGCGATCGTTCGAAGCTCGATGCTCGATGGCAGCGTTATCGGCGTTCGTTCGCCTCGTCCGGGCTTCTGGAGGCCGCCGTTCCGCCAACGAATCTCGGAAGTCTTGACGCCATACTCGTCGGAGAGGATGCCCCTGATCCAAAGAGCGGCGGTCATCTGATACTCGGGTACGCCTACGATCTTGCCGCGAAGATCCTCCGGCGAGCGAATTCCCCTGTCGGTGCGAATGTAGATGTCTCCGTGCCGGAACACGCGCGATACGAACGCGGGGATGCCGACATAGTGCGAGTCACCGCGCAACGTGGTCAGGATGTGTGAGCTGGCAGACAACTCGGTTACGTCGAAATCCTGAGTACTGTAGACGCGAGGGAACAGCTCCTCCGGCCTGAGCGGAAAGAAATTGGTATCGCACCCCTCGATCGGAACCCGTCCGTTGATGATGGGATTGAGCCGGTCGTATGGGCAGCAGGCGAAGGTAATGTTGAGCTTCGACATCGAACGTTTCCCTTGCGTCCTCGATCGGACGCGAACAATTTTCCGACGGCACCAATTTTTCCTGCCAGCGCCCGCTCACTGAGGGGGAGTCGACAGTCCATCCAGGATCGGTCCCCACGTGCTCTGCTCACCTTGGATGTAGGACAGGGTATCGCGGGGAGACATTGGTCGTGCGTAGCTCCCGAGTGATGCCAGCCGCTTTCGGACCTCGGTCTGGTTCAGTATCGTCGTTAGATCGGCGCTGACTTTTTCGACGATGCTCGTTGGCGTGCCCGTGGGTGCGACAAGGGCGAGCCAGCCAGCGGCGCGGAACCCCGGGACGCTTTCCGCAGCCGTCGGAAGATCGGGAAACTCGACGAGTCGCTTCTCCGATGCGACGGCCATGACGTGCAGGAAGCCGGGTTGCATCGAGCCGAGCAGCGCAGTGCCGCCCTCGATGATCATGTGGATACGTCCGCTGGCGAGGTCGCCGATCGCTTGCGCAGGGCCGCCCGAAGAGTACGGCACCATCAACAGCTTCACGCCGGTCTGTCGTTGCAGCATCTCACCGGTGAGGTGACTCTGCCTGCCGCGTCCGGAAACAGCGTATGAGATCTCGCCGGGTTTTTGTTTGGCGAGAGCCAGAAAATCGGAGAGCGTTTTCACGCCGAGTTGCGGCGCTACCGCCATGAACATAGGCTGTTCGCCAATAACGCTGATCGGGGCATAGTCGCGCGGTACTTCGATCGGGATTCCCGGTGCGGATCCCTTCACCGTGACGAACGCGGACGATACCGCCATCAGCAGAGTGTATCCGTCGGGGTCGGCACTCGCGGCGACGCGGGCGGCGCGCGATCCGCTTGCGCCGGGCTGGTTGATGACGATCACCTGCTGGCCCCACGACCGACCAAGGAGTTCGCCGACGATGCGCGAGATGACGTCGGGTGCGCTGCCCGGCGAAGAATCGGAGATGACCTTGACCGGGCTCGCCGGGTAAATCTGTGACTGAGCGGCCTGACTGGCACAGACGAGGGCGGCAAAGCTGAACAGTGCGTTCCATTTCCAAAAGCTTTTCATGGCATGGCTCCAGCGGGACGGACATAGGCCTCGCGGCGGGTTGCGCTAGCCGTTCAGGTTTTCGCGCAGCGTACGACCGGTATACTTCTTTTTGGATAGTCCGCGCCGCTGCAGTTCGGGCACGACGAAATCGACGAAGTTCTTGAGGTTGTCGCTCGCCGAGAAGCCCCGTGCCAGGATGAAACCGCCGTTCGCGCCGGTTCCGTAGTGAAGTTCCTCGAGCTTATCGGCGATCTTCTTGGGCGTGCCGGTAGCCGCCAATACGCGGTCCAGCAGATAGCGCTTCGAGAACTCGCGCAGAGTGAGCTTTGGGTCGACCGTCTTCACGATCTCGTCGAAGCTTCCGAGATTACCTTTCTGCGAGGCCACTTCTTCGGCGAAGTCGGCGACGCGCATATCGGGACGCGCCTTCGAGAAGTCGACGTTGAACTGAAACGACATCTCGATCAAGCCGGCGTCAGGCGGAACAGCCTCCAGATATCGGCGCTCGCGCTCGGCGTACTCGGCATCGGACTCCGCCACCTCGACGCGTATCGACCAGAGAAGTCCGATATCGCGCGGTGTGCGGCCGGCCTGCGCCAGCGCTGCATCGAGTGCTGCGCGATGGGCTTGCATGCTGGGCAGTGTCCGCCGTGTCGAGAACTGCAGGTCGGCGAATTCGGCGCACAACTTGAGACCGGGCGGCGACAGTCCAGCCTGGATGATCACCGGCCGCCGCTGCGGCGATGGCAATGCCGGCAGGGGGCCGCGGACATTGAAGTACTTCCCGCGGTGATCGATGCGGTGGACCTTCGCCGGGTCCATGAACACGCCCTTCTCGCGATCGAGCACGACGGCATCCGGCTCGACGCTGTCCCACAACTTACAGGCTACGTTGCAGAACTCATCGGCGCGAACATAGCGCTCGTCGTGCTCCATCATCTCGTCGTAGCCATAGTTCGCGGCCTCGTTCTTGTAGGCCGAAGTGACGGCGTTCCAGGCGACCCTGCCTTTGGTGACGTGGTCCAGCGCGTTGAACAGGCGGGCGCAGTGGAAGGGATGGTGGTAAGTGGTCGACAACGTCCATGCGAAGCCGACGCCCTGGGCGGCGCGCGCCATCAGCGGGATCATCGGCGACATGTCGTGACGCGGCCACTTCGCGCCGTGCTCCACGACGGCGTGATAGCTGCCGCCGTAGTCCTCGGGCGTTCCGCCGGTGTCACCGAAGAACAGCATGTCCATCACGCCGCGATCGGCGATGCGCGCGATGTCTTCATAGAACTCCGAGGACGAGTAGTACGGATAGCCCACCCACGAGCCCGGCATGCGCCAGAGATAGTCGGTGTGCAGGAAGGAGATGTCGGCCGCGAGGTGCATGGACTGGTCTTGAGCCACGACAATTTCTCCTGATTGTTATCGCATTCGCCGAGGTTCGGTCGGCGCGTCGGTATCCCGTAGGGACGATAACATCGCCCCACAGCTTCGCAACGTCCAGGATGCCCTTTTTTCGCTCCCGCGCTTATAATGAAACCCGGTTTCAGTTCGACAGATGCTTGCCTCTTGGGCAATCGCTCATGAATTGAGCGTTGACGACAGCGATCCCTACATGACAATTCAACAGAGAACTTTCACGTGTCTTCGTAGCTTGCATCTGCTTTGGTCAGTTCTATCGCTCCGATTTCTTCCGGCCCGTCAATGAAGGGACACTGCAATGAGCACACATCGCACTACGCGGCGGACGTTCGTCACGACCTCGGCGGCTGCCGGCGCCGCGACACTTCTTCCGATGCCTCATGTGCATGCGCAGGGCACGCTCAAGAAGGTTACATTGCTGCTCGATTGGGTCTTTCAGGGCCCGAACTCGGGCTTTCTGGTGGCTCAGGAGAAGGGCTTCTACAAGGAAAGCGGACTCGACGTCGAGATCGGGCCTGGCA
>CANMLK010000289.1 GCA_947498445.1 Beijerinckiaceae bacterium
CGATCCACCTTCGGGGAAGATCGACATGTGCAGATTGCCGTCGCCCACATGGCCAAACGCGATGACGCGCAGATCGTCGCGGATGGCGTGCGCACTGCGCTGGGCGTGCGATAGAAACGGCACGATCTTGTCGATCGGCACCGACACATCCCACTTCAGCATCTTGCCGTTGATAAGTTTCAGGGGCGGAATCTCATCGCGCAAATTCCAGATGTTTTTCTCCTGCGCTATGGTTTGCGCAAGTGCGGCATCGGTGAGCAGAGCCGCCTCAAACGCACGCGTGAAGAAGTCCTCGAACTTGTCGGTCACTGGCTGCTGACCGGAAAAGCGCACGATGACATACCAGTCCGCGCGCGACTCAACAGGCCGCGACAGAACAGGATATTTCGTCAGCGCCAACTCATATGTGTAGCCGGGCACAAGCTCGAAAGCTGTCAGCCCTTCGCTCGCCACCGAGCGCGCCAGCACAAACAAGTCCATCAGCCGCGAGAGATCAGCGACCGCCGCCCACATGCTCTGTTCAAAAGCCGGCCTGGGGTGCAGCTTCAAAACAGCTTTCGTAACGATTCCAAGCGTGCCTTCCGCGCCGATGAAAAGATGCTTGAGATCGTAGCCTGACGAGTCCTTGCGCAGCGCGCGGAGCCCGTTCCAGATGCGCCCGTCCGGCAAGACAGCTTCCAGCCCCAGCACCTGATCGCGCGTGTTGCCAAAGCGCAGGACGTTGATGCCCCCCGCATTGGTGGAAATACCGCCGCCAATCGTCGCCGACCCGCGCGCGCCCCAATCCATGGCGAAGGCGCGATCAACCTGCGCCGCCGCGTCATGAATCGACTGCAAAATGCAGCCTGCTTCAGCGGTAACCGTGTAGCGCTCAGGATCGACAGAAATGATTTTGTTCATGCGCGACAGCGATAAAATGATCGACGGTCGCGCGCCGCGCGGGATGGCGCCGCCGCATAAGCCGGTATTGCCGCCTTGCGGAACAATCACAAGATTGTGCGCGGCGCAGATACGCACGACGGCCGAAACCTCCTCAGCTGACGCAGGCCGAGCGAGCAACAATGCGGCCCCCTTGTAGGCGCCGCGAATGTCTTGCGTGAATGCGGCGAGATCGTCGCCCTCGATCACGCCCCTGGGGCCAAGCGCAGTGCGAATTTCGTCAAGCGCGCGTGCATGCGCCATGCGTTTCCTCGTTCATTCAGACTTTGGTCCGGCATGATGCCGCTTCAAACAACGTAGCGGCACGGTGGACCGCCGTCGAGACGACAGCTTGGCGGCTTGCGGCGCGTTCTACATCGCCATATGCTAATTGGATCGCCACAAAGCCGGCGCAGGGAGGATATATGACCCGTTCAGGTAGCCAGAGGGCCGCGCGCTTTTTTGCGCTCGCAGTTGTAGCCAGCGCGACTGCGCTGCTCGCGGGCGCTGCTCATGCGCAGCGTGTGCCATCCCAGATGAACCCGCTCGACCGTTCCGATTTGGGACGCAGCAAGCAAGACCCCAATCTGCGAGGCGTTCCGGTCCCCGCAACCGTCACCCCGCTTGAGCGCGTGCCTTTAAACCGCGTCAAGCTGCCGGCAGGTTTCCGCGCCGACATCTTCGCCCACGGCATTCCTGGCGCTCGCACCATGGTGCAAGGCCCGAAGGGCACGATCTTCGTAGGCTCGCGCACCATCGGGCGTGTCTACGCAGTGACCCAGAAGGACGGCAAAACCGAGACGAAGACCATCCTTCAGGGCCTTACCTCGCCTAACGGTCTGGCGATGCGCGACGGCTCACTTTACATTTTCGCCATTAACAAGGTGTTTCGTTACGACAACATCGAGGACAGCCTCGAAAAGTTGCCGGAGCCTGTTGACCTGAGCGCGGCCTTCAATCTTCCGGGCGATACCCAGCATGGATGGAAGTTTGTCGCCTTTGGTCCCGACGGCAAGCTCTATGTGCCCGTCGGCGCCAATTGCAACGTGTGCGAAGTGAACCCCGCAATCCACGCCCACATCCGTCGCTACAACGCTGACGGCACGGGCATGGAAATTATTGCGCGCGGCGTCCGCAATACCGTTGGGTTCGACTGGCACCCGGTGACGAAAGAATTGTGGTTCACCGACAATGGCCGTGACTGGGCCGGCGACAATGGACCGGACGACGAACTGAACCGGCTCCCCAAGGGCAAGGAAGGCGTCTCGTTCGGATTCCCCTATTGCCACGCCAACGCGATCCCCGATCAGGACGTCGTCAAGCCGGGAGCCTGCGCAGGCGTCGTCATGCCAGCCGCCCTCATGGGCCCACACTCCGCCGCTCTGGGCATGAAGTTCTACACAGGCTCAATGTTCCCGGCGAAGTACAAGAACGCGGCGTTTGTCGCGCGCCACGGGTCGTGGAACCGGACCAAGCGCTTCGGCTACGACATCATCGTCGCGATCCCGCAGAAGAACGGCAAGGCCAAAGTTGAAACCTTCTTCTCAGGCATGCTGGATGAGGTGAAGAACGAGTTTCACATGCGCCCGACCCACGTGATGCAGATGAATGACGGATCGCTTCTCATCAGTGACGAACTGCACGGCGCGCTCTATCGCGTCAGCTACAGCGCCCCCAAGGTTGCGGCGCGCTGATCGCATGAGACTCACATCAAGCACCGTCGCGTTCGCACTATTTGCGGGCGCGGCGGCTGCGCAGCAGGCTGCGACCGAGCAACCTCCCCAACTGGAAACCTGCCTCGGCTGCCACGGTGAAGGGGGTAATTCACGCACGCCCTTAGTGCCCTCGATCGCAGGCCAGCCGGAGTTCTTCATTACAAACCAGCTGATCTATATGCGCGAAGGCGTCAGACCAACGCCGCCGATGACGCCCTTCGTCGAGAAGCTGACCGATGCTGAAATCGAAGCTCTTGCGCGGGCGATTGCAGCGCTGCCCGCCGCACGAAGCGAGGAGGTGGTCGATGCAGGGTTGGCCGCACGTGGACAGAAATTGTCCGAACAATTGCGCTGCGCCTCCTGCCATCTGCCCAATCTGCACGGGCAGGAGCAAATGCCGCGCCTTGCGGGGCAGCGCATCGACTACATGACAGCCGCAATGCAGGCATACCGCGACAGCCAGAGGCCCGGGGCGGACCCGATGATGAGTAATGTCGTCGTCGGATTAAGCGATGCAGATATCGCAACTCTCGCGCATTTCGCCGCGTCCAGGGATCCCCGTTGAAGCGCGGCGCTTCGGAAATCCACAAACGAAAACGCCGCCCCGAAGGACGGCGTAATTTGGTTGCGGGGGCCAGATTTGAACTGACGACCTTCAGGTTATGAGCCCGGAGTGACCCCCCATTTAACAGGGGCTATTTACTAAGTTTATTACTCGGTTTATCCTTTTCGCCCAATGACACAAACCGACCCAAAACCCTCCAAACACGCTCTCAAAGGCGAAATCATCAAGATTTCCAAAGGGCTGGCGATCTACCAAACCCACGCCTCCCCCTATTGGTTCGCCCGTATCCGTGACCCAATTTCCAAACGGAATATCGTCAGGTCCACCAAAGAGACCTCACGCCTTGAAGCCCGTAAACTGGCCGAAGAACTTTTCCTCAGCATTCTGAAGGGAAAAAGCACCCCCAAAGCGCCAAGAGAGATGACATTTGGCTATTTCGCCGAAGAGCTCGTCAAGGTGGAGAAGCGGCGGGGCGAACACGGCGAGCTCCACGCCAAGCTATGGGCGAATACGGAATTCTATTTGGGACACAAGAAATGGGGAATTCTTGAGCGGTTGGACAAGGTGGACATCAGGACCATCACGACCGTGGAATACCTTGCCTATATGGACTGGGTCAGAACCAAGGATAAAACCCTAAAACCCGCCACACGGAACCACATCATGTCAACGCCGGAGAGATTCTGCAGCGTTTAGCCGGAGGAAAAGTGCAGCAGGTGTTGAAGCAATAAGGCCCCCGATATCGGGGGCCTTATTGTATTTCTCAGGTCATTTTTGAGGGGCAGGTTCCGGCGGTAGCTTTGCCTTTGCCG
>CANMLK010000290.1 GCA_947498445.1 Beijerinckiaceae bacterium
CAGCAACTCGACGCGACGTCACCAGCGCGTAAATTTTGGGACCAAAAACCGCAAGCGCGGCGATAAACAGGATCGTTGCAGACAAAGGACGCGTGAAGAACACCGTGTAGTCGCCGGCAGAAATCGTCATGGCCTGCCGGAAGTTTTGCTCAGCAAGCGGTCCAAGGATCGTGCCGATGATGACTGGCGCTGTGGGAAAATCGTAGCGCCGCATAAGGTAGCCCATGCCGCCGATGAGATAGAGCAGCGCCAGATCCACAGGCGATTGCGAGATGCCATAGGTGCCAATCGTCGCAAACACGAGAATGCCCGCGTAGAGCATGGGCGCGGGCACAGCCAGCATCTTCACCCAGATGCGGATCATCGGCAGGTTCAGCGCAAGCAAGAGAAAATTGCCGATGAACAGAGAGGCGATCAGGCCCCACACAAGTTGCGGCTGCGTTTGCAGCAGAAGCGGTCCGGGATTGATGCCGTAGCTTTGGAAGGCAGACAGCATGATGGCGGCTGTCGCAGATGTCGGCAGTCCCAGCGTCAGCATCGGCACCAGCACGCCGGCTGCCGAAGCGTTGTTGGCGGCTTCCGGCCCCGCGACGCCCTCAATGGCACCGTGGCCAAACTCTTCCGGCTTGGTCGAGAGCTTCTTTTCGACATAATAGCTGAGGAATGTCGGCACCTCGGCGCCGCCAGCCGGCATGGCGCCGATGGGAAAACCGATGGCTGTGCCGCGCAACCACGGTTTCCACGAGCGGCCCCATTCTTCGCGCGTCATCATCAGCGAGCCGCGCAGGGGAATGATCTCGTCCTTGCCAGCGTGGCGTCGCGCGGCCATGTAAAGCGTCTCGCCGACAGCGAACAGGCCGACAGCGACGATGATGACGTCGATCTTGTCGGTCAGTTCCTGCACACCGAACGTGAAGCGCGGCTGTCCAGTTTGCAGATCAATTCCCACAAGGCCGATGAACACGCCGATGAACAGCGCCGTCAGCCCGCGAATGGCGGACGAGCCCAGCACCGCCGAGACAGTGACGAACGCGAGGATCATCAACGAAAAGTAATCTGCAGGTCCAAAGTGCAACGCCCACTCAACGACGATGGGCGCCAGAAAGGCGATGCCAAGCGTGCCGATGGTGCCGGTCACGAAAGACCCGATGGCGGACGTGGCGAGCGCTGCGCCTGCACGACCTTTTCGCGCCATCTTGTTGCCTTCGAGCGCCGTGACAATTGTCGCGCTTTCACCCGGCGTATTCAGCAAAATAGAGGTCGTCGAGCCGCCATACATCGCGCCGTAATAGATGCCCGCGAACAGAATGAAGGCGGCGGTAGGCTCAACCTTGAAGGTGATCGGCAACAGCAGTGCGATGGTGAGTGCGGGCCCAAGGCCCGGCAGCACGCCAATGGCGGTGCCAAGCGTCACGCCGACAAGACACCACATCAGATTGATCGGCGTGAGTGCGACGGCAAAGCCGCCCGCCAGTTGCGTAAGCGCGTCCATCAGACAATCACCGAGAGTAGACGTTCTATGATGCGCTCAGGCGGTCCCGCGCCAATGTTAATGCCCAGCGCGCGCGCAAAACCAAGATAGGCGACAATCGCCAATCCAAAGCCGATGCCCGCGTCACGCAACAGATTGCGCGACCCGAACGCGCGCGCCGTGAGCGTGAACAGAACAGTGGAGGCGATCGTGAACCCCGCTGGGCCGATCAGCGCCATGTTGGCGATGAAGCCAGCAAGAAGCAGGAGGAATGCTGGCTTGTCCTGCGTGATCTCTTTTTCTTCTTCATCCTGCCAGCCGCCCCGCACCGCGCTCACCAGCAGCGCAGCGCCACACGCGGCAAGGCCAAACGCCGCCAGCATGGGAATGACGGTCGGCCCGACACGCGCATAAAGCGGTGAAACGGGAATGGCGAGCGTTTGCCAGAAGACGACGCCCGCAAGCGCGAGCACTCCCAGCGCAATCAGCATTTCGCCCAATGGAAGGCGCGCGCGCGCGCCTTCGCCGTGTGCCGAGTTCGCCATATCAGGCGAGCCCGAGATCCTTCAGGATGCCGCGAATGCGCTCTGTCTCGCCCGTAATGTACTTGCCGAAATCATCGCCCGCGAGGGTGATCTGGGTCCAGTTCTGCTTGGCGCAGATGTCGGCCCATTCTTTTGAAGCCGTCATCTTGAGGACCATATCGGTCATCGTCTTGCGGTCGGCGGCGGACACGCCCGGAGGAGCAAAGCAGCCGCGCCAATTGGCGAGTTCCACATTGATGCCCTGCTCGATAAGCGTCGGCGCGTCGATGCCCGCCTGACGCGTCGGCGCCGAGATCGCGAGCAGGCGCATTTTGCCCGCCTTGATCTGCTCGGAGAACTCGCCGTAGCCAGAAACGCCGGCGGCGACCTGACTGCCAAGGATAGCCGCCGTGGCTGGGCCACCGCCCGCAAACGCCACGTAGCTGACCTTCGCGGCCGGCACGCCAACGGCTTGCGCGATCATGCCGATGAGAATGTGGTCCGTACCGCCTGCAGAGCCACCCGCCACCGGCACCTTGCCGGGATCAGCCTTCAATGCGTCCACAAGTTGCTTGGCGGTTTTGAACGGCGAACCGGCAGGCACGACCAGCGCCTGATACTCGCCGGTCAACCGTGCAATAGGCGTGACCTGCGCCAGATTAAACTGGCTCTTGTTGGCGATCAGTGAGCCGACCATCACAAGGCCGGCGACCATCAGCGAATTGCCCTGGCCTTTCCACTGATTGATGAATTGCGGCAGGCCTACCGCGCCGCCGGCGCCGCCAACGTTCGTGATCTGCGCCGTCTTGATGAGCTGCGTCCCGCGCAGCGCATTCTCCATGGAGCGCGCGGTCTGGTCCCAGCCGCCGCCCGGCGCCGCCGGAACAAAGATGCGCAGGCTTTCAACCGTTTGCGCAAATGACGGAATAGCGCCAAATCCGGCGCCGACTGCCAGCGCACTTGCGCCAGCCATAGCTTCTCGCCTCGTCAACATAGGAAATCCCCTCCCTCCTGATACGGAGTTGCGACTATCTTCCCCAAGAACGAAGCCAACGCAAGCTGCACACGCATAATGACCGCACCAGACTTTCGACCAAGCTCGCCCTTTTCTTCAGGGCGCGCGCCCGTGTATGATGGTCGAAGGCGTGAGAGCCAGCCGACGGTTGGCCTGCGTAAGATCATAAGAAACTGGAGGAATTCGAATGGCGTTTTCGGCTTGGCGGGGCATCGCCGGTATTATTCACCCCACCCTGCGCCCGGGCGCGCTTGAGGAATTCATTCGTCTTCTGCCGGAAGGCATCGGCGTCCTGCCGCTGTTCACGAACATCACGCGCGGAACCCACGACGAATTTGCAACCGTGATGGGCGCCTACGAGCAACAGATCGCGCTGCTGGCCGAGCAGGATTGCGACGCGATTCATCCCAACGGCGCCCCGCCCTTCATGGTGCTAGGGCTCAAGGGCGAGGCGGAACTCGTCGCCGGGTGGGAAAAGAAATACAAAACGCCGATCTTCACCGCAGGCCAGAACCACATCACGGCTCTGCGCGCGCTGAAGGCCAAGTCCATCGTCGGCGCGACTTACTTCCCCGGCGAGATCAATAACACCTTCGCGCAATACTTCACTGACGCAGGCTTTAACGTGAAGTGCATGGAAGGCGTCGAGACGCCGTTCAACAAGGTGCAGGAACTCTCGGGCGAACAGGTCTACGCCCACATCAAGAAGCACTTCCTCGCCCAGAAGGGCGCTGACGCTATTTATATGTTGGGCTCAGGCTGGCGCACGCTGCATATCGTCGATCTGCTTGAGAAAGATCTTGGCGTGCCTGTCGTGCATCCCGTCACAGCGCGCGTGTGGGAATTCCAGAAGCGCCTGCATGTGAACGAGCCACGCTCGGGATATGGGCATCTGCTCGAACACCTGCCCGCCATGCCTGGGTAAATACGAACGAAAAACAATAATATTGGGAGGGAGACACATGATCCGCAAGCCAACCGGCCGCGCGGCGCTTGCCG
>CANMLK010000291.1 GCA_947498445.1 Beijerinckiaceae bacterium
GCGCAGCATAGGGTAGGGCCATGAAAAATGGGCTTTCGGCGAATTCGAGCAACGCGCGGTCATCCGAATTTTTCACGAGCTCACGGCCCGTTGGCACATCAGGCATCGACGCGAGCCGCGTGGCGCGGCCGAACTGAACCAGAAATTTGACTTTCTTGTCGTTCCAGAAGTTTGGCCGGCTGGATTTGATGGCGCTGATGTCGATGACCTGACCATCGAGTTCGCCGCGCTCCATCGCGAGCCAAACGTCGTTTGCGCCAGGAAATCCGCGGATAACTTCGATCTTCATGCCAAGAAGATCGCGCGCCAGCATTGCGAACGTCGTATTTGTCGCTCCTGCGCCGACGCCGCCCAGATTAAGCAGCGCGCCATTTTGTGATTCAGCGACGGTGTTGACTTTGTTGTTGGCCATGATTGTCAGCAGGTAGGCGTCATCCGAGTAGGATGAAATAGAACCCAGCCACGCAAGTTTCGCGGGATCGAAAGAAATATTGGGCTCCCCAACGAGGGCAAGCTGGGGGATGCCACGGCTAACTGACGCGATGGTGAGTCCGTCCTTCTCCACAGCGCTCGCCAGTCGATTGGCCGCAGATATACCGCCGCCACCGGGCTGATTTTGCACCACCATGTTAGGCTGGCCGGGAATGAAGCGGGGCATGTGACGCGCAAGAATGCGTGTTGAAATGTCATAAATACCGCCGGCGGAAAAGGGCACCACCATTTGCATTGTCTTGCCGCGATAAAAGTCAGCGACTGCTTGTGCGTTAGCCGCCACTGGCGCGCTCAGCGACACGGCAAGAAAAGCCCCGAGTACGGACTTCATCATTTTATCCCCCTAACCGGCTGCTCTTGCTTGCGCCCGTTGGCGCGTGGCAATTCAACAACCACTTGCGGGCAATAGCAAGAAAGAGTCGGTGGCGGGATGCGGATGTATTTTACTTCAACCGTGAAAAGCGCACGGTGACAGCGCCCGTTGCATCATAAAATCGCAACAGGCCATCGGCGCCGATCTCGTAGCGGGTCGAGGCGGCGAGGGCTTTCAAATACTTCGATTCCTGATTCATCAGCGCCGCAGGACAAGCCATGCGTGTTGTGGCCAACAATCCGATTGTCACCTTTCCGCCGCTGACGACGCCGCTGCCGCTAAAGCGATTGCAGCCGCTCGATCCTGCGACGCGGCCCTCGGGCAAGGGTTGAAGCGTGGATTGGGCGCGGTCCACGCCGCCGCCGCCCATGATATCCTCGGCCAGCCAGTTTGAGCCGGTGAGATCAGTTTGGGAAGCCGCAGGGGATGTTGCGGCGAGAGCTGCGAGGAAGGCCAGCGTCAAAGTGCGCATTCATGTCTCCCATCGGCGAAGCCGAGGCGAACAGCGCTAGTATGCAGTGATATCCTGAACTGAAGCTGAATGATGCTACCTTATCGAGTTCGCGTATCGCAAAGCGGCCATCCACTTCGTGCAAAACCAAGGTTCCGGGGAAGATTCTCTCGCGAGCGCCGACAGGGGATTACTGGCGCCGCCTGCAACGAGGGAAATGGCGGCGAACATGCGCATCAGGTCTGCTCCGGCGGGCCAAAGGGGCCCTCCGAAGACCGAAGTTCAAGATCGCGACGCGATGCGGGCGCGATTGCGGCTGCCTTGCAGGCTGCCCGTCACTCCCATCCGAGAATTTTAACGGTCTTGGCGCGCACATCAGCCGGTGTGTTGGCGGCGTCCTTGACCAGTTGAGCCATTTGCTCGGGCGTTTTCGGCTTGATCTCGATGCCGCGCTGTTTGGCCTCGCCCACCAGAGCGGCGTCGGACAGGGCCGCCATATAGGCGGCGCGCAGGGCCGAGAGCCGGTTGGCAGGAACCTCGGGGGACAGCCAATGGCTATACCCGATGCCTGTTGGCATGCTCACGAGTCCTGCGATCTGCTTGGCCTCTGTTCCCGAAACGAGATCGACAAACAGCGGCACGTCCGCGATCTCTGGCTGTTTCTCAAATCCGAACTGGACGAGAATGTTGATCTTCTTGTCACGCAGCCAGTCCGGCCGCTGGCTGGCGAAACCGTAATAGGTTGACCGCCCCATCGACTCAACCTCGCCCTTTTCAAGCGCCATGTTCACGCTGCTCGTGCCGCTGTAGCCCTGAATGGTCTTGAAGCGCGTGCCCAGCAGCGCGTTGAGCGTGCGCGCGTAAATATAGGCGTCATCGTTGGCGCCGGTGGCGCCCATCGAAACTTCGCGCGTCTTCGCATCTTCAAGCGATGTGACGCCTGTTTCAGCCCACGCCATGGCGATGCCGTTGGACGCCGCCATGGAGCCGAGCCATGCAAAGCGCGTCGCGTCGTATTTCACGCCCTTGCCGTCGAGCAGCTGAAACATGGGGATGTTCTGATCGACGGCGGCGATCACCGTGCCGTCCTTGGGCGCTGCGACGAAGATGTTGTTGGAGGCGACAACGCCCGCGGCGCCGGGCATGTTCTGAACGATGACATTAGGCGCCCCGCCGATATGGTTGCCCAGATGGCGCGCAAGAAGGCGCGAATAGATGTCGTATCCGCCGCCCGGGGCATAGCCGACGACGAGCGTCACCGTCTTGCCGCGGTAAAAATCTGCGGGCGCTTGCGCCTGCGCCGCGCTTGAACAAAAGCCCGTCATGAGCGTGGCGTGAAGGGCGATCGAGGCGTGGAAGAGTTTGCGTGTCAGCATGTCGTGCAGGCTCCGGAATTTGTTTCGCGATTATCAAAGCAAGTTTTGCGCCCCGGGTCGGGGGGCACGTTGACGTTGGCGGGGCTTATGCGCCCCAAACTTCCTTTGCAGTTTCCACGACAACGCGCAGCTTCGCCTCCTGATCGGTAAAACTCACCGGGTTGCCAGTGTCCACGCTGGCGAATCCGCATTGCGGGCTGATCGCGAGGTTTTCAAGCGATACGAACTTCGCGGCTTCGTCGATGCGGCGCTTGAGGTCGTCCTTGTTTTCAAGCTGCGGCGACTTGGTGGAGACAAGCCCGAGCACCACGCCCTTTGATGCCGGCGCGAAGCGCAGCGGCGAGAAATCGCCGGCGCGCGGGGAATCGTATTCAAGCAGGAAGTGATGCGCAGCCAGATCGTTGAACAGTTTCTCGGCGACGACGTCATATCCGCCTTCGGCATGAAACTGCCCGCCGCGATTGCCGCGGCACAGATGAACGCCGATACGCATGTTCGGAATGTCTTTCAGCACCCTATTGGTGATGTCGACGTAGAGGTCGAGAATTGCGCGCCAATCGTCGCCGCGCGCCGCCAGCATCGCCTGCACTTCGGGGTCGCCGAATTTTGCGAAGGCGGTTTCGTCCATCTGTACGTATTCGCAACCCGCCGCCGCCAGATCAGTCAATTCCGCCCGCAAGGCGGTGACGATGTCATCCCAGTAGGCGTCAATGTCCGTGTAGGCGCTCGCCAGAGCCGCCGCGTCGCCGCCGCGAAAATGCAGCGCGCAGGGGCCGGGGATCGTCACCTTCGCGGTGCGCTTTGTCAGTGACGACAGGAATCGGAAGTCGTCGAGGTGGATGGGCTTGGCGCGCGCGATTTTGCTGCCGATTCGCGCAACTGGCTGCACTCCGCGCTTTGGCGCGCCGACCATGACGCCTTCCTCTTCGGGTGGCACGTAATCGGGCACGATATCGCCTAGATGCGCAAAGAAGTAGCTGTGGTACGAGCGCCTGCGAAGCTCGCCATCGGTAATGACAGGCAGTCCAACGCTCTCCTGGAGCGACACAACGTCACGGATCGCCTGGTCCTCGGCGACGTGCAGCGCGTTCTCGCTCACGCGCCCCGCAGCTTGGGCGCGGCGCAGGTCGAGCAGGGCTGCGGGCCTCAAGAAGCTGCCGATATGGTCAGCGCGAAAGCGGATGGGCGTCATGCGGCGTTTCCCTTGTTGTTTCGGCTAAGCGAGTCTTGAATGCCCTTCTAGTACCCAGAATCACTGATCCGCGAAACAGGGTTTGAGGCGTTTCTGGTGGACCTCGCT
>CANMLK010000292.1 GCA_947498445.1 Beijerinckiaceae bacterium
GGGACGCCGGTGATCTACACGCAAGGCCTGGTCGCGGCAGATGGCTCGAGCGCAGGGCTCTGGCGGCTCAAAATGAAGCACCATGGCCTCGGCGCTGTTCAGATCGAGAATAGCCGCGGCGCGGATATCGTGGATTACCTGAAGCCGCAGGCTGGAGATCGCATCATTCGCAAGTGGCGTCCGAGCGCATTCTTCCGCACCGATCTTGAAGTTTTTCTGAGCGTGCAGGGAATCGATACTCTGCTTCTGGCGGGCACGAGCCTCAGTGGTTGTGTGCGCGCGACCGCGACGGACGCGTTCATGCGCGACATTCGTCCCATGATTGTGAAGGAAGCCGTCGCAGATCGAAGCCCTTCGGTGTTCGAAGCCAATCTCTTCGATCTTCATCAGAAATACGCCGACGCCGTCTCCCTGCAGGAATGCCTCACCTATCTTGCGCAGCTCACGCCAGATGTTACGATCGCCTGAGGCCTGTGACTGAGGGCGCTCATCTGCGGAGGACGATCATGAAGCTTCTCAAATCGGCATACGTCGGTCTTGCCGTCCTCTCGTTCTCGGCGCCTGCAGTTTACGCACAGGATGTGGCGGACTTCTATCGCGGAAAGCAGATTAGTTTGCTGATCCCCTCCGGATCGGGCGGCGGTTACGACCTCTACGCGCGGTTTCTGGGGCGGTTCATTGGAAAACACATTCCAGGCAACCCGAGCGTCATCCCGAAGAATGCGCCCGGCGCAGGCGGCATCGTTGCGGGCAACAATCTTATGACGCTGAGCGCGCCCGACGGGCTGACTATGGCGGGCCTCCAGTTCACAAACACCCTCAACCAGATGGTGAAGACACAGAACATGCGTTTCGACATGCGCAAGCTTGCGTGGATCGGAAGCATGAATTCAACGTCCACCATCTGCGCGCTTTCCGGAAAAGCGCGCGATCTTCAAGCCAAGGAATTCCTGACGCAGGAAGTCGTCATTGGCGCCACCACTGGCTCCGTAACGATGGTTCCGCTCTTACTGAACAATCTCGCGGGAACAAAGTTCAAACTGGTTCAGGGCTATCCGTCGACCTCCAATGTGCAGCTCGCGATGGAAAGCGGCGAGGTCAACGGACTATGCGGCTGGTCGTGGGACGGCGCTCGCGTCAATGCAAAAAGCATGATCGACCGGGGTGTCGCCAGGATCGCTCTCGACATTTCAACGCAGCCGCATGCAGAGCTCGCTGCGATGAAAGTCGCATATCTGATGGATCTGCTTCCTGAGGGAGAAAACAAGGAGATCATCAAGATCATCCTGAGTCCCCAGCAGTACAGCCGGCCGTTCGCCTTTCCGCCGGGCGTCCCACCGGCGCGCCTCCAGGCTGTGCGTCAGGCGTTCGCGGCGATGATGCAGGATGCGGAGGTTAAGGCCGAAGCCGACAAGATCGGACTTGAACTTGCCTATCTCGATGCGGACGGAATTCTAGCCTTGCTGAACGCAACCTTTGACGCGCCGGAAGCGCTGCTCAACCGCGCTGCGGCGGAGCTGGACAAGGCGGGCTTTCGCGAATGATCCAGGAAGCTTTCGACAAGCTGGCCTTGGCGAACAGGATTCTGGCGTACGAGGGCGTGCTTGACGCCTTCGGCCATGTAAGCCTTCGACACCCACAAGACCCGGGAAAGTATTTGCTTTCCCGATCTTTGGCGCCGTCCATGGTGCGCAGCGAGGATATTCTTGAGTTCTGGCTCGATTCTACGCTCGCTGGCGTCTCCAATGCATCGCTCTACGCGGAACGCGTCATTCATGGCGAAATCTACGCGGCGCGGCCCGATGTCATGGCGATCTGCCATCACCATGCGCCCGCCATGCTGACGTTTTGCATAAGCGACAAGAAGCTCGTCCCGATCTCACAAATGGGAGCGGTGATGGGACAACACGTTCCCATCTGGGATAGCCAGGCCGACTTTGGAGACACGAACCTTCTCCTCGTCAAGGCGGAGGAGGGGCGGTCTCTCGCGACAAGCCTTGGGCCGAATTGGGTCGTCCTTATGAAGCGGCATGGAGCAACCTGTGTTGGACGCGGCATCGAAGAGATGACCTTTCGCACCATTCATTCCGTCGCAAATGCAGAGACGCAATTACGCGCCCTGGCGGTGGGAACGGTTGACGCGCTGACGCCGGGCGAGATCGAAAAGGCGGGGGAAATAAAGCCGCTTGCGATAGAACGCGCATGGAATTACTGGGCCGGGCGTGTGCGAGACTAGCGACGCCGATCAGCCTTCCTCATCGCTTCGGCTTTTCTAAAGCCTGTCCTTCACAATCACGCCGTTCGATTGAATATACCATTTCTCGCTATCAAACGGTTTTCCAGCGAGACGATCGATCATCCAGTCGGCAAGAAGAGTCGGCGGATAAGGGCCGAGATTTGCGGACGGCACAAAGCCGACAGCATGACGCGATTCCTGATAGACGACATATTGCTTCGGCCCGGTAAGTGTTCGAAGCATCCGTTCGGCATGATGCAGCGGGCTAAGTTCTTCAGCTTCGCCAGCGACGCAAAGGTAAGGCATCCGAAGGTTCTGTGTGTGCCCTTCCCATGTCAGCGATGGCGCAAACTTGTCAAACTCTGCTTCGACATCGAACCCGGTCATATACATCATGCGCTTCTTGTAGGTCGGCGAAGCGGTCTCCAGAAGTGTATGGAATCCTGGCTCAAGGCAGGTCGCTGAAACGGCGCACGCCTTCAGGCGGGGTTCATTTGACGCGATCAGCGTTGACGTAAATGACCCGAAGCTGTTGCCGAACAGACCGATCCTGTGTGGGTCGATCTCCTGTCGCTGTTGCGCCCAGTCAACAATAACCTTTCCAGCTTCAATGAAGTTGGGAACGCTTACCTTGTAACCAAGAACAAGCGATTCGGCTTGCCCGGGGCCATCGACAGCGAGCACCGCAACGTCGCGGGTCAGCCATCTGTCGTTGGAAAGAGAAACAAATATCTCCTTGAACGTATCCATGCCGGGCAACGAGATAACGAGTGGAATCCGGCCCCCCTTATAGTGCGGTGGAAGATGGAGCCAGCCGGGCAGCTGCTTATCTTGAAACGGGATCCAAACTTCTTCGATCTGATGATCAGCAAGCTCGGCATACCTCGAATAGCACTCGCGCTTTTTGCAATTCAGGTCTTCGACATATGGCGTTGTCGAATGGTGTGGCCACATTGATGCGCCCCAGTGAATCGCAGCCATGTAAAAATTGTCTCGTGCCGTGACTTTATGGCCGGCGTGCAGCGCCTCCCGCGCCCTTGTTTCCCGCCGCAGCGCGATCGCCTCGAAAGCAGGGCCAAAGTCTGCGAACTTTCGAACCTTGTTTCGGATGAGTTCGAAATCGGCATTGGACTCGATGCCGCACGCAGCGTTGAAATAACGTGATCGAGGCTGATCCCAGTCTATGCCGTTCGCCGCAATGATATTGTCCACTACCCAACGCTGCTCGTCCCATCGGCGGACTTGGGGAGCTCGTTCCTCGGCGTCAGACGTTTCCATGTCTCAAGAGACCCTGCTTTGCACAGCGCAGCATGACGGATGGCTGCAAAGCCACATCATATTGTTTGAACACGTTAGCGCAAGGATAGATCGCGCCGGGAACTCGCGAAGCGGGTCCGCTCTCCCTTGGCTGTGCGCTAGAAGAATTTGATCATGCCCACTCCGACACTGACGATAAATCAAAAGTTCTGCGCCGTCTTTTCGCGGCGCAGCGCGACGCGCTTGAAGCGTTTGATGCGACCGATGCACTGTTCGATGCATGCTCGCGCTGTTGATTTCCACTGAGAACTGACCCGGCAAGCGAAGGTTTTTCCATCGAAATTTGACCCATGTTTGAACCTCTTCCCCGCGATCTGAGCGGGAGAGAACGAAGTGATCAGCATGGAGTTATTGAGCGTTATTCGACGCTGGCGGCAACGTGAGCATTTCTCGATCCGGGAGATATCGCGGCGCACCGGCCTG
>CANMLK010000293.1 GCA_947498445.1 Beijerinckiaceae bacterium
CGATATCGTTCTCAAAGCTGGTTGGTCTGAAAAAGCTTTGCAGGACGCAATCCTCGTCTGCTGCCGCTTCAATTTCATGAACCGGCTCAGCCTGGGGCATGGCCTGGACCCAAATGCGAAATCGCCGCAAGAGCGCGCGGCGAACATGAACTACGACCGGGCTTGATCGCTTCGGCGCCATCATTATTGGGGGGGATATGAACTTGAATCTGTTCACACGCATCCGCAGCTGCGCCGCGTTGCCGCCGCTGGCGGTTCTTCTTGGAGCAATTGCGACGCTCCCTCAAATGGAGGCGCGCGCGCAGGGCGCACCGGACTTTTTCGCCGACCGGCAGATCACATTGCTCATCGGCGGCGGCGGCGGCGGCTCGGTGGACATTTACGGCCGCATCGTCGGCCGATACATCGCCAAAAAGCTGTCGCCCACGGCGACTGTCGTGCCGCGCAACCTGCCTATCTCTGGTGGCGTTCAGGCTTTCATGACGCTGGGCTCCACAGCCCCGCGCGACGGCTCTACCTTTGCGACGTCGGCGCGCGGTCCGCTCGCTGACCCCCTGCTCGCCCTCAAGCCCGCGACTTACGATCCCCGCTCATTTATCTGGATCGGCTCCATTAACGAGGACATGAGCATCTGCTTCACGCGCAAGGATTCCAGCGTGAAAACGCTGGAGGATGCGCGGCTCATTGAGGGAACGATGGCCTCGACAGGCGCGTTGGCCGAGAGCGCCAAATTCCCACTGATGGTCAACGCTCTTGCGGGTACAAAATTCAAGATCATCACGGGATACAAGGGCGCCTCGGACACGCGGCTCGCGGTCGAACGCGGCGAGGTTGACGGGCAATGCACAACTTACGGAAGCGTACTCGCAACACAGCCGCAGGTTTTAACGGGGGAAGATTACAATCTGCTGGTCCAGATCGGCGATCAACCGAACCCGCTGGGGAAAAATGCGCCCGTGATCACGCAATTCCTCAAGAGCGAGGATGACCGCCGCCTGCTCGATGTCATCGTGAAGCCGCTGTTGATCACAAGCTCTTACGCGCTACCCCCGGGCGTGCCCGCAGACCGCGTCGCGGCGTGGCGCAAGGCGTTGCAAGACGTGCTGAAGGATCAGCAATTCCTTGATGAGGCGAAGAAGGTCGGGCTCGAGATCGACTATCGCACCGGCGAGCAAGTGCAGGAGCTGGTCGACGGGCTGTACAAGACGCCGCCCCACATCGTCGACCGGGCTCGCCAGATCTTCGGATACGGCTCCGCCAATCGATAAGGGCGAGGCGGCGAAAGCGCCGCCTGCCAAAGCTGTATCATTTCGCTGACTTCAGCAGATCTTCGTGGATTTGACGCGCGGCGTCGACTTGCTCTTTGGGCGTTTTCATCACACGCGCGATTTCCGCTGTCAGGTCTTCACCCGACATTGGCTCGACGATGATGTTCGTCTTCCTGGTTTCGGCGATGAACGCGGGGTCCTTCACCATCGTCTGAAATGCGTCGCGCATCACTTGCACGCGATCCGCGGGCACACCCGGCGGATAGGCGAGCGCGCGGCCAATTGTGCCGGTCGATGCGTAGACGTCCATGAGAAGCCGCGAGGGTCCGCTGCCAAATTCCGTCATCGCCGGAATGTCTGGGAAGGCGGCGAGCCTTTTCGCAGAGAGTGCAAGATAAGGCTTGAAATCGCCGTTCTTGATCTTGTCGCCATGAATGGTCATTGCGTTCGCCAGCGTCATGCCCGCGCCATCAACTTCGCCGCGCTCCATCGCGATAATGATGTCGGACGCGCCCTTGTAGCCGCCGATGATCTTGAACTTCGTCCCCGCCACGCGGTTGAGAAGGAGCGGCCCCAGAGCATAAATATTGGCGATACCGGTTGAGCCAAGGATGGGCTCGCGCATTTTGGCTTCGTCGAACGTCGTGAGTTTTGAATTGCGCGTCGCCAGAACGAGAGAGTCCGCATCTGCTATGCGACCAATCCACTGATAGCCCTGCGCGTCGAACTTGGCTTCGCGTGTGAGGAGCGTCTCGTACAGAACCTCTGCGTGCACCAGGTGCATCAGCGTTCCGTCCTTGGGAGCCACGTTGTAGGAATAATTTAGCCCTACCAGACCACCGGCGCCGGGCATGCTCTGCAAGATGAGGTTCGGCTTGCCAGGAATATGTTCGCGCATGTGGCGCGCCGCGAGCTGCGCATAAAGGCCATATGTGCCGCCGACTGCGGCGCCAATAAGAATGCGCACGTCCTTGCCTGCGAAAAACGTGTCAACCGATTGCGCGCGTGCGGGTGATAATGGCGCGAATGCGAGCACGGCTCCCACCGCAGCAGCAAACGCAAGCGATGCAGTTCTCATGAATTCCCCCTCCGAGGCTTTTTTCCGCCTCCTGCAACGCGACAAGTGCCTCCTGCAACGCGACAAGTATTGCATGAATAAGCCACATGGCAATCACGAGCACACCGCCCCGCTTGACAGCCAACGCGCCCAGATGAGATTCACGCTGCGGAAAAGGGAGAAATACCGATGAAACAAACGACCGCGCGCACGCCGCACACTTTGCTGGCGGTTGCCGCAATTGCAGCCAGCCTGACATGCAGCGTTTCAGTCAAAGCGCAGACTCAGGATTTCTGGGCCGGCAAGCAGGTTTCATACATCGTTGGCTCGGCAACGGGCGGCGGCTACGACAACCTCGCCCGTCTCACCGCGCGCCATCTGGGACGCCATTTGCCGGGCAATCCCGGGTTCGTCGTTCAGAACATGCCGGCCGGAAATTCAATCGCAGCCGCCAACCATATTTACAACGTCGCCGCAAAAGACGGCACAGCGATTGCGCTTCTGCAACGCGGCATGTTGCTGGCGCATCTGATTAGCACCGCCGGCATCCAGTTTGATGTGCAGAAATTCAACTGGCTTGCAAATCTCAACAGCGAAACGGGCCTTGTGCTCGTGATGGCGAACCACCCGCACCAGAACGCGAAAGATCTCTTCGACAAGGAGCTGATCGTCGGCGCATCGACCGGCATCGATCCGGAATTGTCGCCAAGGATCTACAACGCGCTGCTGGGAACCAAAATCAAGATCGTCACCGGCTACCGCGGCACCACGGAGATTGGCCTCGCAATGGAGCGCGGCGAGGTTCAGGGCATTGGCGACTGGTCATGGTCCAGCCTGAAGGCGCAGAAACCGCAGTGGATCACCGAGAAGAAAGTTCGCATTCTCATGCAGGGCGCGCTGGAGCGTGATCGCGAATTGCCGGATGTGCCTAACGCGCTGGACTTTGTGAAGAACGAGACGGATCGACAGGCGATGCAATTGTACTTCTCGCAAAAGACCGTTGCGCGTCCTGTCGTCGCCCCTCCCGGCGTGCCTGCTGCGCGCGTGGAAGACTGGCGCAAGGCGTTCATGGCGCTCGATACAGACAAGGCGTTCATGGAAGAAGTTCAAAAGTCCCGCATGGAAGTGTCGCTGACGTCCGGCGACAGTGTGACAAAGGTTATCAACATGGTCGCCAGCGCGTCGCCGGAAGTGCGCGCACGCTTCGTCGAGGCCTTGAAGAACTAGTTTCGCTAAAGCGCCTCAATCTGCGGCGGGCGCACGGCGTCCGCCGTTTTGCGTTGCGCGGCATCCCGCCGCATTCAACTAGGCGCTGAGCTTCCTGGCGATCTCGGCAACGTGCCGACCCTGAAAACGCGCGCCCTCGAGTTCCACTGCCGAGGGGCGACGGCTGCCATCGCCATCTGCGATGGTCGAGGCGCCATATGGCGAATTGCCCATGACCTCGCTCACGCCGTACTGACCAGCGAAAGTATACGGCAGGCCCGTGACGATGAAGCCCAGATGCAGAAGCAGCGTGTGAAACGAAAGGATCGTCGATTCCTGCCCGCCGTGCTGCGTCGCTGTTGACGTGAACACGCCGCCGACCTTGCCGACGAGTTTGTTCTGCGCCCACAGGCCGCCAGTCTGATCGAGAAAGTT
>CANMLK010000294.1 GCA_947498445.1 Beijerinckiaceae bacterium
ATCGTCAGCGCGCATATTTGGACACGATGAATGTCAACGCGCTCTAGGATACAGGCAATCCGAAACTCTTGGAAAAACTTGGATTCGAATGTCAACGCCTGCGTGAGCCGCTATTTCCAAAATCGTGGCGAAAGCATCGATTCCGTGAGCGATAAGGGGATCACGCCCGCTGACTCACAAGTTACAGAAATTATGGCCCGTTGCGGCACGATTTCTTCGCAAAACCTGCTGAAAAACATCCAGTGCACGCTGGGGGTCGGGCCAACGCGATGCGACGAGGTCTATGTGCTTGAGACGGCGCCGACGACTCCGCTGACGCTCGATCAGTTGGTCACCGCATTCATCGGCGACCGGGCCATCGGACGCGCGCAGATAGAAACCGGGCAGGCGAGAAGCGCACGGCTGGCGGCTCTGAACCAGCGTCGCAAGGCTGCCACTGCGGATAGCGCGCTGAAAAAGGTGGCGCCGCTTCTCGATCCGAAGAATACGTTTGCATTCAAGCGCGCCACGGACCTTCGCAACAAAATCAATGCCGCTCTTCGCAGCGACAAGGCTACTCCCAGCGATCTTGAGGGCCTGGAAGCGTCTGTGACCGGACTCGTCAGCGCCAACCTGGCAAACGTCGAACGTTTGCGACTTGAACAGGAGAGGATGCGCCAGCGCGGGGAAGTCGAGGTCGTCGGGCAGGGCTCTGCCCCCAGCCGGCGGCCGGCGCAAATCAATGCCTATTACGATGTCTTCGAGAAGCAGTTGCGCGAGCTGATCGGCAATCAGGCTGACGGACCCATCGGGCAGCAGTTCAAGAAAACGGTGAACTCGTCGTTCGATAAATTCAAGGCGGATTATTTTGCAGGCGCGACGAAGGAGAACTGCCGCAAGGCTGGAAACGCTTTCACGTGCTCGATCGAAGGCGTGTTCAAGGCGGGTACGCTCAAGAGCGAAGTACAAAAGCTCATGAGCGCCACGGTCGACAACCATCGCAAAAGCTATCGATTCATTCTCGGCTACGAGGAAACCGAGCACGCGCCGACCCGCTTTCTGATCGACAATATTCGGGCCGAGTTCATCAATGCCGGCTACCGGATTATTGCCCGCGGTGGCGAGGACGAGGCGCGCGCGCGCGGCGACTTCGACTTCTACCTGAACATCCTGGACATCGAATACGACGACAGCAATTCTGACGTCGGCGGCTCCGGTAGCAGTGTGTTCGAAAATTATGTCCTGAAAGCGCGTGTGAAACTTCTCGACAACGCCAAGGACCCGGCTGCGCGCCAGGAACTCGCAAACGTGGCGGTCATCAACACCAAGCGGGCGCCTCGAGACGCATCCATGCCCCGGGACGCGCGCCGCAACCAGCTACTGCCGACGCAGGCAAGCGAACTCGCGCGCAACATTCATCGCGACATCAGCGCCAGGGTGCTGACAATCGCGAGCAAGCAGGACGCGGGCGCTACGCAAGCCGTGGTCCGGACTTCTGGGCAATATTCTGTCAAGCTCACGGGTCTTGGACAGCGCGACCGTGAAAAAATTCGGTTGCTGCGTAACGCGATCACAAAGACGATTTCTGGCGTCGAGACGCGTGTCGACCCAAAGGGAACGACGGACAAATCCGTGGAGATCGTGTTCGAGCACGCCGGCAAGTTCGACCCTGAGGATCTGGTCGACGCCATTTATGACGCCTTCAAGGGCAGCAAGAACCTGAAGATCCAGTACGAAGGCAACAATGCCTTCGTCGGAGCGATGTAGCCATGCAGGTGCGCATTTCAGACGGCTCTAATTGCCCATCCCGCTGGTATCAGGTGGCCGCTGGTGTATTCGGAGCGGCGCTTCTTTTCGCTGCCCCGGTTGTTGCCCAACCCAACGAGCAAAGTCTTGAAGCGTCGGGCCCCGCCGAACCTAGATTTGCGCTCGTCATCGGCCAGTCCGATTATCAGGGTAGTCGCCTTTATACGGGGACGTCCGACGCGGCTCGGCTTTCGGAGGCTTTAAGGGCGGCGGGATTTTCGGTGGATGGCGGCGCCGATCTCGAGCAGCATCTCATTCGTGAGAAGGTGAGAGATCTCGCTGGCCGCGTCCGGAGCGCCGGGAAGGATGCGGTTATTGTCGTCTACGTCGTTGGCCGGGTTGCGCAGATCGATGGGGAGAACATCATCCTGCCCGTTGGCGCGTCTCTACAGCACGCCTCGGACGTGATTGTAAACGGATATCGCTTCAACGATTTGATCAACGCCTTGAAACACGAGCCGGCAATGGCGCGGATCATCATCCTGGACGCGGGGACACCCCCCGCGCATCTGGCGGCGGACCGCAAATTCAGTCCTGGCCTTGCTGCGGTCGAAGCGCCCGATGGTTTTCTGATCGCTTTCAGCCAGAACCCCGGCCGTCCCCTCCTTGAGCCGGAGCCCCCAATGGGGGTCTTCGGTAAGGCGTTGCTTGATGCGCTTCAACAGCCGGTTGGATCAATGAGCGACTTCTTCGCATTCGCGAGGAGGCGCGTCTTCGAGGAAAGCGAGAGCCGCCAACTGCCCTGGAATGACAGCAAGATCGCCAACGTCAGGTTTTCGTTTTACCCGCCGAAAGACGGGGTCGCGATGCTGCCAACGATCGTTCAAGCGGAGGGCGAAAAGGTAGACCTCGGTTCGATGTCACGTGAAGCCGCGTTCGAGCGAGTCATCGCCTCTGACAAGATAGCTGATTATCAAGACTTCATTGTTCGGTTTCCGAACGATGAGGCGCTTCCCTCGGTGCAATATACGCTCGCGGTTCGGCGCGAAGCGGAGGTGTGGGCGCGCGCGCTTCGCCTGAATACTGCGGACGCATACTGGACCTACAACTCAATGTACCCGGACGGCGGCAACGTTGAAGTCGCGCGTTACCGTCTAGCGTTGCTCGGTGCACATCCTTCTCCGGGGCCCGCGTTCGCGCCAATCCAGTTTGCGGATCTGCCTCGTCCGTTGCCGAAGGGCGAAGAGATAGCGTCCAGCGCCAGCATGAATCTCGAAGAGTTCAAGCGCGCTCCGCGGTTCAACCTCCCGCCCATCGCTCCTTTAGCAGCGGCAGCCGCCATCGCCCCCGTTGGTATCGCTGTCGCGCGGCAGTTGCCGACAGTGCAAATGCCGGCGTTTCGGCCGCAATGGGCAGCGGCGCCTGCGCAGCCCCTCAGGAATATTCAGCGCGGCGGCGGCCCTAGCTTTCAATCAATGCCGGGCCGACAGCCAACTGTCGCCACTCCAGCTCCTACGCCTAGGGGAACGGCAGCCGGGCCCTCCACCTATCAGCCCGTGACGCGACCTTCGAGCTCGATTCCTCCGACCACGCAACCCATAAGAGCTACATCTGCTCCGCCCGTTCAGGGTGGTGGGTATCGGCCAGTGACCAGTCCCACGGGCGTAACAGGAGCGGCCGGCACCTCGACGACCGCTCCCCGGGCCCCGGCCGGGCAGTTTCACCCGGTGTCGCGAGCAGGATCCCCCGGAGGCGACGTCGCCACGCGTCCGCTGCAACCCAATCAACCGGCCCGCTCGAATTCCCCGGGCGCTCGGGCCCCGCAGACGGGGTCAAACCAGCCACCAGTCTCGGGACCCGGCTCGCCGCGCTCGGCGCAAGGTTCTTTTTCGGGACAGGCGCGGCAAAACGCTTCGCAGGCGCGCATGCCTAGAATGTCCACTTCCCGGAGAGTAACAGCGCCAAAGGCTTCGACCAGATCTTCATCCACGCGCTCTCGGCGCTGATGTAAAAGGACCGAAATCATGATCTCACGTCGCGCAATATGTCTCGGGAGCGTCGCTGCTGTCGGCGTGCTTCATCTTCCTTCTTTCGGGCAGGAAGCCGTTGCGCCCGACGTGATGATCGCGCCGAGTTCCACTTTTTTCGATATTACTTCGAACATCGAAGACCTTATCAATGCCTTTGTCGAGAAGTCCGGTTTGGGAGCGAGAGAGTCGCGCGGGGAGTTGGCGCTCCTGA
>CANMLK010000295.1 GCA_947498445.1 Beijerinckiaceae bacterium
AGTCCGGTTTTGACGCGCCCGATTATTCCAAACTGGACCCCGCCCTCTCGGCCAGACTCGGCCTCGACAAGCCAACGCGCGTGAAGCCAAAAGCGCAACCAATCGTCAGCGCCAACGCGACGATGGAATCGCTGACGGAATTGCTCGAACGCGGCGACCCGAACCTGCGCGACAGCAAGCCGTGGACTCCGCACCGCCCCGCGCGGCCGGAAAAATCCGAAGGCGGCATCCGCTTCGAACTCGTCAGCGAGTTTGAACCCAAGGGCGATCAACCCGCCGCAATCGAGGAGCTTGTGAAAGGCGTAAACGCCCACGAGCGCGATCAGGTGCTGCTCGGCGTCACCGGATCAGGCAAGACGTTCACCGCCGCGCAGGTCATAAAATTAACGAACCGCCCTGCTCTTGTACTAGCGCCCAACAAAACGCTTGCGGCGCAGCTTTATGGCGAGTTTAAAAGCTTTTTTCCCAACAACGCTGTCGAGTACTTTGTTTCATATTATGATTATTACCAACCGGAAGCCTACGTTCCGCGCACCGACACCTACATCGAAAAAGAATCATCCATCAACGAGCAGATCGACCGCATGCGCCATTCGGCGACGCGTGCGCTGCTGGAGCGGGACGATGTCATCATCGTCGCCTCCGTCTCCTGCATCTACGGCATCGGCTCGGTGGAAACCTACACCGCCATGACCTTCTCGCTGAAACTGGGCGAGCGCATCGACCAGCGCCAGCTCATCGCCGACCTTGTCGCCCTGCAATACAAGCGCTCCGGCGGCGATTTCTCGCGCGGCGTCTTCCGCGTGCGCGGCGACACGATTGAACTCTTCCCCGCCCATTATGAAGATCGCGCGTGGCGCATCGGCTTCTTCGGCGACGAGGTGGAGAGCATCGCGGAATTCGATCCGCTGACCGGCAAAAAGACCCAAGACCTTGAATTTGTTAAGGTCTACGCGAACTCCCATTACGTCACGCCGCGCCCCACGCTCATCCAGTCCATTCAGGGCATCAAAACCGAGCTCAAGCAGCGGCTGGACGAGCTTTACGCGCAGGGCCGCCTGCTCGAAGCCCAGCGCCTTGAGCAGCGCACGGTGTTTGATCTTGAGATGCTGGAGGCCACCGGCTCCTGTCAGGGCATTGAAAACTATTCAAGATATCTCACGGGCCGCCGCCCCGGCGAGCCGCCGCCCACCCTGTTCGAGTATCTGCCCGACAACGCGCTGGTGTTCATCGACGAGAGCCACGTCACGGTTCCGCAGGTGGGCGCCATGTACAAGGGCGACTTCCGCCGCAAGGCCACGCTCGCCGAATACGGCTTCCGCCTGCCCTCCTGCCTCGACAATCGCCCCATGCGCTTTGAGGAATGGGAGGCCATGCGCCCGCAGACGATCCACGTCTCCGCCACCCCCGGCAGCTGGGAGATGGAGCAGACCGGCGGCGTCTTCGTGGAGCAGGTCATCCGCCCCACCGGCCTCATCGACCCGCCCGTCGAGGTGCGCCCCGCCCGCTCGCAGGTCGACGATCTCTTGGGCGAAGTGCGCGAGACGGCGCAAAAGGGCTTCCGGTCGCTCGTCACCGTGCTCACGAAGCGCATGGCCGAGGACCTCACCGAATACCTGCACGAAAACGGCGTGCGCGTGCGCTACATGCATTCCGACATCGACACGATCGAGCGCATCGAAATCCTGCGCGATCTGCGCCTTGGCGCGTTTGACGTGCTGGTGGGCATCAACCTGCTGCGCGAGGGCCTCGACATTCCCGAATGCGCCTTCGTCGGCATTCTCGATGCGGACAAGGAAGGCTTTCTGCGCTCCGAAACCTCGCTCATCCAGACCATCGGCCGCGCCGCGCGCAACGTGGACGGCAAGGTGGTGCTCTACGCCGATCACGTCACCGGCTCCATGCAGCGCGCGATGGATGAAACCTCCCGCCGCCGCGAGAAACAGGCGGCCTACAACCTCGAAAACGGCATCACGCCGGCCACAATCCGGCGCGGCATTCAGGATATTCTGGGCTCGGTCTACGAGCAGGATCACGTCACGGTGGATGTTGGCCACGCGACGCCGACCGTCGGCCATAACTTCAAGGCCAACCTCGCCGATCTCGAAAAGCGCATGCGCGAGGCCGCCGCCAATCTGGAGTTCGAAACCGCAGCCCGCCTGCGCGACGAAATCAAGCGCCTGCAGGCGACCGAACTCGTGCTCGCCGACGACCCCCTCGCCCGCCAGCAGGACGTGGAAGACCGCGCCGGCGCCTACAAGGGCGAGAAGAAATACGGCGGCGCGGCAAATGTTCCTAACAAGGCCCCCGCAAAGGGCCGCGGCGCCCCCTCCCTCAGCGCGCGAAACCCGTCCCCAAGCGCGAACTCCCCTTCTCCCCTTGCGGGAGAAGGTGGCGCGCGAAGCGCGACGGATGAGGGGGCTCTAATAGACAAGAACCTCCCGCCCCCCTCCTCCCGCATCCACAAACCCACCGACGAAGACATGGGCCCCCACAATTTCGGCGGCGGAGAAGCAAGGCCGCTCGCCTCAACACCGCCGAAAAAGCCGGATACGCGCCGCATCGAAGTCGATGGCGGAACCAGCCGCGAAAAGCGTGGCGCCGCGCGCAACAGCAAGACGGGACGGCCGAGGGGGAGAACGCGGGGGTGATCAGGCATCAAAACCCAATATTGAGCGATGTTCTCAAAGACGCGCCGACGTTACGTCCGTATTATACTAACGATCTTACTTTGCAACTCAGTCACATTGGAGCAAGAAATCCTTGGATGAGAGCAAAATAGCTGCCGACGCTGTGCCGGTCTGGCTGCAAGCGACTGTAAATGATGTCGAAGTGGTTGACATCGATCATCCTATAAAAGGATTAGATATTGCAGATTGTCATCAAATAAGTGCGGCTTATTCTTCTGCTTGGAGAGCTGAAGAAGAGTGGACGGGGGGCAATAATCGCCCCACAGTGCTCGTCTATCGAATGATAGCTGCACTCACTGAAATGTATTTCAAGCCCGAAAGCCGAAATGACCCCTTCGGCCCGATGATGGTTCTTGCTGACGGGCGTAGAAGCGCAGTTCCCTCAGATTTTCGTGGCGTCGTCGATGCCGTTGCAGCGATTGCGACAAAGACACAAAGCCCTTTACTGGCTGCAAGATTATCCGACATTTGCTGGATTCTCGAACGTAAGCGAGCGCAATCGGGTTTTCTGGCTATCACAGCATATACACAAGTCGCGGAGAGCTTGCGGTCAGGACAAATGAAGCCGCGTTTCGCGAGGGATGATGATGGCCTTCATTACACAATTGGACATGCGCTTCTAAGAGCGCTGCACATAGGCTATTCACTTGGTAATGATAAGTCAGAAACAATTGCTGCAAGGGAACTTGCTAAGGAACTTCGCCGAGAGTGCTTATCTCGGAACATGCCGGACCAGATGCAAATGTTTGCATCCATCGATCTTACTTTTGGCATCTCTGATCCAGCCGAAGTTGGCGCTGAAATTGAAGCGCTTCTCGCGAGGCTTGATAAAAGCGCGCACATTCAGACAACAGTTGATTTATGGAAGTTAGCGGCACGCTCATACGCAACAGCGAAAAAAGAAGACGATAAAAACCGCTGCCTAACAGAAGCCGCAGAAGCACTCGTAGCCCAATCTAGTGTAGCTGGGTCTGCGATGCTTTCTGCTCATTTCATGGCCCAAGCTATTGTCCAGTTGGGGCGGACTCCCGGGCAGAAGGCAAGAAGAACGGAACTACGGCACAAGCTTGTGGATATACAAAGCTCTATAGCTGATGAACTAAGCACTATCGAAGAAGGACTGTACCCCTCCGGTGAGGGCCGCCTAGATTGAAGCGTCGGCGTTCGGATAAGTGTCCACCTGTATTAGAAGTGGACACTATCAGCGATGTCGATCGTATCAGCAGAGGATAGAAGGTCTCCGAGACGCAAGCGTCGATCCTGGACGCTTG
>CANMLK010000296.1 GCA_947498445.1 Beijerinckiaceae bacterium
CAAAGGCAAAGCTACCGCCGGAACCTGCCCCTCAAAAATGACCTGAGAAATACAATAAGGCCCCCGATATCGGGGGCCTTATTGCTTCAACACCTGCTGCACTTTTCCTCCGGCTAAACGCTGCAGAATCTCTCCGGCGTTGACAGATACCGACCTTCAGCTCGCCCATAAGCTCAGCAGTCTTATTCGCGACCGTGTCAGCCGCTGCCAAGAGAACCGCATCGGCGGCGTGGATATAACGCGAAGTAATTGTTCGACCCTTGTGGCCGACCATTGCCGCGATGGTTGGCTCAGAATAGCCAAGGTCTGACGCAAGAGACGCAAAGCTATGGCGTAAAACGTTGGGTGTCACGTCGGTAGGTACGGAACCGAGTTTCATCATCCGATCCCAAATTTTACGGAAGCCGGACATCTGTCCATCGCCACGGTTGGCTCGAAACACCAGCCCGTCCCCGGGTGTAAATCGCCTGAGGATGTCGCACGCCCCGTTTGAGAGAGGGCGGACCGATTTCCCGGTTTTCGTGTCCATCAGCGTCGCTGTCCGACGGGCAATATCAATCTGGGACCACAGCAATCCTAGAGCTTCACCGGATCGCCACCCCGTCAATGCAAGGAAACGGGCTACCTCGACAGCGTATGGCCAAAAATCTGCCGCCTTGGCGTCCCGGAGCGACTTGCCAAGCATCGCATATTCGGCATCGCTCAATCGGCGCTCTTTCGTCCCATCTGCAAATCGAATAACGCCATGAACTGGATTATCCGGCCTCATGTGCTTGCGCACAGCATAAGAAAATATAGCGCCAAGAAGCCCCACGGTGCGACTTGCCGTGCCTTTGCCGCCACGTACATGAGCAAGCCCATGCTTCTTCGCAGTCTTCGTTCTACCGGCGGTTTTTCCATCCGCGACGGCGTGCATAAAGGCATCAACATCGTCGCGAGATACTGCCGCCACCGACAGCCGCCCCATCAGTGGGATGATGTGGCGCTGGATGCGCCCCTTGTCAGTCAGCAAAGTGCTCGGCTTCTTTGAAGTCTTACGCCTTGTGAGCAGTCGTCCTGCCTCGGCATCTTCGAAGTACTGATTACATAGCTCAGCTACCGTTGTTGCCGTCCGCTTGGCGGATTTGTCAGCCGACGGGTCAGTCCCCCGTACTACCTCGCCAAGAAGTCGTCGGGCCTCTTCCCGCGCAGCGTCAGGCGTCCAAGGCGCGCCATGCCGCCCAATCGTGTGCCAGCGTTGGCGACCTTCTGCTGTCCGAAATTTGAGGACATAGGCGACCGCAGGGCCTTTCTGGCGTCGGGCGCCGAAAGACGGGACAGCCCCATCCCAAATCGTTTCGCCGGGGCCGAGCGCCCTGACTTCCTTAAGACCAATTCTCTTGCCGCTCATGATGCACCAGTGGTAGCTAGATCAATCTAGCTACCACATAGCTACCAAGTTCTCGCATATGCCGTCAAACACTCGCAAAGCATTTCAAATAAAATCATTTATATATCAGTAATATATCAATCATTTGCAAAGGCGCGCACGCTCGAACAAGTCCTAGGAACTGCCCGATCAAGGCAGTTCCGGCAGCGCGGCGGGCCAAAGGCGCGCGAAGATTTTACCGGCAGGCCCGCGCCATGCGCGCCGGGCTTGCTGACAACCCCGAAGCGGGCGTTTAGTCTGTATGGCACAGTACGCATATCGCGCGCGCTTGAGTGGAGGAAAAAGGAATGAATGCGTTGAAAGCTTTCAATAGGTCGGTTGCGGCGTTCGTCGTGGTGGGCGCCTTGTCGACCGGGGCGCTGGCGCAGCAGGCCGCGCCATTCGAGCCGACTGTCGGGCAGGCGGGCAAGGACGTCGTATGGGTGCCGTCGCCGCAAGCGCTTGTTGATCGCATGCTCGACATGGCCAAGATCACAACCAGCGATTTTCTGATGGATCTTGGTTCGGGCGATGGCCGCACCGTGATCACCGCCGCCAAGCGTGGCATCAACGCGCAGGGCATCGAGTACAATCCCGACATGGTCGAGCTTTCGCAGGCCAACGCCAAAAAGGAAGGCGTGACCGACAAAGCCCAGTTCATGAAGGCCGATCTTTTCGAGACAGACTTCTCGAAGGCCACGGTCATCACGATGTTCCTGCTTCCCGATATCAATCGGCGCCTGCGTCCGAAGATTCTCGACATGAAGCCCGGCACGCGCATCGTGTCGAACACTTTCGACATGGGCGATTGGCAGCCCGACGAGACGGCGGAAGCGGGCGGCGAGTGCCGGTCCTATTGCCGTGCGCTGTTCTGGGTTGTCCCGGCGAAAGTTGACGGCGTCTGGAAAACCGCCATAGGCGATCTGAAAATCGATCAGAGGTATCAGAAATTCATGGGTTCGCTCGCGGGAACCGGCAATGTCGTCGCGACCATCACGGACGGCAAGCTGACAGGCGACGCCATCGAATTCACGGCGGCTGGCGTTCAGTACACCGGCAAGGTGGTGGGCGACACGATCGAAGGATCGGCGAAGGGCGCCTCTGGCGCAACGCCATTCAAGGCGACGCGCAGCAAGTAACAATCTTCGCGCCGGCGAGGCTAAAAAAGAGGCGGGTCTTTTCGGACCCGCCTCTTTTCATTGATCGTGGCGCGCAATCAGGTGCCGGAGGGGGCGCCGAAAGATTTGGGCGCAGGGCTGACCACGCTCGTTGTGCCATTCCTGATCTGCAGGACGGACATGCCCCGATCGTTCAATCCGTCAGCGCGGAAGCGGAAAAGGCCGTCGGCGCCATTGAAGCCCGAAGCGTTCGTGAATGTCTGGTCCGACAACCCGCCCTGCAATTGCGACAGCGCCGAGATAAGCGATATTGCATCATACGAAAGAGTCGAAATGCGCGTCGGGTCAGAGTTGAACTTGGCGCGGAATTTCGAGGCGAAGTTGTTAAATCCCGCGTTCTCCGGTGACGGGAACCAGGCGCCTTGCAATGCAGGAAGCCGCAGCACGCGCGAGTCATTCCACAGGCCCGTTCCAAGCACCTGCACCTTGCCCGGATCGACGCCGGCTGCGACGAGCGCCTGTGAAACGGCAGCCATCTGGTCTGCCTGCTCAGGGATGAAGAGGGCGTCGATCTGGCCGGCCATCGCGCCAATGCGCTGGGCGGCCGGGGTCACGCCGCCGCGTGAATAACGTTCGATCGCCTGCACCCGCACGCCCGCCGCCGCCGCCGCGCTCTGGAATTGCGCAAGGGCGACATTGCCGTATTCGCTTTCCGGAACGAGGGCCGCGAAACTTTTCTTGCCCCGTGACGCCGAGAACTGGACAACCCGGTCGACATAGCCCTCGATGAGGAAAGACAGCAGATAGACCCCGCGCGACGCTGTCGTGGTGTCGGTCGAAAATGCGATCACCGGTCGATTCGCGGCTCGCGCCACGCGCCCGACTTCACGCACGTTGCCCGTGTAAAGGGGCCCTACAATAACTTCGGCGCCTTCAGCGACGGCCGCTTCAGCCGCCGCCTTGGCGCCCTCGGGGGACGATTGGTCGTCCTTGACCAGAACCGTGATCGCATTTTGTCCAGACTCGGACACTGCCAGTTCGGCAGCGTTGCGCAGCGACATGCCGATGGCGCTGGGGCCGCCTTGCTGCGTGAGGGGAAGAATAAGGGCCACGCGTTTGGGGCCGGTCCCGAACGTGTCGCCGGAAATAGCCGCTGGCTGCTGCGGCGCGACAGGCGCCTGGGGCACGGTCGGGCCGCCCGAACTCATGCCGATCGGACCGCAACCCGCAAGTGCGATAGCTGAAAGGACAGCAATCGTCCGCCAGCTGCGAACGGACCCCAGTCGCCTTCCGGCGCTTCCAATGCTTCCCATCATGCCGCACCCAAGAATCGTCGAAATTAGCTTCGTCGCCCCGCAATTTGGAGCGGCGTCGAGCGGAAAAGGCCAGTTCGTAT
>CANMLK010000297.1 GCA_947498445.1 Beijerinckiaceae bacterium
ACTCGCATGGGCCATCCAGCGCAAGACCGGCAATTCGGGGTGGATCGACACGGTGTGGTCGTTTGCTGTTGGCGCCGCCGCGTTCGCGCTGTCGCTGGCTCCGGTCGCGACTTCCAACGCGTTGACTGCCCGCCAATTACTGGTCGCCGCCCTCGTCGCCATATGGTCGGCGCGCCTTGGCGGCTACATCGCGTTTCGCAGCGCTGGAGCTGCGGAAGACCCGCGTTACGCATCGCTAATGCAGGAGTGGGGCGCGGACGCAGGCCGACGGCTGTTTCTCTTTCTTCAGGCGCAAGCTCTCGCAGGCCTCGTGCTTGTCCTCTCAGTTCTCGCCGCCGCGCAAAACTCCGCCCCCGGCCTTACGGCTCAAGATTATGCGGGCGCGGCCATCTTCCTGATTTCCTTTGGCGGAGCCGCGCTGTCCGACAACCAATTACGGCGCTTCAGGGCCGATCCCCTCAACCGCGGCAAGATTTGCGATGCGGGGTTGTGGGGCTATTCGCGTCACCCAAACTATTTTTTTGAGTGGCTGGGCTGGGTGGCCTATCCCGTCATCGCAATTTCAAGCGGATACGTGTGGGGTTGGGCCGCGCTGGCCGCACCCATTTTGATGTACGTCCTGCTGGTCCACGTTTCCGGCATACCCCCGCTGGAAGCGCATATGCTGCGCTCGCGCGGCAAGGCGTTCGAGGATTATCGCGCGCGGGTAAACGCCTTTTTCCCGGGCCCGCCTCAAAGTTCTGAACGCTCGTCCTCGCCCTCCTGACCGGAGAAACGCCGATGAACATGATCGCAGCCGCCACCCGCTTTGCCGAACGCGCGCCTCTGCCCGATTCTCTCTCGCTCATGGGCATCGATTACTTGTGCGCACGCACGGCCCGCAAGCTGCGTGACGAAGGCGCCGATGCGGAGGCCCGCTTTGCGGCTGAGATGGATGGGTTTTCCATCGCACTCCACACCGATGCGGCGAACAAGCAGCATTATGAATTGCCGGCCGAGTTTTTCGCCCTGGCGCTCGGTCCCCACCGCAAATATTCGTCCTGCCTCTACACCGGCGGCGCAACAACGCTCGCCGAGGCAGAAGCCCGAGCGCTTGAAGAGACAGCCGCGCACGCCGATTTGCACGACGGGCAGACAGTTCTGGAATTAGGTTGCGGATGGGGATCGTTGACACTCTTCATGGCAGGGCGCTTCAGCGCGTCGCAGATCACCGCTGTGTCCAACTCACATTCCCAGCGCGAATACATCAAGACGCAGGCGGCTCTGCGCGGCTTTTCCAATGTGCGCGTCATCACCGCCGACATGAACGATTTCGAAGCGGACGGCGCGTTCGACCGGATCGTCTCGGTTGAGATGTTCGAGCACATGTCAAACTGGCGCGGGCTCCTCACGCGCGTGCGGGGATGGGTGAAGCCGGAAGGACGGTTGTTCCTCCACGTCTTCAGTCACCGCGCGCACCCCTACCGTTTTGAAGTGTCCGACAGCGCCGACTGGATTGCGCAATACTTTTTCACGGGCGGCATCATGCCCAGCCACGGCCTCATCCGAAATTTCGGCGACCTGTTCGAAGTGGAAGAGGACTGGCGCTGGAGCGGTGAGCATTACCGCCGCACGGCAATGCATTGGCTCGAAAATTTTGACGCCAACGCCGATCGCATCTCGCGGATCATGGCGGAAACATACGGCGCGGACGCGGCGGTCTGGACGCGGCGCTGGCGCCTGTTCTTTCTGGCGACCGCCGGCCTTTTTGGACACAAGGGCGGCGACGAATGGGGCGTGAGCCACTATCGTCTGAAGCCAGCGTAAGATGTTGAATAAGTAAGCCCGTCCTTTTCGCCGGGGCGCCTTCACCCCGGCGAATGGCGACTACGGGGAACTTGCAACGGCGCGGGCGATGATGAAGCCCATGGTCGCGCTGAACGCAGTCAGTGTGGCGCCCCACGCCATGTCCACCACCGTCAGTGTTGTGGTCCACACCTTGAGTGTTGCGTGGTTTGTAAGGTCGTAGGTGCCATAGCAAACAAGACCCAGGAAGGCGCCATACACAAGCGCAGTGGTCCATTTGCCGGTCGAGGCGGCGGGGGAAATCGCGAAGACGACAATCGCGAGAACATACATAAAGTAAAAAATAGCCGCAGGCGCCAAGCGAAACTGGTCAAGCAGAAGATCGCCCAACGCAGGACGATAAAGCGCTTTGCCCATCACGGTTAGCCAGATGGCGTCGAGAATGAGCATGACGACGCCTGTCGCCAGATAGCCAACCGTCCAGAACTTCATGTGAAAACTCCCGTCCTGTGTTTGATACGCCATCCCGCTCGCGGCGGATCATGGAAACCGGGAACGTGCGTCAAGGGGGCGCGCTCACAAATAGGCGCCGGGACATAAGCGCCGGAAATGATGCAAATCGGCGGATCAATCGTCTGATTTTTATGAGTTTTTGGATGCTCTCTTCCGCCAGCGACGCCTCCGCAGATCAAAGAAACCCGCGCGCCTTCAAGTCTCATGAGCAAATCACCCACGCTTTTCTCCCGTAGCGGTTGACCAAGATATGTTCAATCGAATCAAGTATCTGATTTAGCTAAATTTTTTGCCTTTGGCACGTGTTCTGCAAAGTCGCTGTAACGCGCCCGCCTTGCGATGACGCGAGCTTATCGAGCGCGGTTTGCACACCCGCGCAACCCGTCCGAAAGGAGATCGTCCATGTCCGCAGAGCCAATCTGGAACAAATTTCTCACCGAGCGAGACAAGCAAGTTTTCGATATTTCCGGCTACGGCGCACGCGGCGGTTTCGGCAAGCGTCCGGCGCTTCTCGTCATCGACGTGAACTACGCCTTCTGTGGCGACCAGCCCGAGCCGATCCTTGAATCCATCAAGAAGTGGCGCAATTCCTGCGGCGAGGAAGCCTGGCCCGCCGTCGCCGCGATCAAGACGCTCATCGACAAATGCCATGAGAAAGGCCTGCCCGTTATCTACACGACAGGCGTCCGGCGCGAGGACAATTGGGACTCTGGCTCGTGGGGCTGGAAGACCAGCCGCGGCGGAGAACGCCCCACGGTCGCCAATTCCAACATGGAAGGCAACCGCATCGTCGACGACATCGCCCCCGGCCCCAAGGACATCGTGATCTACAAGCAGAAGCCATCGGGTTTCTTCGGCACGAACATGGCGAGCTACCTCCAGCTGCTCGGCGCCGACAGCGTCATCGTCACCGGCACCACGACCTCGGGCTGCGTGCGCGCCACGGTGCTTGATGCTTTCAGCCTCAACTTCCGTGTCGCGCTCGCCGAGGAAGGCTGTTTCGATCGCTCGCAGGCCAGCCACGCGATCAATCTTTGCGACATGAATGCGAAATACGCCGACGTCGTGAAGACCGACGAAGTGGTTGAATACTTCGACACCTTGCCCGCTGGCCTGTTCGATCTGCCGAAAGGCTCGACCCACGCCGAGCCGGAAAAGGTGGCCAGCTACTAGGAACCACAAGGCGTCAGTCGCCGCTTTCGGGCGCCGATTGTGCAGCATGCGCATTTAATATGCGCCCATCATTGAGCCCGCGCCGCTGGTTGTTCAGCGGCGCGGGTATAGCCGGATGCGGCACAGGCTTTGCTAATAAGGGTTGCTCGTTGACTCGCGCGGGAGGCTTGAACGCACCTTGGACATTCGCGGGATCGAAATTTTCCTGGCCATTTGCGAAAAGGGCGGACTGACCGCTGCCGCTGGCGAACTGGGGCTGACGCAAGCCGGGGTTTCGCTTCACCTGCAAAAACTGGAACGCGATCTCGGCATGGGGATGTCCCGAGGAATGTTGAAATAGGAGGGTGGCGGCGTTGCCCGCCTTGAGCCGGTAGGCTCGGGGTGCTGATTCCACGAAGAAAGGCAACGCCATGAAAAGGACTACCACAAC
>CANMLK010000298.1 GCA_947498445.1 Beijerinckiaceae bacterium
TGTCGTCGATGTACCAGCGTAGGGACGTGTTGAAGCTTGCACTTGCGGGCGTGGGTACGCCAGCTTTCGCAGCTGTCTCGTCAAGCCCGTCTTTCGCCCAGCAGCCGCCTCCGGAGGCAGTCGCTCCGCCGAAGCCGCCCCGTTTTGACCCCTCGCAGGTCGCGGAAATGGCTCGCAATCTCGCGCGGCAGCCGTGGCGAAAGCCGGCTCTGGATCTGCCCGAGCCATTCAATACCTTGAACCACGATCAGTATATTTCGCTTGAACGAAAGCCCGACGCTTTCATCTGGCGGGACCAGTCGATTGGCTTTGCGCTTGAGCCGACCCCACGTGGATTCATCTTTAACAATTCGCTTCAGATCAACGTCGTTGAAGACGGCGTCGTGCGACGCATCGGCTACGATCCCGCTGATATCAATTTCAACAAGGTTCCCGCTGCGGCCGAGCGCAAGGACGTCGGTTTCGCGGGCTTCCGGCTTTGGCAGCGCGGGCAAGATGGCGCATTGCAGGATTTCTGCAATTTCCAGGGTCAAGGCTATTTCCAGACAGTCGCCCGCGGGCAACCTTTCGGCGCTTCGGCGCGCGGCCTCGCCGTTCGTCCGCTGGACCAGGCGAAGGGTGAGGAGTTCCCTTACTTCTCGACCGTCTGGATCGAGCGCCCGGTCTTGGCCGCTAACGCCGTTGTCATCCATGCGCTGCTGGAATCCGAGAGCGTAACAGGCGCCTTCCGCTATACAATGCGCCCCGGCGACGCCACGATCGTCGACACCGAATGCATCCTCTTCACGCGCACTGCGATCGACAATATCGGTATTGCGACGACCCAGGGCACCTTCCTTTTCGGCCATATCGATCGGCGGCGCGGCGACGACGTTCGACCTAATGTTTACGACGTTTCAGGCGTGCAAATGCGCTCTGGAAAAGAAGAATGGATCTGGCGCCCGGTCGCGAACCGTCAGGCGATCCAGCTGTCCGCATTTGTCGATGACAATCCGAAAGGCTTCGGCCTTGTTCAGCGCGACCGCGATTTCGCGTTGTTCAGCGACGATGACAACCATTGGGAGGCGCGCCCGACCGTCTGGACGGAACCGCTCGGCGACTGGGGCCCCGGCCATGTCACGCTGGTGGAAATTCCGGCGGAATCGCCGGTCAACCAGAACATCATCGTTTATTGGCGGCCGCGCGCGCCTCTTGCAGCCAACACCGAGACATCGTTTTCCTATCGCCAATGGTGGTGCTGGACGCCGCCGGACAGGCCGCCGCTTTCGGTCGCCTGGCGGTCACGCAGCGGTCGCGTCAACAACGCTCCTCAAAATGTGCGCCGACGCCGGTTCATGGTCGAGTTTCGCGGCGACGCCCTTGCCGACGTTGCGCGCTTTCCTGACGTGACCGCGCGGGTTACGACAGTACAAGGCTCCATCGTATCGTCCCGCCTGACGATAGCGCGCCATGAAAAAGCGGCGCGCGTTACTTTTGACGTGGATGCAGGCAACGAACCACACACCGAAATGCGTTTGCTGCTCGAAGCAGCAGGAAAGCCGATCAGCGAGACGTGGCTCTACAGATGGACTCCGTAACAACGCTTGCCGAAACCGCGCAGCCGGGCGGCGCCACATTCTCGACGCCGCCTGAATCGCCTTTGGCGACGCCGGCGCAATCCTTCTCGCGCTTTGATCGCAAGACGCGGCACAAACCTGCACGTCCGCAACTGGACGCACTGACGGTTTTCGCAAGGCTGTTCGTCTTCGGCGGCGCGGCGTTGCTCACCGTCTATGGCGTCGTGGAAATGTATGGCGTCATTAACGTCGGCACCATTACGACGCTGAAATGGGTTTTGCTGGTGCTCTTCGCCATCAACTTTTCATGGATCGCGCTGGCGTTCACGGGAGGCATTGTCGGCTTTATCCATCTGCTTTTCGCGCCCCGTCCCCAATCCATGCCGACGGAGTTGCGTGAGCAGACCGCCATCGTCATGCCGATCTACAACGAAGCGCCGTCTCGCGTGTTCGCCGCCATGGAGGCGATGATCGAGGAGGTCGAGGAGACCGGGCTCGGCCATCATTTCTCATGGTTCCTGCTGTCCGACAGCACAAATCCGGACGTGTGGGTAGCGGAAGAGCAGACCTATATCGCGCTGAAGGAACGGCTGGGAGACAAGGCGCGGGTGTACTACCGCCACCGGCCCAAGAACGTCTCGCGCAAGGCCGGCAACATCGAAGAGTTCCTGCGTCGATGGGGCGGCGCCTATGAGCACATGATTGTGCTCGACGCTGACAGCCTCATGACGGCCGAGTGCATTGTGCAACTCACCGCCGCGATGGAGAAAGACCCGGACGCGGGCATCATCCAGACGTTGCCACTCATCATTAACCGCAACACGTTTTTTGCGCGGCTGCAGCAATTTTCGGCGCGCCTCTACGGCACAGTCATCGGCGCGGGGCTGGCTGTGTGGTCGGGCCGGCAGGGCAATTACTGGGGCCATAACGCGATCATCCGGTGCCGGGCTTTTGCGGCCCACTGCTCCATGCCTATCCTGAGCGGCAAGCCGCCGTTTGGCGGGCATATCCTCAGCCACGATTTCGTGGAGGCCGCCATGATCATTCGCGGCGGCTACGGAGTTTACATGCTGCCTACCCTGCGCGGCAGCTATGAGGAGAGCCCTCCGTCGCTGATCGACGTGGCGACGCGTGATCGGCGGTGGTGCCAGGGCAATCTTCAACATCTGCGCGTCTTTTCTGCGCGCGGACTCTCGCTCATGAGCCGCCAGCATTTCGCATCCGGCGTGTTCGGTTACGTCAACTCGCCCGTGTGGTTTGCGGCGTTGATCGTGGGTATGTTTCTCGTCGTGCAATCGGCCTACATCCGACCAGAATATTTCACGCACGAATTCCAGCGCTTTCCAGACTGGCCGCGCTTCGACTACGAGCGCGCCCTCGACCTGTTCCTTCTGACCATGGCCGTGTTGCTAACGCCCAAAGCGCTTGGCCTCATCTACGCATTGTTCCGCGCGCCGACGCGCAAGGCCTGCGGCGGCGCGTTTGGCCTTATCGTGTCGTCCATTGTCGAGATCATTTTCGCCGCGCTGATCGCGCCGGTCATGATGGTTATTCAGACGGGCTCCGTGCTGCAGATCGTGTTCGGACGCGACACGGGATGGACGCCCCAGCGCCGCGACGATGGTTCAATTCCGTTCAGCGACATTGTGCGGCGGCATCGCTGGCACATGGCCCTTGGTTTTCTCACGCTGATCGTGGCGCTGATGCTGTCGACGTCGCTTGCAGCCTGGATGTCGCCAACGATCGTGGGGCTCATTCTCGCGATCCCGTTGTCGTGGGCCAGCGGCAAACTGGCGCTTGGCATGGCGATGCGGCGCATGGGGCTTCTGGTGACGCCAGAGGAAGGCGACCGGCCTCGCGTTGCGTCGCGCGCCGCCGAAATCGAAGAGCAGCCCGGGCGCAAGTTTAACGAGCACGTCAACGCGCTGGTTGCGATCCACCAGAACCCGATATTGCGTGATGCGCACGAGAAGATGCTGCCGCCAGTGACGCGGCGCCAGCGCGGCGAAATTTACGCGGAACGGCTGATCGCGGAAGCCAAACTCATTGACGCAACGTGCATCGACGACGCCGTAGCCTGGCTAAAACCAGCCGAGCGCATGGTGATCCTGCACGATCGTGCGCTCATCGACATGCTGACGCGCCTGCCCAAGAGCGCGGGCGGCGCGGTGGCGTAGTCTTATTTTTTCGGGCCGCGCTAGCAGCCTGTCGGACTTAACTTGTCCTGGCGGCGGGGCAAGGGCAAGCGTAGAAACAGCGTATTGATTCCTCGCGATGATGGCGGCCGCTCCGATGGACAATTTCCGCGAGATTGACCGCCAGACAGGCTTTTTACTGCCGCCTT
>CANMLK010000299.1 GCA_947498445.1 Beijerinckiaceae bacterium
CCGCGCGAGCCCGCAGGCGCCACGGCGGGCGTGCGCGCAATCTTGTCGAGAAACGCGTCGACGGCGCGATTGTCGCCGCCCGAACCTGCGGGCAACGAAGACGGCGGTTTTCCCGAATTCTGGCTCACGCGATCACCTGCTTTGGCCAACACCTGACGTATAGATCGGCGCTGCGCGCGCGAGCGCAAGCCTCTACGCGTCCGGCGCGCTCAAAGAAGGCCAAGATCGCGCAATTCCTTGCGCATGGCGTCGGGCATTTCGGCCACTTCGACCAGCCCGCCCCGCAAATCGGGTGGCGCCTCGTGGGCGGGCAGATACCGCCAGCCCTGAAAGGGACGCAGCCGCCGGGGCGCGACGGGAATCACCGTGGGCTCCAGCACAAGGTTGCAGCGCGACACGCCCGCCGGGTCGGTAAAGGGGCGAACATCGAGAATTTCCTGCCGCGAGGCAATCTGGCCCTTGATGACCCAATAGATCGAGCCGCCGTCGAGCAGTTCCGCCACCCGCTTGGGGACCATGCGCGTGGTGTGAAACTGCTCAGGCGTCTGCCCGCGCGCCTTCATGGCGGCGAGCCGCTCCTTGATCCAGGCTTCGTGGTCGGCAATCGACTCCGCGCCCACGCACAGTTTTACAAGGTGAAGGGTCATGTCGTGTTTGTGGCGCGCGAGCGTGGCGGCGGCAAGCTGTAGCGTGGAGAAAGCGGTGGATGGAGCCCCCTCATCCGTCACGCCTTCGGCGCGACACCTTCTCCCGCAAGGGTCGGATGAGGGGTAACCCCTACCCCCTGCCCTCGAACGGCATTTTCGTCGCCTTGATCGTCATGAACAGCACGTTCGTCTCCAGCGGCAGAGTCGCCATGGTGACAACGGCCTTGCCGACGTGATCGAGCGGCATGGTCGCCTCCGGGCGGACGGAGCCGTCGGGCTGCATGATGCCGGCTTTCATCTTGCTCGCCATTTTGCTTTCGGCGTTGCCGATATCGATCTGACCCACCGCAATGTCGTATTTGCGCCCGTCCAGCGCGCCCTGTTTTGTGAGGCCGGTGACGGCGTGTTTCGTCGTCGTGTAGGCGACATTGTTCGGGCGCGGCGTGTGCGCGGCGATGGAGCCGTTGTTGATGATGCGCCCGCCCTGCGGCGATTGCGCCTTCATCATGCGGAATGCGCCCTGCAGGCACAAAAACATGCCGTCGATATTGACGCGCACAACCTCGCGCCAATTTTCATAAGGCAAGTCTTCGAGCAAAACGGGCGGCCCGCCCATGCCCGCGTTGTTGAACAAAATATCTAGACGACCGAAAGCGTGCTTAACCTGCGCGAAGAGATGATTCACTTGAAGCGGATCGCCAACATCACATGAAATGGCGAGCGCCTTGCGACCCAGCGCGCGAACGGCTTCAGCGGTTTCTTCAAGCGGCTCAAGCCTGCGGCCTGTCACGGCGACATCGAACCCTGCGCCCGCCAACGCAACAGCTGCGGCGCGACCAATGCCTGAACCGCCGCCGGTGACGAGCGCTATTTTTGTTTCAGTCATGGGCGCTCCGAAGTTCACTCACTAAAATAATCTTCGTCAATTTTCTTGATCTCATAAGCATCTTTTACGCGGACGCCCACGTTGTGCCTGATCATCAAGCGCGCCAATTCTATGCCGTCGATAAGGATAACTCGTTTCGAAACACGTTCAACAAACTCCCGGGCGCTCGAAGGGAAAGTGGATGTCGTAACAAAAACACCCTTGCTCGCACGATGTCCTTCCAGGCTTCCAATAAAGTCACGCACTTCTCGCACCGGGACAGCGTTATTCGCTGCGTATCGCTTGGCTTGAACATACACAACGTCGAGGCCGAGTTCGTCTTCCTTGATAACGCCGTCAATGCCTCCGTCACCCGACTTCCCAAGTGAACGGCCCATTTCCGCCCGCCCGCCGCCGTAGCCCATGGCGAGCAACAGGTCGACGATGAGCTGTTCAAAGAAAGCGGGGGAAAAGCTGTGCACCCGCTCAATCAGATCTGCGGACAGGCTCTTAGTAAGCTTGCTAAAGCTGACGGCCATTTGCTCTTCAGGATCAATTTCGGAAATTTCCGTGATCTGATCATCGGCGACGTCAGACTTGCGCTCTTCAGACGTCCAAGCAGCAAACTCCGGGAACTTGGCGAGCACCGACACGTCGATCATTTGCGGGTTTGTGTTGAGCAGTTCGAGACCACGTTCGGTTACGCAAAAATGGCCCCGGCGCGTGCTTTCAACAAGCTTCGCCTTGCCCATGTAGGACTTCGCCCAGTTCAGGCGGTTGCGAAATACGGTTTGCTTGCCGCTGGGCAAGACGCGCCCAATGTCCTCGTCGCTCAGGCCCAACTGCGCCGCAATCTTGTCAGACAAGTCGGTTACGGAGGTTTCCCCTCCTGTGATAGCAGCATTGCGGAGGAGCGGAAGCATCAACTGCTGAAAATTTGGAACGCTCAAAACGCTCTCCTCGATATGAGCTCACAAATCATCATACTTCGCCTCGCGCCATTTCTCTTTCGCCGCGTCTTTGCACCATGCGGCATAGGCGGGCAGCGCCATAATCGCGTCCATGTATTCGCGCGTCTGCGGCGACACGGGCACATCATAGATGTGCAGCCTGTTCACGATGGGCGCGAACATCGCGTCGGCGGCGCAGAAGTCGCCGAACAGGAAGGGCTTCTTCTTCGAGCCAAACGTCTCGCGCGTCTCGGCCCAGATGATCTCGATGCGACGCACGCTCTCGGCGGCCTCGGGCGTCAGTTCGCGAAACTTTGGCTCGCGGCGGAAGTTCGTGGGGCAATGCTGACGCAGCGGCATGAAGCCCGCGTGCATCTCGTTGGAAATGGCGCGGGCGTGGGCGCGCGCCGCCTTGCGCTTGGGCCAGATGGCCCGATCAGGGTATTTCTCTGCGATGTATTCAAGGATCGCCAGCGATTCCCACACGCGGATGTCGCCATCGAACAGCACCGGCGCCTTGCCAGTGGGCGAATGCTTGCGCAGCTTCTTGCGGCCCGCCTCATCGTAGATGTTGCAGACCACTTCCTCGAACGGAATGTGAAAGTGAGCGAGCAAAATCCACGGCCGCAGCGACCATGACGAATACGCCTTGTTGGCGACAACCAGCCGAAGCGGCATCAATGACCCCGAAGTTATGACTCGCCACACGTCGCGGCGGCGCGATTTGATCCGCGCCGCCGTGTAAAAGCAAGGCTACCTCTACTTGGGTTTTGTCGCCTCGATGGCGCCGTCTGCTGCTTTCCAGGCGCCAAAACCCCCGCCGATGTGCGCGACGGGCGACAGGCCCATCTCCTGCGCGACCTTCGTGGCCAGCGCAGACCGCCAGCCAGCGCCGCAGAAGAAGACGAACTTGGCATCCTGTTGAAAAACGGGCCGCGCATAGGGACTTTCCGGATCGATCCAGAATTCGAGCATGCCGCGCGGACAATGCACGGCGCCGGGGATTCGCCCTTCCTTGTCCAGCTCGCGCGGATCGCGCAAATCGACAAAGATGACGCCGGGCGCGCCCAGCATGCGCTTGGCCTCCTCGACGGAGATGGTCTCGATCTGCGCTTCCGCCTCGGCGATCAGCGCCTTGTAGCCTTTTTTGAGTGTCATCATCGGCACAGTCGAGCGCGGGTTGAGCCCGCCGACAAGCATGTCTTCCGCCCGGCGCCATGCTTGCTTAGAGCGCGTTGACATTCATCGTGTCCAAATATGCGCGCTGACGATTGATAGCATGGACATGAATGCTCTCGGTGTTTGTTCGTAGCGCGTTGCGATGCGCCTGAAGTGTTTGAGCTTCAGGAAGAAGCGCTCGATGAGATTTCGT
>CANMLK010000300.1 GCA_947498445.1 Beijerinckiaceae bacterium
GGATTATGAAGAGGTTCAAATCCGCGCGGCATCTCCAGCGGTTCGTCTCCATTCACGATCCAATCGCCAACCTGTTTCACTTTCCTCGCAACGCCCTCAACGCAACCGACTATCGCACGCTGCGTGCAGCGGCGATGGTTGCATGGCACTAAATTTCTTGTGTTATGCTCGCCGCATGACCAGCTGGGTCTGACAAGACACCTTCATGCCTCAGTCCCGTTAATGTGACAGTGCCTTTACAACACCTTCTACGTTCAACGCCACCTGACATCGGCGTCCACCCACCGGGCGCTTCGCACGTTCGCGATAACACGTGGCGCGCGGTGGTCGCGGCTGCATAAGAAAACAGGCAAATGCAACTTGTCGCGGAGCTATGGTCGAAATTTGGTGACGGTGGGAATCGGGAAGGCGGCATATCGTGGGGGTGCTTGACGCCTCCACTTCTCCACCAAAGGAGCGATATGCCGTGTCCAAGGATAACGTTTCCCAACTGATCCAGCCAGGAACATTCAGCGATCAACTCACCGACATTCTTCGCGACGGGGCGCGAACTTTGCTCATCCAGGCGGTGGAAGCCGAAGTCTCCGCCTTCCTCGCCAAGCACGCTGACCTCAAGACGGGAGGCGGCCGCCAGCGCGTGGTGCGCCATGGTCACCTGCCTGAGCGCGAGGTGATGACCGGCATCGGCGCCGTACCCGTTCGCCAGCCTCGCGTGCGCGATCGTGAGGCTGGAGCTGATGATCCCGGCCGCATCCGTTTCGCGCCATCGATCCTGCCGCCCTACATGCGCCGCTCGAAATCGATCGAGACGCTGCTGCCGATTCTCTATCTGAAGGGTATTTCCACCGGCGATTTCTCCGAGGCGCTGGCTGCTGTGCTTGGTGTTGATGCACCGGGTCTGTCGCCCAGCGCCATCGGTCGCCTGAAGGATTGCTGGCAGGACGATTACGCCCAGTGGCAAAAACGCGATCTGTCAGCCAAACGCTACGTTTACGTCTGGGCGGACGGCATCCACCTCGAGGCGCGGCTCGAAGACGAGAAGCAGTGCATTCTCGTTCTCATTGGCGCGACGCCTGAAGGCCGCAAGGAACTCGTCGGCTTCACCGATGGCGCCAGGGAAAGTGCGCACGACTGGCGCGCGCTGCTGCTTGATCTGAAGCGCCGAGGCCTCAATGCACGGCCCGACCTGGCGATCGCCGACGGCGCCCTTGGCTTCTGGAAGGCGGCAGGCGAAGTCTGGCCCAAGACATGCGAGCAGCGCTGCTGGGTGCACAAGACCGCCAATGTGCTCGCCAAATTGCCCAAAAGCCAGCAACCCAAAACCAAGCGTGATCTCCAGGAGATCTGGATGGCGGAGACGAGGGATGAGGCGAACGTCGCATTCGACGCCTTCGTCGAGACCTACGAGGTCAAATACGAAAAAGCCGCTGATTGCCTGAAGAAAGACCGCGACGTCATGCTGGCGTTCTACGACTTCCCCGCAGAGCATTGGAAGCATCTACGCACGACGAACCCGATCGAAAGCACCTTTGCGACCGTGCGTCACCGCACGGTCCGCTCGAAGGGCTGCCTCTCGAACAGGACAGCCCTCGCCATGGTCTTCAAGCTGGTCGAGGGCGCCCAGAAAACATGGCGCCGCCTCGATGGACACGCCCAGTTGCCAAAGCTGATCCAAGGTGTGAAATTCAACGACGGGCTCGAGGTCGCGGAAGAAAAAGCAGTACCTCAACCCGAAACCGAAGCCGCCTGAACGATCACGTCGTCACCAAGATTCCGCGATAGCTCCTTGTCGCGTTCGCGGTTCAATAATGTGACAGAGCCTTTCCGGGCATATGCCGAGCGGCACCATTTCACGCGGACTTTGCCATTCCACAACTATGTGGTCTGGCTTGTTGGTGGCGTCAGTTTCTGATCGCGGCGCTGACAGAAATTGCGCGTTCGACGAGGCTTTTTGGCGCGTTGAATACGCGATCAACGATCTTTCCCATCTCATCGCCCAACAGCGGTTGCAGATCGAGCATTTGCGCGTCGCCCTCCGCCTTGAACTCACGGTCTTCCATCGTGTCGGCAAAGGCCTTTTGCAGAGCCACAGCGCGGTCTTGCGGGACCCCAGCGGGTGCGAAGAACGGTCGTCCCAGCTCTTGCCCCACGAAGAGAAGCTCAATGAGCTGGCGATCTTCATCCGACTTCGCGAAGTCTAAAACAGACGGTATGTTTGGATATGCGGGGTGACGGCGAACCCCGATTTGCAGAAGAAGACGCGCTTTGCCTTGCGCTACCCATTCCATTCCTTTGACTGTCTCGGGACCGGCCCAACCCGATGTCACACGCGCATCCGTTTCTCCGCGCTCCATCGCCTGCATGGCATCCATTGAGCCTGGATAGCCCATGATTATTTTGAACTTCGTTCCGATGAGCGCATTCAGAAGGCGGGGCGTGATGGCGCTTCCTGATGTGGCGCCGGAAGCGGCGACCGTGACCTCCCTGCGCATGGCGTGTTCAATGTGTTCAACTTTGGACGCAGTCATGGCGTAAGCCATGCCGACCTCGTAGTTTGGGGTCCCCAGCCAGACGAATTTGCGAGGGTCATATTTGGCTCGCGACGCGGAACCGGAAAAAATGGGATCGAAGATCGCCTCACGTCCGACCACCGCAATCACGCTTCCATCGGCATCAGCAATATTGGCGACATGATTGGTCGCGACGACCCCTCCAGCGCCGGGCATGTTTCGGACCACCACGCTGGGCTGCCCAGGGATATACTTGGACATGTGGCGGGCCACGGTCCTGCCAACGACGTCGTATCCACTTCCCGGGGCCGTACCCACAATAAGGGAAAGCTGACGGCCAGAATAAAACTTTTCAACTGACTGCGCGACTACAGCGGCCCCGGTCGCTGAAATAAAAATTACGGCAAGACCGATGCTCAGCAATGCATTGTTCAAGATCGCCTCCTGTGATCTGTGTCCTTGCGAGATTATGGGTTCTCCAGCTATCGCGCCGCTACAATTTCTGCGCCGAAACGCTAATTGAGGTCTAGTCGCCGTTGCAGATGGGGCTCGTTTTCTAAGGCGCGGCGCCAGACAACGCGGCCTACCGATTCCGCTTCTGTGATGACGTCCTGTTCGTTGAAAACACTCACCTGTCCGTTCTTCATCAGCCATTTTCCATTGACCATGACCGACGATACGTCGCTTGCCTGTCCCTGATGAACAAAGGAAGATGGAACATTGATGGTCGGCGTCAGATGCGCTTTGCGCAGGTCGATGAGGATCAAATCGGCCAAAGCTCCGGGCGTCAAAACGCCAGCGTCGTTAAAGCCCAGCGCGGCATACCCCGCACTAGTCGCCCATCTCCAGGCATCCGCTGGCGCTGGCGCCTGAGGTTCGCATGTGCGGAGTCGCTCCAACAAAATCGAAAGTCGCATCACCTCGACCATATCGGCCGCAAACTCATCTGAGCCCAGGACGATGGATGCTCCGGCTGCCTGAAGCGCGCCAATTCTGGCCGAGTTGCCTGCGCGGGCCGATACTGCGGGCGTGTAGCAGACGACCGACTTCTTTGACCCAAGCAGTTCTTCTTCGGCCGGCGTCATGCAGCGGCAGTGAACTGCAATTACGCCTTCGTCGAGAAAGCCGGAACGGACCATGTGCTCTGTTGGAAGGCACCCAAACGTCGCGCGTATTGCGTCAACTTCACCCCAGTATTGATTGAGATGCACCGTTGATAAAAGGCTGAGCGTCTCTCTCAGATCAATGAGTTGACGAAGGAGCGCGGGCGAACACATGTCAGGCGCGTGTGCTGCGACAGCGACGCGCAT
>CANMLK010000301.1 GCA_947498445.1 Beijerinckiaceae bacterium
CGCCCTTGTGCGAATAAGTTTCAACTCGGATTTGATCCAGTCGGCATATTGGCGACGCGCGAGCTCGACTTAGGGAGCGCCCCCGCCTAGGCAGGCTCGAGTACTTACCCGGACACCCTGATGCTGAAGCCCGATTCGCGCGGGATGACGGTCCTCCTCGCCTTCATGACGGCGATGGGGCCGATCTCCACCGATCTTTACGTGCCGGCCCTGCCGCAGCTCGCCACCGAGCTGGCGACGACGCCTGCGCGCGTCCAGTGGACGCTGTCTTCCTATCTGATCGGCTTTGCGCTGGGCCAGCTGTTCTATGGGCCGCTGTCAGACAAGTACGGCCGCAAGCCCCTGCTGATGATCGGCTTCGTCGCGTATCTCATCGGCACGGCGTTGAGCGCGTTCGCTGCCTCGATCGAATGGCTGACGCTGTCGCGCATGTTGCAGGGAATTGGCGGCGCGGGGCCCATCATCATGGCGCGGTCCATTGTCCGAGATATGTATGAAGGCGCGCGGGCCGGCCGCCAGCTGTCCATCATGAGCACGATCATGGGTGTCGCGCCTATCGTGTCGCCCGTTCTGGGCGGCTTTCTCGCCGTGTGGTTCGGCTGGCGCGCAAGCTTTGTGACCATGTTCGCCATGGTCGGGCCGATTGCGTTCATGGCTTTCATGGTTTTGCCGGAAACGCTGCGTCATCCGCAGCCGGGGCCGATCAGCGTGCGCGCCATTGGTCAGAGTTTTGGCGTTGTCGCAAGCAATCGCGTCTGGCGCGTCTATGCGTCCATAATGGCGATGAGCCATACTGGCCTGTTCACGTTCGTCGGCGCCTCGCCCTTCGTGCTGCAATCGATCTATGGGCTCACCTCGGTGCAATTTGGCGCCGGGTTTTCGGCGTGTTCCGTCGCCTTCGTCAGCGGCGCGTATTTTGGCTCGCGGCTGGTCACGAGGCGCGGAATTGATGGGGTGGTGTCGCTTGGCGTGATGTGCCTTGCGGGCGGCGGCGCCCTGCAATTGCTGGGCTATCTGATCTTCCCGCAATCGGTGCTGGCGCTATTTATACCCGAGCTGCTCTACTTTTACGGCATCGGCTACGTGCTGCCGCACTCCATTGCAGGAGCGCTCTCGCCGCTGCCCGAACGCGCGGGCGCCGCAACCTCGTTGCAGGGGTTTTTGCAAATGACGTTTTCAGCCGCGATGGGCATTTTCGTCGTCGCGCTCATCCCAAGTTATGGCCCGCTGCCGTTGGCGGTAACGACATTCGCAATGGGCGCGGGAACGCTGATCGTGTTTCGCCTGTCGGAGAAGACGCGCGTTGCGGGCAGGGTTGTGACGCGGCGGTTTTAATTATGGCGGAGGACGCAATCGCGGGTCGAGCGTAAACGGCTCCTGCAACTCAAGAACATAGTCTCCCTTTGCGCGCGCGGCGTCGAAGATCAAATTTGAACAATGCGGCGACACAGCGCTTGGGATGAGGATGAACTTGTGCGAGGCGAGCAGAGAGTCCCCAAACGCCTGCTGGCTGGCGCCTGGATTACCGGGTCGCAGCCAGTTCGTATCAGGCACGTTCGATGGATGAACCACATGCACGGATAATACGTCGTTGACGCGCAGAGCCGTCAGGACATGTGGAACGGTGTCGAGAACGCGAAAGGTTTTGTGAACCGCAACTTCCAGAATCGCCGTTGACGCGTCCAGTGAACAATACACGGCGCGTACGCCCGGACTGTTCCATCGCCCGCCATACAGGAATGATCCTTCGCCGCTGTCCCATGTTGATGCGAACGATGCGTGATCAATACGCCACGCAACGAGATCGCGCGCCCCAAGCGCGCCGGGAACGGGGATCACGCGTAAACGCCGTACTTGATCCGTTCGAGGTGGGTCTCCACAATCTCGACGCCAGCAGGAGTCGACAGCAGATCAATCGGGCGATTTTGGTTCAACCCCATCGCCGGACGATCAAGAAACGCTTCTGCTTCCGCCTGCGACCCGAACACTTCTGTCGCCTTGCTCAAAATTTCGGCGAACTTCCACGCCCGCCCGCCCTGCTCTGGGCTGAGGCGGGGCGCAGCGGGGCCCTTCCGGCGAGGATTTTCCTCCATGGCCTTCTTTTGTCGCTGCACGGTGCGAACGCTCATACCGAGCGCCTTCTCAACAACTTCAGCCCTCTGGAGGAGCGCGACCTTGTGAAAAAGGCTCGTAAGCGCGAACGAAGGGATGCCGGATATGATCGCGGTGTGCGCGTCCAAGGGGGTGGTAAGCGTTCCGCCGAACGTGTCTTTGCCCCCAAGCAGAGCCATCGCTCCTGCGACGGAGCCTGTTTCCGCATGTTTTTGTTTTGCTGAACCCGCCACAACCGGCTTCCTTTTCGGCGCGTGTCGTTTTTACTACGACAGATGTCGTGCTTGTCGGGTCGATTGTCAAGGGCGCTTGGTTGCGCATACCGCGCCCTCACCCGATCCCGGCATACGCTGCAATCAACCTTGCAATATCTTCCTCGCGCGACAGCCGATGATCGCCGTCTTTGATGAGCGTCAACGCCACCGGGTCTTCCGCAAGATGCTCCACGAGAGCGAGCGCGTGTTTGTAGGGCACGTCCGGGTCTTCCATGCCTTGCAGAATATGCACCGGGCAATGCGTGCGGATCGGCGCGCCCATCAGCAGGTGATTGCGCCCGTCCTCGATCAGCCCGCGCGTAATCGGGTAGGGCTCCGGCGAATATTGTGAGTGACGCAGCCACAGGCCGCGCTCCTCGACGTCGCGTTTGGCGGCGTCCGGCAGACGCTCCCAAATCAGCGTCTGCGTAAAATCCACGGCGGGCGCGATCAGCACCAGCCCCGCCAGCCGGTCGGCTTCGCCAAGCCGCGCCAGCTCGCGCGCCACCAGCAGCGCGATCCAGCCGCCCATGGACGAGCCCACCAGAATTTGCGGCCCCTGCGTCAGTCCGCGGATCATGGCGAGACTCTCGCGCGCCCAGCGCCCGATGGTCCCGTCGGCAAAATCGCCGCCCGATTCGCCGTGTCCTGAATAATCAAAACGCAGGAAGGCGCGGCCCTGCGTGCGGGCGTTGTCTTCCAGCCTCTGCGCCTTGGTGGACAGCATATCGGAGCGAAAACCACCCAGCCAGACGCCGCCCGGATGGCCGGGCGTGGCCGGGGCCAAGGCTCGGTAAGCGAGGCGTTGGGGCGGGTTTCCCGCCTGAAAGAATTGGGGACTAGACGGCGCGGCCGCGCCTGTCGGCGTTTCAATCACGCGTTTCTTCCTGTAGTGAGGATTCGCAAGGTGCATCGGACGGGCCAGTGTTACCAGCAGCGGACAGAGGATGCGACCGGACTTGTCATCGTCCCCATCCCCACACGCCTCGGCAAGCCACTCCTTCGGCGCCATGCCCGACCTTGCCGGGCGCACCATTCTTCAGATCATCCCCGAACTGAACGCCGGCGGCGCGGAGCGCACGACCGTCGATATTGCCGAGGCGCTTGTGGCGGCGGGCGCGCGGGCGCTGGTCGCCTGCGAGGGCGGGCGGCTTGTCAGCGAATTGCAGGCGCGCGGCGGCTTGTGGATTCCCTTTGCGGCGAAGACCAAAAACCCCCTGCGAATGGCGCTGAATGTCGGCAAACTGCAGGACATCATCCGGCGCGAGCGCGTCGATCTCGTCCACGCCCGTTCGCGCGCCCCCGCCTGGGTGGCGCTAGGCGCAGCCAGACGCGCGCGCGTGCCGTTCGTGACGACCTATCACGGCGCCTATGCAGGTACGAGCACGCTGAAAGTGCAGTATAATTCGGTCATGGCGCGCGGCGATGTCGTGATCGCCAATT
>CANMLK010000302.1 GCA_947498445.1 Beijerinckiaceae bacterium
TCGGCTGCGACGCCCATCATGTCAGCCGCGTTGGCGCGTGACGCCATCACGCCCTGAGTTGGCGCCCAAAGCGTAAAGCGTCCGGCGTTCGCATCGTATTGAGCGACAGCTGCGCGCGGCTCCATCGCGTTGACGACGATGCGTGTATCGAGGATGTGCAATTGCACGACGTGGGCAGCGGCCTTGAATGCCGCCGCGACCTTTTCACTGTCGCCGAAGTGATAATCGAAGGCGACGTTGGCGGGCGCCTCATCATAGATCTGCGGAGCGCCGGGCTTCACCGCGTCGGCCATCTCGATGACCGGGTCCAGCGCTTCGATATCAAGGCTCACCGCCTCCGCAGCGTCCTGCGCTTGCGCGGCTGTCTGCGCGATCACGCAGGCCACCGGGTCGCCGACAAAGCGCACCTTGTCGTGGGCCAGCGCGTAGCGCTTGGGCTTGATGATGTCAGAGCCGTTGCGGCCTTTGAGCGCGACGCGATAGGCCATCGGGGCACAGCCGCCTGCGGCCAGATCGGACGCGGTATAGACTGCGAGAACGCCCGGCATCGCCTTTGCGGCTACGGTGTCGATACCCCTTATCACGCCGTGGGCTATGGGCGAGCGCACCATGGAGCACCACACCTGCCCAGCAAGGTTCACGTCGTCGGTGTACTCGCCTTCGCCGCGCAGAAGCCGCGGGTCCTCGGCGCGCGTCACGGGCTGGCCGACCGCAAACTTCATCATGGCCAGATTTTCGTCATCGACGCGAAAAGTCATGTGGCAACGGCCTCTTCAATCTGGGCGCCAGACAAGGATTGCGCATGGCGGCTCATCGCTGCGATTTGAACCGCAGACGAACCCCAGCGCAAGCTGAAGCTGGAATGAAATGTCAGATTTCGGCGAGACGCTCGAGTCGCGCCACGTCCAGGAGGCGAACGCCGTCGGGTACGATGACGATCGCCTTCTCGCGCGCCAGACGCGTCATCAGGCGACTCACCGTTTCAACCGTGAGGCCCAGAAAGTCGCCGATGTCCTGACGCGTCATGGGCAGGGGCACGTGGACGTGATTGCCGTTGACGCGGGTCCAGCGGTTGCGCAGGCCGATCAAAAAGGCAGCGACCCGCTCCTCCGCCGTCCGGCGGCCGAGAATCACCATCTGGTCCTGCGCCAGCGATAATTCATGGCTCGCCATGGAATGCAGACGCCGCAACAGATGAGGCTTCTCGTCGAGGAAGTTCGAATAGTCGTTGCGCGAAAACCGGCAAGCGTTCGTCGGGGTCAGGGCGTCGGCCGAAAACGCGTTCTTCTCGCTCATTGAGAGCCCGAGAAAATCCCCCGGCAGTGCAAAGCCCACCACCTGTCGGCGACCATCGGGCAGCAGCTTGTAGAGCCGCACAGAGCCTGCGGTTATGTTGTAAACCCATTCGCACGGCTGATCCTGTTCGAACAAAGTCGCCTTCGCCCCGACAGAAATTGTCGTGGCCATCCTGTCGAGTTCGACCAGTTCGGAAGGCCCGAGCGCGTCGCACAGGCTCAGCGCGCGAACCCGGCATTTGTCGCAGTTGATAGTGGCTTTCGAGTTTGGACAGAGCGCCAGAACAGGCTGAGGGAGCCCCATGGACGCGGCGCTATCGGCCTTCTTCCTAAGGGTAACTTCCATAACTTTATCCTGCAATTGCAAATAAATTCGCACATGTGAGCCGCGCTTGCAACGGTTTCGCAAGCGCGCGCCGTTTGGCGCATGGCTCCTGGCTTGACTCAGGTCAATGTGGCACGACTCAAAACGACCTCAAATGCCTCGATGCTGGATTCAAGACCCGCCGAGCCCTTGTTCAAGACCACGGTCGTCGACAGACGGGTCGCGTTGCGGGCTTGGCCTCTCGTCCAGATATCGCATCCCGGCGTCAGTTTGGAAGACTGGCTCTCCTTCGCCATTGCGACGGGCCGGCGGCTGGGAAAAACCGGTGGCGTGGTCGCCATCGAAGACTCTCGCGGCTATATCCACGCACTGTTTGTGTGGAACGTGCTACGCACGGTCGCGGACCGGCGCGCCATGCGGATCACGGACATGATCGTGGCCGCCCTCCCCGGTCACCAGCTGGCGGAGACAATCGTCGAGGCCATTCACAAAGTCGCCAATCAGGGCGGCGCCAACAGTGTTCTCATCGAGACTGGCGACCGGCAGTGGGAGCCGGAGATGCTGTTATCCGATGGGTACGAGCAATTCGTGCTGCACTGCATGCGCATCACGCGCGGTCGCGAAGCCCACGCCTGACGCGCTTGCTGCTTTGCCAATGCTTTCCTCCTTGCCAATGCTTTCCTCCTTGCCAAGTCGGGGGTATGTCTGGGGCTTGAGCGAGCGTGTGGCAGGACAAGGCATGAATTCTCGGCAACACCGATTCGACGGGGACGCCCGCATCGCCTTTCTCGACTCGGGAACGCCCGAGGCGCGGGATGCGCGCGGGCGGCTCGCCGCACGCTATGGCGAAGCGCCTTTCGAGACCGCCAACGTGATTGTCGCCCTGGGGGGCGATGGGCTGATGCTGCAGACGCTGCATGCCTTTATGGGGGCGCTGAAGCCCATCTACGGCATGAACCGGGGCTCGGTCGGGTTTCTGATGAACGAGTATCAGGAGGAAGGCCTGCCCGAGCGGCTTGTTGCGGCGTGGGCCTCGACTATTCGCCCGCTCGCGATGACAGCGACGGATGTCGCGGGAGCCAAGTTCTCGGCGCGCGCCATCAACGAGGTTTCCCTTCTGCGCCAGTCTTATCAGGCAGCGAAGATGCGCATCCTTATCGATGGGCAGGAGCGTATGTCCGAGCTGATAGCGGACGGCGCGCTGGTCTGCACGCCAGCGGGTTCAACCGCCTACAATCTGTCGGCCAATGGCCCCATTCTGCCGCTGGATTCGCCGCTCATGGCGTTGACGCCCATCTCCGCCTTCAGGCCAAGGCGCTGGCGCGGCGCGTTGCTGCCCGACAAGGCGCGTGTTTCGTTCGAGGTGCTGGAAGCCGACAAGCGGCCGGTCGCGGCGGTGGCTGACCATTACGAGATCCGCAACGTCGCGCGGGTCGACATCGCCATGGATCACGAGACCGGATGCGTGCTGCTGCACGATCCGGGACATTCGCTTGAAGAGCGGATTTTGCGCGAGCAATTCGGCTATTGAGGCGCGAGGGGCGGATTACGAACCGGCTAGTTCTGCCGATGAGGCGCGTCTGACTTTGTTCGATGCGTTGACATAAAAAAGGGGCGGTCCGAAGACCGCCCCCAGATATTTGCGATCCGCCCGGCAAGCCGGGCGGGCGCGATATTAGAAGTTGCGCTCGACGCGCAGACGACCGGTGATGTTGTCGTCGGACTTGCGGCTGACCAAGGTGGGAACCAGGGCCCCGCCAGCTACTATGCCGCCAGCGCGGACGTCCTGCGTGACGCGGGAATAGATGACCTCGACGCCGATTTCGAAGTCGCGCGTGGGCAGCCAGGCGAAGTTCGTGCCGACGTTCCACACGGTCGTGTCGCCGAAGCAGCCTTGCGCGTTGAACGAGCAGTTTGCCGAGGCATTCGGGGCATCCATCTGGCCATAGCTACCCCAGAAGTTGGAACGCCATTGCGGAGCCCAGAAGTGCGACAAGAGGGCTGCAACGTTCCAGGACTTCACAGTCTCGATGCCAGCGGCGGTCAGAACCATGCTCGGCGCTGTGTTCTGGAAGCCGCCAGCGTCGCGCTTATAAGCCGAGGTCTTCACCGAACCCCAGTTCGTCGTGTATTCGGTCATGCCGTCAGCATATCCGGCGTTCAACCACAGGG
>CANMLK010000303.1 GCA_947498445.1 Beijerinckiaceae bacterium
CGGGTCCTCGTGGCGTATTGCTGCGGGGGCTTTTGGTTTAGCCAGCCTCGGGTCCGGCTTATTCACTTGAGGAGATCAGACCATTCGCCGTCCCATGAAAGCTCCGCCGACCCCGCAGAAAGATGGGCCACGGACCAACAAAGATATCCGCGTGCGCGAAGTGCAGCTGATCGACCAGGAGGGGAAGAACCAGGGCGTCGTCCAATTCCCTGACGCGCTTCAGCTGGCCGAAGACGCCGGACTTGATCTTGTCGAGATCGTCCCGGGCGCCAATCCGCCTGTCTGCAAAATTCTCGATTACGGCAAATTCCGCTTTCTTGAGCAGAAAAAGGCCGCCGAGGCCCGCAAGAAGCAGAAAGTCGTCGAGCTTAAGGAAATCAAGCTTCGCCCCGGCATCGATGATCACGACTACGGCGTGAAGATGAAGGCCGTTCGCCGCTTCTTCGAAGAGGGCGACAAGGTCAAGGTGACCCTGCGGTTCCGCGGGCGCGAGATGGCGCATCAGGACATCGGCTACCGATTGCTGGAGCGCGTGCGCAATGAAACAGCGCTGATTGCCAAGGTCGAGGCTGCGCCTTCGATGGAAGGCCGCCAGATGGTCATGGTGTTGGCGCCCAAGTAAGTTTGAGCGGCTAGAAGTCATCGGCGCAATTCATTTGATCCGGCCTCCCCCAAGGGAGGCCGTTTCGTTTGGGACGCCGGAAGACAACGGCTTCTGGCGCGCTCGCTTGCGCGTGCTAGATTGCCCCCCGGAGGATGTTCAGCCCGACATGACGACGCCGACCGCAGCCAGTTCCGACGGGTCTGGACCCCTGACTCATCGCGATGCGCTCTGGATCGTGGCGGGGGTGCTGCCGACCGTGTTCATGTCGTCTGTCGACCAGACGATTGTGGCCGGCGCCCTGCCGACCATTGGCCGCGAGTTTGGCGCGACGCAGAACCTCTCGTGGATCGCCTCGATTTACCTGTTGACCCTGACGGCGACGACGCCGTTGTTTGGCCGGTTGAGCGATATTCACGGGCGCCGCCTGATCCTGCGCGCCGGAGTCTTGATCTTTCTGGTTGGTGGTTTCGTGGCTGCGCTCGCGCCCAACATGACGACGCTGATTCTGGCGCGCGCCATTCAGGGCGTTGGCGCGGCCGGCCTCACATCGCAGGCCCTGACAATCCTTGGCGACATCGCACCGCCCAAGCAGCGTGCGCGGTATTACACCTATTTCGCCCTCGTCTACACGACAGCAGGCGGCATCGGCCCGGCGCTTGGCGGCTACATCTCCGAGAATTTTTACTGGGGCTTCGTCTTTTGCGTCACGTCGCCGCTGGGCTTGCTGTCGCTGGTGATCACGGATCGCCTTCTGCGCAAATTGCCCCGCAATGAAAAGCGCCGACGGCTCGATTTGCCCGGCGCGGCGATCTTCATCTTCGCGAGCGCCTCGTCGATGTTCGTCATTACGGCTGGAGGGAAGACGCTGGCGTGGGGCTCGCCCGAAATTCTGGGCGTCGGCGCACTCTCTGTCCTCGGCTGGGCGGCGTTCGTATGGCGCCAGCTGACGGCGCCCGAACCGCTGATTCCGCTTCACATCATCAAGAGCCGCATCGTCATTGCGGCGATAGGGGCCAGCGCCTGCGGCTGGGCGGCGGTGTTTGGCCTCAACCTCTACTTGCCGCTGTACCTGCAATATGTGCACGGCATGACCCCGTTGCAGGCCGGCCTGCAGCTTATGGCCCTGATGATCACGGTGAATCTGGGCGCGCTGATCGGCTCGCTCGTCGCCGCGCGCATTGACCGTTACAAGCTTTACCCCATCATCACGAACGTCCTGTGCGTCGCGGCGACCGCCTGGCTCGCCTGGAAGACCGACACGATTTCAATGCTCGAATTCCAGTTCGTGCTGGTGTTCATCGGCCTGGGCTTTGGCCCGTTGGCGCCCATCGTGACCCTCGTGGTGCAAAACAGCGTCAGGCTCAGCGATCTGAGCGCAGCGACGTCAACGCTCTCGTTCGGGCGCGGCTTGTTCTCGGCGGTGCTGATCTCAGTCCTTGGCGCCATTGTCCTCCAGACAGTGGGGCCGGGCGCGCAGGCGCTGGATATTGGCCGAGAGACCGCCATCGGCGCCTTCCGCGCCCTGTTCTGGCTGACGGCCGCGAGCTTCGCGCTCGGGCTTCTTTCGTTCATCCTGATCGAGGAGAAGCCGCTGCAAACGTCCAATGAGGGCAGGGGCGGCTGAACGCCCTTGATCCCGTTCCGCTTTCCCCCTATAAGCGCATCTCTGGACCGACCGGCCGTATAGGGCTGCCGTGGCGGTTCTTTTCGCTCATTCCGATGCGAACGGCGATGCGCCACCAGGCGCGTCATCGAAAATGACTGAGGCCGCAAGGCCAAGGAGAGCAAAATGCCCAAGCTGAAGACGAAGTCGGGCGCTAAAAAGCGCTTCAAGATCACTGGCACCGGCAAGGTGATGTACGCTCAGGCCGGCAAGCGCCATGGCATGATCAAGCGGACGAACAAGCAGATCCGGAACCTGCGTGGAACCACCGTCATGTTCAAGACGGATGGCGACAACGTCAAGAAGTACTTCCTGCCCAACGGCTGAAGTCCCTCTTCCCGCACATTTTCCGAAGTATCTGCAATCTTCCGACTGATCTGAAGGAGTTTCGTCATGGCTCGCGTCAAACGGGGCGTAACGTCCCACGCCAAGCACAAAAAGACCCTCGATGCGGCAAAGGGCTTCCGGGGCCGCCGCAAGAACACCATCCGCACCGCCAAGGCTGCCGTCGACAAGTCGATGCAATACGCCTACCGCGACCGCAAGAACAAGAAGCGCACGTTCCGCGCTCTGTGGATTCAGCGCATCAACGCCGCCGTGCGTGAGTTCGGCATGACCTACAGCGTGTTCATCAACGCGCTCGCGTTGGCTGGCATCGAAGTCGACCGCAAGGTCCTCTCCGAAATGGCCATCCACGAGCCTGCAGGCTTCAAGGCCATCGTCGATCAGGCCAAAAGCGCAATGCCGAAGGCCGCGTAAAGGCTGCACGCCGCCACAGGCTGCGTGACCCTTTGCACTTTCAATATGCAGAAGGCCCGCAGCGATGCGGGCCTTTCGCGTAAAGGGGCCTTCCTCGACAAGCCAGCTTGCCCATGGCAAAAGCCGCTTCTCTCCTGACCTGTGATTGCACAATGTCCGATCTGAAAATGCTCGAGAACGAGATCCTTGAGGCCATAGCCGCCGCTTCCGACGAAGCCGCGCTGGAGGCCGTGCGCGTTGGCGCGCTGGGCAAGAAGGGGACAATTTCCGCCCTTCTCGCCACGCTCGGCAAGATGTCGCCCGACGAGCGCAAGAGCGCTGGCGCAGCCATCAACGCGCTGAAGGACAAGGTCGGCGACGCACTGGGCGCACGCCGCACTTTGCTGAAATCGGCGGCGCTGGAAGCGCGCCTTGCATCCGAGCGTGTGGACGTGACGCTGCCTGTGCGCGAGGCCGCAACCGAGACAGGCCGCATCCACCCCATCAGCCAGGTGATGGACGAACTCACCGCCATCTTCGCGGACATGGGCTTCTCGATTGCCGAAGGCCCGGACGTCGAGAGCGACGATTACAATTTCACCAAGCTGAACTTCCCCGCCGGCCACCCGGCGCGCGAGATGCACGACACGTTCTTCTTCAATCCCGACGAGTCCGGCGAACGCAAACTTCTTCGCACGCACACCTCGCCCGTGCAGGTGCGCACAATGCTGCGCGCCAAGCCGCCCATTCGCGTGATCTGCCCCGGCCGCACCTA
>CANMLK010000304.1 GCA_947498445.1 Beijerinckiaceae bacterium
GGCTGCGCTGGCGAGAAATCCCGGCTGGTCGGCGACCGCAATACGCAGCGTCACGATGCGCATTTCGCGAACGAGTTCGCGAACCAGCAGCGACGACAGCAGGCGCGCATCAATATTGCCTCCCGACAAGATCAGCGCCACGCGCTTGCCTGCAAAGCGGTCCTTGTCGCGCAGCAGCAGGGCGAGCGGAACGGCGCCCGCACCTTCCGCCACCGTTTTCTCAATGTTGATCAGCAGGGCGACGGCTTCTTCAATCCACCGCTCCTCGACCGCGAAAATATAGTCGACGCGCGCCGCGATCACGCGCGAGGTCATCCCGCCGGGGCTTTTCACGGCAATGCCGTCAGCAATGGTCGCGCCTCTTGCTTCAGGTTTGGGGCCGCGCACCAGCGTGGGAAAGCAGGCGCTCTGGACGCCATAGACACGCACGCCCGGACAAAGCGCCTTTATGGCGGTCGACACACCGGAGATGAGCCCGCCGCCGCCCACAGGGCAAATCACCGCGTCAAGCGCAACGCCGCTGCGCGCTATCTCCAGCCCGACAGTGCCCTGCCCGGCGGCAACGAGCGGATCGTCGTAGGGATGGATGAATGTCAGCCCTCGTTCACGCGCAATCTGGTGCGCCTGCGCGGCGGCTTCCTCCAGCGTATCGCCGCACAACACAACCTCGGCCCCGTGAGCGCGAGTGCTCTCGACCTTCGTGTTGGGCGTCGCTTTCGGCATAACGATAACCGCCTGCACGTTCATGCGGTTCGCCACCCACGCCACGCCCTGCGCATGGTTGCCCGCCGACATGGCGCAGACGCCCGCCTTCAGCGCGGCGGCATCCAGCGACGCAAGCTTGTTGAGCGCGCCACGGTCCTTGAACGAGCCCGTAAACTGGAGGTTCTCGAACTTGATGAAGACTTCAGCTCCCGTAAGCTTTGACAGCACGCGGGACGGCAGAAAAGGGGTCTTCGTCACGACGCCTTGCAGCCTTTGAGCCGCGGCCTCGACGTCCTCCAGCTCGATCATGTGGTGCTCCGAAAAGACCTCTCAGGCGTGACCTGAAGATAGGGAGTCGGCAGCTCATATGAAAGTTGGAGAGAAAGCCACAGTCCAGATATGTGTTTGCTAGTTTCTCGTCGGGCGCCCTTTAGGCCGCTTTGCCCGGAAATGGCTCGACACCAGCCAGAGTTTCCGGCGGCGAAGCGCGGTCGTGGCTGGCGTTGCGCCCAGCATGGTGAGGCCATCGCGACCTTGCCGACGCAGATCTGCACAATTTTGCTGCGTGTGGGGCGTGGCAAGGAGCAGACGATAATAGCGCACATACTCCTCCCGTGTGCCATCGGACGGAGGAGACAGCGATCCTGCTTCGCTTAATTGGTTACTCATGAGAGTGGGCTTCCAGCGCACACACCAGAGCTTAAGTTGTCTCGGCGTCAGCCCCAGTTTCTGTCGAAGAGACTAATAGTATAAGAGACAGGCTTCAAGCAATCGTCAAGCGTGACCGTCACTGAAGCCTGTCTGTTTATTTAGCGTTTGCCGAGGTCGCCAGTATCACTAGCAGCGATGGCTTTGTCGATGACAGTGGGGCTCGCAGCGTAAAGCTTGTCGAGCAGTGCGTGAATTTCATCTCCCGTCATAGGGAGCGTCAGATCCATGCGCCGCTTCTCGGCCTCCTGCAAAAACTCGGGGTCCTTGAGGATTGCGTTAAAGGCCGTGCGCAGGATGCGTGTCGCGTCTGGCGATGCGCCGGGCGGCAGCATGAAGGGACGGCCCATCGCCTGCCGCGCAAAGACAAGTTGCAGGATTTCCGCCTGTTCGGGCGTCTTCGCGAGCGCGGGAATATTCGGCAGGTCCGGGAAAAGCGGATGTTTGATCAGCGAAAGCTGGATCAGCGGCGTCACCTGTTTGTCACGGATCCAGTTCGGTTTAGCCTGGATCAAGCTGGAATAATGATAGCTGCCCGTGCCCATCACCTCACCGCGCTCCATCGCCAGCGCGATGTCGCCGGTGCTCTTGTAGCCGGGGATGATCTTGAATTTCGTGCCGACGACGCGATTGAGCACCAGCGGAAAAATCACCGTGCCGGACGTCGGCCCACCGCCGCCCACGACAAATTCGCGCTCCAGAATGTCCTCGTACTTCTTGAAGGGCTGGTCATGCCACGCGAGGACGAGACCGACCTCGCTGTTGAGGCTGCCGATCCAGTTGTAGCGGCGCGGATCGATGCGGAAATTCGGCGTCTTGAACAATTGGCCGGTTGCCGTGCCGCCGCCCACTGTGCCAATCGCCGTGCCGTCTTTCGGGGCAACCTCGTACATGTAGTTTGCGGCCACCAGCGTGCCTGCGCCCGGCATGTTCTGCGGTACATAGCGCGGATTTCCGGGCACGTGCTTGGTGAGGAAGGGGCCGAGGATTCGCCCGTAGATGTCGTAGCCGTCACCCGCCGACCCGCCGATGACGATGTTGATGGTCTTGCCCTTGAAGACGTTTTCGTCTGCGGACTGGGCGAAGACTGCGGATGTCGCCAGCGTCGCGAGGACGGCGCCCACGGCGCGGACATGACCGAGATTGATTCTCATTGACGTTTTCCCTCCCAATTTGGGAGGACAATAGCAAAACTTCGGCCCGGTTCAATCGAGCTTAAGCAAAAGTCCGTCTCGGCCGCCTCCAGAACGTTATTCGGGCGCTCAGTTCAGCGTGCGCGGCGCCTTTTCGCCGGCGCCAGCGCGCGCCCTGTCCATATCCGCGATCTGGCTGGCCTGATGATGCGCCATGAGCCAGCCCTGCCCCGTGCGCACGAAGCAATTGGTTGCCGCCAGTAGCACGGGGCCTACTATTTCCAGGCAGACGACGCGGGCGAAATCGCCTGTTATGACGACCTTTGGCTCCCGGCAGGTGATTGGCACAGCTGGCGCGCCAGACAGGATGTCGCGATAGGAGCGGACAACGTCGTGTCGCCCGACGAGCGGGCGCCATCCGGGGTGGACGCAAGTGACGCCGTCGAAGGCCCAGAGCCGCTCGATCGCCGCCACGTCCGCCGCCGCGAATGCGCGATAATAGGCGGCGTTGATGGCCAGCACGGCCTCATCCTCGTTCATGGCTTTCACCTCTGGCGCACATCCCGGCGCCGAGTTGAAGACTAAAGCGACGAGGGATCAACCTGTTTTTAGGCTCCCAAACCTCACGCCGCTTCAGTCCGCAGCCGAAAGCGGCCGCGCGATTTCCTCCAGCGGCTTGCGCTCGGCGGCGACGGCAAAGAAGTACACGACAATCGCAGCTCCGATCATCAGCGCCGCGCCAAACAGATAGCCGGCGAACACCGCCTCTCGTGACCCGGTCTGAATAAGGGCGCCGAAAATCAGCGGCGCAGCCACACCGCCGAGCGCCGTGCCCACCGCGTAGAAAACGGCAATCGCCAGCGCGCGGACTTCCAGCGGGAAGGTTTCACTCACTGTGAGATAGGCGGAACTCGCTGCAGCGGATGCGAAAAAGAAGATCACGGTCCACGCTAGAGCGCGTTGACATTCATCGTGTCCAAATATGCGCGCTGACGATTGATAGCATGGACATGAATGCTCTCGGTGTTTGTTCGTAGCGCGTTGCGATGCGCCTGAAGTGTTTGAGCTTCAGGAAGAAGCGCTCGATGAGATTTCGT
>CANMLK010000305.1 GCA_947498445.1 Beijerinckiaceae bacterium
CGTCGCCCTTGGCGGAAAGAGCGGCGAGCCGCTCATCAACATCAAAGAAACCCGGAGCCCGCTGCGCCATATCCGCACCCCCTCGTCACAGGGCCCAGTGAATCAATAGCCAGCCGATTTGGCGAGAGGTTTTTGGAGGTGTCCAACTGGCGCCCGAGGCGTGAATCCGGGACATCGGCGCTCTTTCAAGCGCCAAGGGCTCATTGCAGTGCGGGTGGCGGAAAGGGGTCAGCTCGCCGGCTTGCGGCGCCGAACGAAAATGTTCGCGGTGACAGCCTGGGCAATGTGCTCGGCCATGCATTGGTAGCCCACATCATTCAGGTGGAAGTCATCGTCGGCCATCATCTGCATGGTGGCCTTGGTTTTGGAGATGTACTCCATCGCCTGATAGCGGCGAACGTAGAGTACGTTCTGCTCGGCCGCGACGCGCTTCAGCGCCTCGCGGATGGCGAAATAATGCTCGTCGCGGGCGTATTTGGGGGTATATTGCAGCCCAACCAGCACAATGTCGATCTTCTTGCGCTTGAGGATGGCGACCGTTCTGGAGACCGTGCGCTCGAACTGCTCAACTGCGATGCGTTGCACTGCGTCGTTGGTGCCAACCTGCCACAACACAATGTCCGGCTTGATGAGGGCGGCTTCCATGCGCAAACGATCGGCAGTGGTGCCGGCCGTTTCTCCCGATACCCCGCGATTGATCATCTCGATGGGTACGTCCTTGAGTATACGCTCAAGCATCGCTTCCAGTTGCGAGGGGTAATTCTTGCGGTTGGATGTAGCGCCAACACCCCAGGTCGAAGACGAACCAATGGCTAAAATGCGCAATGGCTGGTGATTTTCCAGTCGGGTGATGAGCGTTGGGAGCGGCGCCGGGGCTGCGATTTCGTTCGCCGGTACAGAGCATTGCGTGCTGAGCGGGTGAGTCGCTATCGGGGCAGCAGGACCGTCTGGCGTCGGCGAGGTCGTCGGCGCCGTTTGGGCGACAGCAAGACCCACCGCGCAAGCGGCGACTGCTCCGATCAGGAATATCAGGCCCTTAGGCGCTGTCGCCATTCGGATACCCATGCTGTCAAACTCAATAAAACGGGTCCTAGTATAAGGACTGCTGTGTCAACCCACAAGCTTTCCGACAAAGCAAAACGGCCGATCTGGCCGCTCAGGCTGAGCAATGAGCCAACGCAGAAGACATTCAGCGAATTTCGGCCAAGCATCGAGCAGAAGCGCGCGATTTGAGGCAAGTATTTGAGAATAAAATAGAAAGCCCCCCCAAATGTCGCCATCAAAGCCAGCACGTGAAGCAGGCGAAGAGGGGTCTGGAAGGTTTTGTCCACCACGAAGAAAGCTGCCGGCTCAGGCGCATTCAGCCAGTCGAAATACCAGCCATAAGTTGCGGCAAAAAGACTGCCGACCACAAAAAGCACGCCGAAAATGCGTATTGGAAGCCGGTATTTCTGGACGATTTGCTGACCGGGGCCCGGTCCGCCCAGCATGTAGCCGAGCGCGAACACAAACTGCCAGGCGAAGGGATTAAAGTACCACCGTCCCTCGACCGGCCACGTCGGCAAATTGAAACCTGTGTACAATGTGGCGACGTAGAGGCCCCCGGACGCCGCCAGCAGCACCGTCGGCGAAACGCGGTAGAGCACGGCGAAGACAGGCGCCATCCACATCAGCACGATATAAAGCGGCAGAATGTCAAAGTAGCCAAGGTGATGAGAGAGAATAACAAGGCCAATGTTGGCCGTCACCGGCTCCTCGAACACCGCAGCGGCGTTATTCCACTGCAGAACAAGGTTTGTTTGCGTGAGCAGCGCCGTCGCTGCAATCATCGCGATCGCCATGACGGTGATGACCTGCTGCGCAATGTAAAGCGTCACCGCGCGGCCGCCGATGCGAAGCACCAGGCGGACGGGCTCTAGATCAGGCGACCTGTCCACCATCGCTCGCAGGGACCAGCCCGCGAGCAAAACGAACAATTCGGCCGAATCAGAGAAGCCGAAATTCTTGTGCGTGAACTGCTCGTAGAAGATGCCCGGCACGTGGTTGATAAATATAGCGATCAGCGCGTAGCCGCGCCAAAAATCGATCTCGTTGGGCGCACGCGTGCCCTTCACCTTCGGCGGAACCGAAGGGGTAGGGGCAACCCGCCTATTCGCCAATTCGTCCATTCGCCGGCTTCGTCCCAAACAATCTCATAGCTTTAGAGAACCGTTCGGCGCCGGTCGAGCGCCAAGAGCGTGAATTTGGCGCATTCGCGGCCCTGAGACGCCCAACTTCAAGGTTTCATTAACGTTAACCAGTCCAAATGCTGGGGAGCCGATCAGCACCCTGATGACTCGGTGTTCTCATTGACGTCCCATATAATCCCATGCTATCCCAAATCATCAGTTCGGTGCGTCACATTCCGCGCCAAGCGCCGGAGTTCCGGGCAGCATCGGCGGAGCAAAATCCGTCGGACGCCGATTGCGCCGGCAGGGATAGCGCGTCGCGTTCGCCTGAGCCTTGTTGGCTTGGGCCTAGTTCGAGTGGCTGCGTTGGATCGCTTCGTTTCCCATTTCACCAACCGGCTGGACGCCAAGGGGCGCGTCTCTATTCCGGCATCTTTTCGGGCGGTGATGACGCGGGACGGATACGAGGGCCTCTACGTTCATCCGTCTCTGGATGCCGACGCGCTGGATTGCGGCGGCTTCGCTCTGGTGCGGGAGATCGATGCGGTGCTGGGACGGTTCGCGGCCTATTCAAACGAGCACGACGTCTATTCGACGGCGCTGCTTGGCGATGGAGAAATCCTGAAAGTGGATCCGGAGGGCCGGATCAGCCTTCCGGATCGTTTGAGGGCGTATGCGTGCGTGGCCTCCGAGGTCACGTTTGTGGGGCAGGGGTACAAGTTCCAGATCTGGGAACCGGGCCGCTTTCGCGCCCACCTGGAAGAGGCCAGAAACCAGGTGCGAGAATTGCGAAAGAGGCTTGGCGCTTCAGTGAAGGCCGCGGAGCAACCGCAGCCTCGAGGAGCACGGGAATGACGTCGGGTCGCGGCGAGGAGGAACCTCCTGTCGCTGGCGGACCGGCCCGGCACGTTCCCGTGCTCCTTGAGGAAGCGGTCTCTGCACTCTCGCCACAAGCGGGCGGCATCTATCTTGACGCGACTTTTGGGGCGGGCGGTTACACGCGCGCCATCCTCGCGCACGAAGGCGCCCGCGTCATTGCGCTGGACCGCGATCCCACAGCGATCGCAGCTGGCGCCGCCATGGTCGAGGAATTTGGTTACCGTCTTGTCTTGCGTCAGGCCCGCTTTGGCGCACTTGCGCAGGCTGCGCGCGACGCCGGTTTCCCGGCTCTTGATGGCGTCGTCCTCGACATTGGCGTTTCCTCAATGCAGTTCGATGAAGCCGCGCGAGGCTTCTCCTTCCGCTTCGAGGGACCGCTCGACATGCGCATGGAGATGAGCGGGCGCAGCGCTGGCGACATCGTCAACGAAGCCGACGCTGACGAACTCGCAGACATTTTCTATTTCTATGGCGAAGAGCGCACGGCGCGCCGTATTGCGCGCGCCATCGTTCACGACCGCGAACTCACGCCATACACGACGACGTCGCAACTCGCAGGGCTGATCGAGCGTCTCAAT
>CANMLK010000306.1 GCA_947498445.1 Beijerinckiaceae bacterium
TCGCCGCGCGTCAAAAAGCCAAAGCCGCGAATGCGGTTGAACCATTTGACCACCACGATCTCAAAACCGCTCGTGGGCACGACATGAACATGCGTGCGCGGGGCGCCGAGCTGCGCTGGATGTGTCGCTGTCGACTCGTCCATCGAAACAAGACGGAAGACCTGAAGCCCCTTGGAGCGCTTGTGCGCCTCGCAAACGACGCGCGCGCCTTCTGCCGCAGTCTGATAACCGTCTCGCTTCAAGATTGTAACGTGCAAGAGCACATCTGATCCGCCATCGTCGGGCACGATAAAGCCGTAGCCCTTGGAGACGTCGAACCATTTAATGAAGCCGCTGACTTCTACGAGATCGAGCGGGCGCTCTTCATCGAGACTTGGAGCAGTCTCGTTCTCAAATGAATCGAAGCGATCCTTGCTGACCAACGGACCTGCCCCCGGAAAAGGTGTTTAGCATCCGCAAAACTCACACGTGCGGCGCGACGAATCAAAACATCAAACGTGAGTCTATGGGAAGGATAGCATTGCCGTGCGATCATCCAAGTGGGGAATCTTTTTCCCTGTGGAGTATCCCCAATACGGGCTCAATTCAGCCGGTTGGCGCGCTCGAAGGGCGCCAGGATGTCGCCGATGTCCCCGCGCAGGACGATATCCGCGATCTGATCTAGCGGCGTCTGCTCCCTGTTGATGATGACGAGGGCTGCGCCATTTTCCTTGGCTGCTGCGGGAAAGCCTGCGGCGGGATAAACGACGAGGGACGATCCAATCGCGATGAAAAGGTCGCAGCGCAGGGTGGCGTCGCGCGCGCGACGCATTGCGCTCTGCGGCATCGATTGTCCAAAACTGATTGTCGCGCTTTTGATGAAGCCGCCGCATTCGCATTCTGGCGCAAGCGGTGCGCTTTCGAAAGACTTGCGTATGTCGGACAGTTCGTGACGCGCGCTGCAGTCAAGACATGCTGCGTACGTGCCGTTTCCGTGCAGCTCGACGATTCGTTCGGGTTCGATGCCGGAGGCTTCATGCAGCCCGTCAATGTTCTGCGTAATGATTGCGCTCATGGCGCCATCGGCGACAAGGCGCGCGAGCGCGCGATGCCCGCGCCCCGGTTTCGCGCCGGCGTAATGATCGTCCATCGCAAACTTGCGCCGCCACGTTTCCACGCGCGCGTCGGCGCTTTGCAAAAACTGTTCAAAGGGTACAGGCGGGTGGCGCTTCCATGCGCTGTCGGGCGAGCGAAAATCGGGAATGCCGCATTCGGTTGAAATGCCCGCGCCTGTAAACGCCACCGCGTCGTTGCTGTGGGCCAGAATGCGCGCGAGCGCTTCGTGCGCTTTATCGAGGTCGTCGACGATCATGACTTGCCCTGCATCGGCTCGGGGGCGCCCGGAAGCTTATCGCGGCGCTAACGTGGCGCGCGCCAGTGCGTTTCGCAAGCGTTGGCATGGTTGCAAACGAAGCGGGGCAAGGTCTTAATGCAGCGATCCACAATCGGGGGTTGCGCAATGCAAGAACGAAATTTAGGCCGCTCCGGATTGAAAGTGTCCGTCGTCGGACTTGGCTGCAACAATCTCGGCGGCAGGCTCGATCAGACTGGCGCCAAAGCGGTTGTTCACAAAGCGCTGGATGTAGGGGTCACGCTCTTCGATACCGCCGACATTTATGGAAATCGCGGCGGCTCGGAAACGGCGCTGGGCGAAATTCTCGGCGAGCGTCGCAAGGATATTGTGCTCGCGTCAAAGTTCGGCGGGCCAATGGATGCAGCCGCTAAAATGAAGGGTGGTTCGCGCCGCTATATCATGATGGCGGTTGAGGCGAGCCTCAAGCGATTGAAGACAGACTGGATTGACCTTTATCAGTTTCACTTTCCCGACACTTCAACGCCGATAGACGAGACATTGCGCGCGCTCGACGATCTCGTGCGACAGGGCAAGGTGCGTTACGTCGGCTGCTCGAACCAGCCAGCCTGGCGCGCTGTCGAGGCGGTCTGGACCGCGCGGCAGGCGGGCGTTTCCGGCTTTGCGTCCTGTCAGGACGAATACAGCCTTCTCTTCCGCAAGCCGGAAGCCGATCTCATCCCCGCGATGACCACTTACGGACTAGGCCTCCTGCCCTATTACCCGCTCGCCTCCGGCCTTCTCACCGGCAAATACAGGCGCGGCGACAACCTGCCGCCGGGTACGCGTTTCGCCAACAATGCGGCGCTTGGCCCACGTTACATGACCGACAAGAACTGGGATCGTGTGGAAGGGCTTCGCGCCTTCGCGCAAGCGCGGGGCAAGTCGATGATCGAGCTTTCGTTCTCATGGCTGGCGTCACGGCCCGTCGTCTCGAGCGTGATCGCTGGCGCCATGACGCCGGAACAGATCGAGGCCAACATTTCAGCCGCGTCCTGGGCTCTGTCCGAGACCGACCTGCAAGAGATCGACCGCATCACGACCTGACCGGGCGGAACGCGGCTTCACCCGAAACGTTGCGGCTGTATCTCAACAGTTGGAACGCACATGGCGGACAAGAAAAAGCAGACGCCGAGCGACCCGTCAGGGGACGGGATCGCCCACGGCGCGCTTAACCTTCCGCTCGTGAAGGTTGAAAATTACAATCTCGAATTACGTTCCGGGGGAGGCTTCCTCGGCGACAAGGCGAATAAAACCGCGTTCTGGGACTTCTTCAACACGTTACGTGACCAGCTTCGAGAGGCTGACGTGGACCCGTTGGGCGATCTGCCCAGAAAGAAGGTCAGCAAAAAGACGCTTGAGGACTTGCTAGCTGATGGAGACGGCGAGCAGGCCGGCGTCGTCATGGGCGCCATTGAAGGGTTTGCTCAGGAACTGGCGCGCGTGATCACCCGATTTATGCGCCACGATTCCTGGCAGGGGACAGAATGCATCGTCATCGGCGGCGGTATGCGCGGCGGTCGTCTTGGCGAGCTTGTGATTGGACGCACGAGCGTCATCCTCAAGGCCGAGGGATCAACGGCGGATCTTGTCCCCATTCGCCATGACCCCGATGAAGCAGGCCTTGTCGGCGCCAGCCAGCTTATGCCCGCCTGGATGTTCACGGCCCATGACGCTCTCCTTGCAGTCGACATAGGCGGCACAAACATCCGGGTTGGCGTGGTCGAGATTAAGTTCGGCCGGTCTGGCCGTCTGAAAGACGCCCACGCTGACGATCCAGCTGTCTGGACTTATGCAGATGACGCCCCGAGCCGAACTGCCGCCGCCGAACGGCTCATCGAAATGCTGAAAGACGCCGTCGCCGTCGCCAAGAAGCGAAAGCTGAAACTGGCCCCGCTGATCGGTATCGCTTGCCCGGGCGTCATTAACGCGGATGGGACCATCGAGTCGGGCGGGCAAAACCTGCCCGGCGGAAACTGGGAGTCCGAGCGATTCAATCTGCCTAGGCTGGTGCGGGAGGCGATCCCTGAGATCGGGGGCGAGGCAACCCATGTCGTGATGCATAACGACGCCGTCGTCCAAGGGCTTAGCCAGGCCCCCTTCATGGTCGATGCCGCCAGATGGGCTGTTCTGACCATCGGGACGGGGCTCGGAAACGCAAGCTTTTCGAACCACAAGCCGAAAGATTGATCCGATTTTGAGGTCAGTGCGTAGACAGCATGTTGCAGAG
>CANMLK010000307.1 GCA_947498445.1 Beijerinckiaceae bacterium
GGCTCTGGACCAGTGCGTCAAGAACAAACCCATCCTGATCGACCGCGCGCCAAAGCCAATGTTTCGTACCATTGATTGTGATGACGACTTCATCGAGATGCCATTTGTCGCCAAATTGCGGCGCGCGGCTACGGATTTTATTGGCGAAGTCCCGACCAAATTTCTCCGCCCAACGCCGCACGGTTTCATGGCTGACGACAATCCCCCGCATGGCCAGCATGTCTTCAACCATCCGCAGGCTGAGCGGGAAACGAAAATAGAGCCAAACCGCGTTGACGATCACCTCGGCGGGGAAACGATGACGACGGTACAAGGGGTCATGAGTTTTCATCCCCCTTCCATACCCGCGCCGCTACCACATTCCGTTAACGTGACGGTGCCGCGCCGGCTTGCAAACGGGATGGCGTCTGTTAGGCTTCCCTTCAAAATTGCGCAGTGGGAGGCAACAATGCGAGGTCCAATTACCCGTCGCAGCTTGCTGGGAGGCGGCGTTCTGTTGGGGATGGGCCCCGCATTGAGCCTTGATCTGCTCTCCTCGCGAGCCTGTGCAGCAACGCTTGAGTCCGGCGCCTTGCCTCCGATGCCGCCAGGCGTTCGAGCTGGCGAGCTCGCATTCGCTGTGGCTGATGCTCGTGGCGCAACCGGCGCAATCGTTGGACCATCGGACGTCGCGGGACAAACTGCTACAAGCCTCACACACCTTCGCGGATCTCTGCGGGCCCTGGGACTCGATCTCGATCGCGTCATCTCCCTGTGGGTGATGTTACCCGACAACGCACGCGCAGATGACGTTGCGCGCGTCATTAATGAGCGCTGGCCGGATCCCAAAGGGGCTCCGGCGCTCACAATTCTAGGAAATTCGGGGCTCGATGGCGGCTGCGCCGTCCGGCTCGACGCGATCGCTTCGACCAGCGCGGACCGGCGGGCGATCATCGTGCCCGAAATACCTCTTCCGCCAGGCGTTAAGGTGCACGGGGTCTACGCGGGCGGCATGGCGTATCTTTCCGGCCTTTCAGCGCCGGACCAGCAAGGAAGCAGCGCTGGCGACACACTGTATCGCCAAGTTGGCGCCATTCTCGATCGGATCAACGTCGTCTTGCGTAGCCAGAAACTCAGCTTAGGCGACGTCGGCCGGACCTGGATGTTCCAGCGCGACCTGAGCCCGGAGATTAGAGTCTCATACGGCCGGGCGCGTGAAGAACGCTACAAGGGGATTTTCGATCGGGACAAGTTTCCGGCTAATTCCGGCATCCAGATGCCCAATCTCGGTGATGGCGTGATGATCCGCAGCGTTGCGTTCGCCGGGCCTGACAAGTCCTACGTTGTCAGCGACAAGGTTAGACTATCGCCAGGATCGTTCTCGCAGGCTGTACGCTATGGCGACTGGTTGCACATTTGCGGGGTCGATGCTTACGACCTTAAGCGACAACTGGAGGCGCCCGGAGACCTCGCAGGACAAACTGACCGCTGTATGGAATATACACGCTTCATCGTCGAAGCAGCTGGCGGCACGATGGAGGATCTCGTCAAGACAACAACATATATAGTATCGGGCGAGGACCGATCGAAATTCGCGGGCACGTACCACAAATATTTTGAGAAGTATGCTGCAGGACGAACGCCGAGCAGCCTCGTCATGGATGTGCAGCAATTATCGCCAGGAATTTTGGTAGAAATTGATTCGGTAGCCTATCTGGGACGCAGGTGATTCCGCGCGTTTATTCACTTTGGCACGTTCCTACTTTGAGAACTCGTCGTCGGTAAAGGGAGGTGAAGCGTGACGGGAGTTCCCGCGAACGGCAGCGCATACCGCATCCGACATCTGGCGCTCGAAGTCGCAGATCTGGAAAAGGCCGTCGCATTTTACCGGACCGTATTCGGCATGAAGGTCCTGCGCCGGCGGGCCAACCCGGACCGCAACGACGTTGCAGCCTATGTCGGCTACGGAGATGAGAGTAGCGAGGTCTCGATCGAGCTCTATCAATTCCTCGGCGTTCCAACCCTTCCGCAGCTGCCGTCAAGGAGCCACGTGGCGATCGCGGTCACGCATATCGAGACGTTTTTTGACCGGGCCGTCGCAGCGGGTGCAATGGCCCAAGTAAGGCCCCAAAACAATCGCCCAGGCAGTGCGAACAAGTTTGCCTTCATCTTCGATCCAGACGGTCATGAGATCGAGCTGACGGAGAGCGCAATGGGGGGACGAGGATGAAGTCCAGAAACCGATTGTTGAAAGCGTTTCTTTTTATCGGCAGCTACGTCATGCTAAGTTCGTTCGCGTTCGCGCCGGTGCACGCACAAGATTTATCCAACAAGTCTGTCTCGATCATGGTTGGCGGCGCAGGCGGCGGATACGATTTGTATTCGCGATTCCTCGCCCCATTTCTGGGGCGTCATCTTCCTGGATCGCCGCAAGTAGTCGTAAAGAACATGCCTGGGGCAGGAACGCTACAAGTGGCAAATTTCATTTATTCCGTGGCGACAAAGGATGGACTAACGATCGGCGCCATCGACGGATCGAATTCGGTCGGGCACCTGTTGAAGAGCCAGGGCGTCCAGTTCGACCCGCGCAATTTTGTCTGGATCGGCAATATGAACGCGGAGGTCGCGGTCATCATTGGGTGGCATACGTCGAAAATCAAAACATTTGATCAGGTCTTCGCGCACGAAATGATCATGGGCAGTGCGGGGCCGACTTCTGGTTCGACGGTCTTCGCGAATGTCCTCAACAATCTCATCGGCACGAGGTTCAAACTCGTAACCGGGTATCCCGGCACGAACGACATGCTGCTGGCTATGGAACGCGGGGAAATAGAGGGCATCCCGAGCGTGAACCTGTCGAGCCTCGTCGGCGCCAGACCCAACTGGATCAAGGACAAAAACGTGTCGATTCTCTTGCAGATCGGCAATGCACGTCATCCGAGTCTACCCGAAGTGCCGCTGGTCCATGACTTTGCGAAGAGCGATGAACAACGGCAAATCATGAAATTGATTTTCATGGCGCCAGAACTTGGCCGGCCGTTCGTCGCGCCCCCGGGGTTGTCTCCCGAACTGAGCGCCGCCCATCGCAAGGCTTTTGACGAAGCAATGACCGATCCTCACCTTTTGCAGGAAGCCAATCGCCGGAATATCGAGCTCTTTAATCCCTCCCGTGGAGAAGACATCAATAGGCGGATCACGGAACTTTATGAGATCCCGCAGGAGATTGTCGAAAAGGCATCGCGTCTAACGGGAGTCGCAGCATCCAGACCCCGGTAGAGAGGTTGCCATCAGAGAGACTTCCGGGGGCCGCGGAACATGTCTCACGGAACGACGCAGGACTGTTTGATTTCAATGCTTGAGATCAGGAACTTCTAGCCTGTCGAAGTCGAAAAAGGGATTAATTGCACGAGAGCCCGCAGTTAGTTTGAATTGATAAGCCGTCATCACGAATGGTTCATGCATCACCACGGAGCTCAACATGTCGCTCTGGAAGCTATTCCCCGCCGTGCATAGGCGTCATTGATGTCGTCGCCATGGTGCACATTCACAACGCTTGATTTATCAATCTGTGGGAATTAACTTGGCGGTCTCAAATTTGAAGTGCAACACCCGGCGGGATAGCGGGTGTTTCCATG
>CANMLK010000308.1 GCA_947498445.1 Beijerinckiaceae bacterium
GCCTGCAGTAGCCCCGGCCGCACTGGCGAGCACTGCGCTCAAAGGTTCATGCAAGCCGCCTATGAGTTCCGACAGGCTCATGAGCGCTGCGACGCTGGCGACGCTCGCGCGCAATTGCCATGGGCGACGCGCGAGCAGCACGGCCACGAGGGCCGCGCCTATCACGACAGGGTCGAGCACTGCGCTCAGAAAGGCTATCCACATTGCGGTAGTCTGTCCTGCAAACGGCTATGTCAGGTAGCTTAACAGGCTTGCGGGCCCTTTGCCGAGTGCGTTGCGTTAAAGGTGAACATGTCCGTGCTCGTGGACATGGGGATGGCGGTGCAAGACCGCCGGGACAAGTTGTCCGTCGCGCATCGCCAGCGCGCGGGTGGCGAGACAATCGAGGAGCGGGCGGTCGTGCGAGACGATCACCATCGCCTTGTCGATTCGCTGCAGCGTTTCCGTCAGCTTTTCCAGATGCGCGGCGTCGAGGCTGTTTGTCGGTTCGTCGAGCAGCAGCACGTCCGGGTTCATGGCGAGCACGCCGGCCAGGCACACCATGCGCTTTTCCCCGCCCGAGAGGCGGCGCACGAGCCGATCAGCCAGGTGGCCGAGTCCAAGGGAAGTCAGCGTCTGGCGTGCACGGGCGAGGGCCGCCTCATCGGTCAGCCCCATGTTGAGGGGGCCGAACGCGACGTCTTCCACCACGGTGGGGCAGAAGAGCTGGTCGTCAGCATCCTGAAACATGTAGGCGGCCTTCAGGCGCACCTCAGTGAAGTCGGACTCGCCCTTGCGCTCCGCTCCGAAGGCGAAAATTCGCCCCTTCGTGATGGGCTGGAGACCGACCATTGCGCGCAAAAGCGTCGTCTTGCCCGCGCCGTTGGGGCCCACGATGGCGAGGCGTTCGCCAGCGGACAGCGTGAACGAAACATCACGCAGCACGCAAGCGCCGTCACGCTCGATTGTCACATCTTCGAAGGTGATGAGTTCGTTCATGCGAAACGATCCAGCCCGATAAGCATGATGACCATGAGCGCCGCAAAGGCTGCAAACAGCCCGTCCGCCAACGTCATGGGGCGGATGCGGCGCATGGGGAAACGCCCCGAAAAGCCGCGGCATCGCATGGCTTCGTCAACACGTTCAGCGCGCTCGATGGAGCGCACGAGGATCATGCCTGCGAGGTTGCCATAGCTGCGGAAGGCGTGACGCCTGACGCCCGCCCGGAAGCCGCGTGCGCGCATCGATTCGAATTGGCGGCGGATCTCTACGCCGAAGATACCGTTATAGCGCACGACGAACATGAACAGGCGCACGAAGCGCTCGGACACGCCAAGCGCCGCCATTGCACGGCCCAGACGAATGGGCTCCAGCGTGCCTACGAGCGCAAACACGCAGAGCGCGGCGGCGTTGACGGTGAGCACGACGCCGAACGCGCGTTCGACGCCACGATCCGAAATGGTTAGCGGACCAAGGCTGGCGAGGGGTTGGCCGGGAACAGTCAGCGGCAGCATGATCAGCAGCAGGATCATGAAGCCCTCAAGGTGGGCCAGCCTTCGAACGATCAGGCGCGGTTCAATCCGCGCGGCGACGACGAGCGCAATCGCCAATCCAAGCGCGGCGAAGCGGGCCGTAAAGGTGTGCAGTGAAACAATGGCCCCCACAAGGATAGCCGCGCCAATGAGGCGCGAGCGTGGATCAAGCGCCTCTATGAGGCCTGTCTCGCGCTGAACGTGAAGGCTCGACGAGAGGCTCACGCCGCGCCTCCCTTGCGACGCGAAAGCGCCCATAGGGCTGCCCCCGCCATGCCGATGATCATGCCGATGCCGCCCATGATGTCGTTGAAGCGGGTGCGCGTCTCCATCGCCTCGAATTTTTCCAGCAGCGGCCGCGTATGCCTGGCGACGGCCTCGTCTACCGTCTTCTCAATCAAGTCGCGGCTAAGAGGGGAGAGCGAAGCATCGGCGAGAGTCGCCTCGTCGGCGTCCTGCTCGGTCTGCGCGCGCGCTCCCATGAAGCGCGAACGGTCGATGACGAGCGTGCCGACATGGCCTTCGCCTGCGTCGACCACGATCTTGATGGTTTGCGGCGGGTCCGGTCTCCACCTGAAGGCGCCATCGCCGCCCGCGCTCATGCAGTGCAATTCGCCATCCGTTCGATCTCGAAACACGACGCTGGCCCCTTTGGCGCGGGCGCCGCCGACAAAATATGCGTAGCCAGAAACCTCGCCCTTTTCGACGGTTGCAAACACGCGCAGCCGATGCGCCTCAGCAGGGGAGAAAGCCGTGAGGCTTAGAAGCAAACCGGCGACGAGCGAGAGGACGAGGCGCATGTCATGCGCTCCTTGCGCGTGCGAGAAGCTCAGGCTTCACGCGCTTGACGAAGGACACGCAGAAGCCGGTCACCAGCGCCTCCACGATGAGCAGCGGCGCGTAGGAGAAAACGACGATCCGGCTTGACGCTGCAAAATCGGGCGAGGACGCATACAGCGAAAACGAGACCATGAGGCCCGTGCCCAAAACCGCGCAGGCCGCACATATGCCGCCATAGAGGGCCGCGCGGGCGACATCAGCCTGCGCCACAAGTGGTGCGAAGATCATACCGGCAATCGCGCCGGGCAGGGCGATGTTGATTGTATTCACGCCGATGCTTGTGAGGCCGCCGAAGCCAAACATCACTGCTTGCAGCAAGAGCGCAGCGAGCACGGCGGGGAAGATGGCCGCGCCCAGAATGAGCCCCATCAGGCCGCCGAGCAGTAAATGCACGGAACTGGGGCCAAGGGGGATAGAGAAAAGCGAGAGCGCAAAAAACGCGGCGGCGACGATGGCGACGCGGGGAATTCGTTGCTCGTCAAGCGCGCGCACGCCGAGCGTTACAGCAGCCGCCGCAGCGACGCCGCCAGCCGCCAGCACCGGCCACGAGAGAACTCCATCAGGAATATGCGCCACGCTTTTCTACTGCCTCCCTAGAACTTTGCTTACCGGCGGGCCGGGGCCGTGGACATCGCGGTCGCCTTCACCCACATCAGGGCGCCAAGCTCCACAGGTACGTCCTCGCCCTTGGGAGATTTCATCTTCTCGTCAGCCTCAATCAGCGCGGCGAAACCCCACCAACCGGCGCGCGGCATGGCGTAAGTGAAAACGCCGTTTCCGTCCGACTTTATGACCTGCGTAATGAAGGCGTCGTTGGGCGCCGTCACGGCGCCGTCGTTCAGATACTCGACTTCGATTTCCGCAAATGGGACGGGCTTGCCGTCCTTGCGGACGATGCCCTGGAAGAGATTTCCCACCCACAGCCCGGTGGGGCGGACCAGCGGCTCGATCTCGACCGGGGCGCCTACCATGGCGTCCCATCCCTTGCCGGTCGCGCCCGCGTCAACGACCACCTTCGCGTGATGAATGATGTACTTGCCCTCACTGGGCTCCCAATAGGGCTCGGGCTCGACATAGAAGACGCTAGCGCCGGGCTCGGCTGGATTCCACGTGGAGGTCCAGATCGTCTTGTCCTGCCGTTTGCCAGCTTTCAGCGAGGCTGCCATGTCCGTGAACTTGCCGTCGATTAGCGCGCCGAACCTCTTGGGCTTCTTCATCTCCATCACGGGGCCGCGTTCCATGGGATGAGTGAACACCA
>CANMLK010000309.1 GCA_947498445.1 Beijerinckiaceae bacterium
CGAAAACATGCGCAAGATAGACCGATGGACGGCACGCTACAAGATGGCCCGCGCGGATTGGCCGGTTGAGCCGGTCGATCCGTTCTTCAACGCCAACACGCCTGACGACATCGCCGAGGCCGAGCGGTTGTTAAGCGAAGTTTGAGGGCGCCAAGCGAACAAGTGCGCGCTTGCGGCCTGTCGTGGATGCTCTGCCTTCGCAGACCAAGACGCGGTTGGATGCAGCAAGTCTCGACAATCGAAGTTGGCGTAGCCGTTTATGCCGTCATGGTCTGTGAAGGCAGACCATCCACGAAAAGTCAGGAGCCGCAGCGTCGCCATGGCTATGAAGCCGGCTCAAAACCCAACTTACGCAGCGCCGCCTTCGTCGCCTCAGACCCAAGCGAGTAGAGAAACGCCTGCACGCCGGGCCTTTGCGCACGCGCGCTCACAAGCGCGAAATCGTAGTGCTCCTGCGACAGTGGAATGAAGCCAAGGTCATAAGCTTCCGCCGCTTGCTTGATAGCGAGGCCCCAGTCGGCCCTGCCCTGCGCCACCGCAGCAGCAACTGCGTTGTGCGAACGCGGCTGATTGAAATACCCCTCCGGCCGCGCGCCTTTCAGCAAGCGGTCGATGAGTATGCGCGTGCCCGCGCCCTGATTGCGATTGACCATGATGCAAGCCGCATCAGCCAGCGCGGACGCAGCGGCGGCGTGCGCGTCGCGCCCCTCAAAGCGCGCGTCGCCGCGTCGATAAACAACGCCCTGCATGCGCCGCCAGCCGGGCACAAGTTGCATGCCTTCGCCAAGGTAAGGCGCGTTCCATGTTTCGGTCTTTTCATCCAGCAGATGCAACGGCGCCAGATCGCACTCGCCGCGTCGCGCCGCTGCGACCCCGCCCATGCTGCCGACCGAAATCATGCGCACCGAAAGCCCGCTGCGCGCCAATGGCGTCGCGGCAGCGTCGAGCCCGACGCAATGGCTGCCAATGACCACGAGGTCGGGCGCGCGTACATGCGGTGTGAACAACGTCACCTGCGCACGGGCGCCCGCCGGCATGTGATCGGACAGCGCCTCGATGGTGAGAAACCCATCCGCCTGCGCGAAAGATGTGATTGCCCCCGAGCCCTTGCCAGTGGGATAGGCGGTCAGTCCGTCAACGCCCTCGACAAGCGACACCATCACGTATTCGCGCCGCCCAAGCTCTGACGCGATCCTTGACGGCGCAACAGCCTCCACGCTTGCATCAACGCGCGCGGGCAAGCCCGCCATCGTACGCAGCACCGGCGCGATCATGTCGTGAAACGTGAACATCGCGGAGGTCGGAAACCCTGGCAGGATCACGACCGGCTTGCCATCGCACACCGCAAGGCAAAGCGGTTTGCCGGGCTTCAGCGCAACGCCGTGGGCTACAATGCCGGGCTTGCCGAGGCGGTTCACCAGTTTGTGCGTCAGGTCGCCAGCGCCCTTCGATGTGCCGCCCGAAAGGATCAGCATGTCGCACTCAGCGAACGCTTTCGACATGGCGGCCCAGAGCGCGTCTTCATCGTCGCGTATCGCGCCCAGAAAATGCGCCTCGCCACCGTTCTCGCTCACGGCGGCGGCGACGATTGAACCATTGGTGTCGAAGATTTCGGCGGGCCGCAATGTCCCGCCCGGCTGAACGAGTTCATCGCCTGTGGAGAGGATCGCCACGCGCGGCTTGGCGACCACGGGCACGACCGCCACCCCGCATGCGGCGAGCATTCCAATCTCGCGCGAACCGATGACGCAGCCCTCGCGCAACAGCGTCTCGCCAAGCGCAATGTCGGACCCGGCAAAGGACACGAAATTGCCGGGCGCAACGGCGCGAAGAACTTCGATTGCGTGATCGCCGACAGGGTGAGAGTGCTCCACCATCAGCATCGCATCGGCGCCGCGCGGCATCGGCGCGCCGGTGGCGACAGGCGTCGCTGTACCGGGCGTCACCTGCAGGCGCGGCTCATCTCCGCAATGCACTGTCTCGCCATTCAGGCGCAAGATCACGGGCGACGCCGGTCCGGCCTTTGCAAGATCGGCGGATCGCACTGCAAATCCATCGACGTTCGAACGGTCAAACGGCGGCGCGTCAACGGGCGCAGCCACATCTTGAGCGAGCGCCAGCCCCAGCGCAGCGGCAAGCGTGCGTTCCTCGTGACGGCGCGGTCGTGGAAATAGCGCACCCTCAAAACGCGCCAGCGCATCTTCGCGCGACAGCACGTCAAGAAACTGATCCTGCCGAACATCGGCGCCGTTCTTGTCGTTCATGCGCAGGCGCTCCGACCCGGCAACGAAAGTGGCGCCACGACAGCGCCCTCGGCCAAACCTTCGCTCCCCTGCGAAACGACAAGGTAAGCGTGCGCGCGCAGCAAACTGGCGAGCGTCACGTCGCCGGCCGCCAATGGCGTCCATTTCCCATCGACAGCCTCCAGTAGACAGACTTGCGCGACGCCGACGCTCGAGGCGATCTTGCGCGCCAGAGGCGCTGGCCCCGCCTGCGGCAAAGGCCCCGCGCCCGACAGATGGCGCAGCAAGGGACGCGCCAGCGCAAGGTAAATTGCGATAGCGGAATCAAAGCGCCCCGGAAGGCAGATGACTGGCTTTTCGCCAACCAAACCGGCGGCCCCGGTGCGTCCGGGATCGATCGCAAATCCATGCGCAATGACCTGACCGCAGCGGCGCAGCGCTTCGACAGATTCATCGTCAACGCTGGCACCCGAACCGCCGACCACCAGCGCAGCGTCAAAGTCTCCGTTCAACGCCCACTTAACAGAAGAATCCGCACTGCTGACTTCGACGTCCATTCCCTCGTCGCGCGCCAGCGTCGTAATCAATCGAGACGTGGCGTCGTCGCCTGTCGAGGATGCAACAACGCGCACGCGCGGATGGCGCACATCAATCGCGGCGCATCCGGCGGCTGCAAGAACATGCGCATCCCAAACACGGATACGCGCGCCGACACGCAGCAAGGTCGCGCCCGCGCCTACGTCTTCGCCCGCGCGGCGAACCCCGTCGCCCGGCGCCGCTACGCTATGAATTTCAAACATGCCGCTGGCGCCCACGACCAGATCATCATCAATCACGCAATCGCAATCGGACGGAATGAGATCGCCCACACGAACGAGTGGCGGCTCGGCACTCGCAAACGCCGGCGACATCGAGGATGCGCCAATCAGATCGACGCTTGCGACGGCGCGACCATCTATCAGCGCTTCGTCATGCAAAGGAACAGGGTGCGTCGCGACATAGTCCCGCGCCGCGATTAACCCGATGGCGCGCGCAAGGCCAACGCTGACGGAGCGCACAGGCGCGCAGGCGCCCTGCAGCGCCATGAGCACGCCCTCAACGCTGTTGAGAGCGCGGTCCAGTTTCTGAACGCCCCCCGCCCTGCTCTGAACGCCATCCATAGCCATTGCGGCCAAACCCTCCGGTCTGGCGCATCATATAGGGCCGAAGACGCCCTTGCGCGACGCAAATCCGGCGTTATCGCCAGCGCAAACCACAACGAAGCGGCGATTCACGATGAAAAGCCGACAGCCGCCTCCGCTTCCCAGGTTTGAATGCGGCGATAAAGGGTGGAAGGACTGACAGTCAGCGCCGCCGC
>CANMLK010000310.1 GCA_947498445.1 Beijerinckiaceae bacterium
CCAGCTCGATGTCGTCCACCACCGAGGGCAGCGTGTAGAGATAGGCGCCGTCCTCGCGCACCAGCACGGGGTCCGACAACGAAGCGCAATCAATGCGGCTGGGACCGCGCGAAAGATCTTCCCATTCCACAATTTCGCGGTTGAGCTGAAAACGCCAGTGCGGCTTGCGGCCCTGAGCCTCCAGCTTGGCGCGATCCTCTGCGCTCAGCGCGAGCCCGGCGCGGTCGTAGACCGGCGGCATCCCGCGCGTGAGTTGCAGCTTGCGCTTGCGGTCCAGCTCTTCCTGCGTCTCGTAACACGCGTACAAGCGCCCCTGATCGCGCAAACGCTGCATGGCGGCGTCATAGAGCCCGAACCGCTCGGACTGGCGTACAAGCAGATCGGGCTCGATGCCCAGCCAGCGAAGATCTGTCTCGATGATATCGGCAAATTCCCGTGTCGAGCGCGCCAGATCGGTGTCGTCAAAACGCAGGATGAAACGCCCGCCGCTCTTCTTGGCGAAAAGCCAGTTGTAGAGCGCGGTGCGCGCGTTGCCGATGTGGATGCGCCCGGTTGGGGACGGCGCGAAGCGTACGATGGGAGCTGTCATGCTGATTTATTACCGCAAACGCACAGCCTCGTCAGCACCCGGACGATTTCTCGCAAATCTGGAAAGGTGAAACGGGAACAGACCAGGCTCTTTCCGAATCGCGCGAACGCCCCTACATTGATCTGGTCGTCAACCAACGAAAGGAGGTGATCTAGTGTCTCATTGTCATTCGCCGCGAAAGTCGGCCCTGGGACTGCTATCTCCTCGTGAGTTTCGCCCCGCGTGAGCGGCGCCTAAGAGTCCCCGCCCATCGCGGACAAGACAATGGAAGGGCCGCTGCAAGGCGGCCCTTCTTTTGTTTGAAACACCACAAGCACGACCGGCCTGCTTGAGCCCGGGCCTTGCTATTCCTCAAACCGCTCGGCTGTGCCCAGGCCCTTTTTTGGCGCAATGGACGCATCAGGTTCGCGAAGCGGCTGGCCTTGATCCCGGAACCGGTTGACGATTGGATAGCGTCGGTCACGGCCGAAGTTTTTCTTCGTCACCTTCACGCCCGGCGCTGACTGCCGCCGCTTGTATTCGGCGATGTAGAGCAGCCGCTCAACCTTCTTGACCGTTTCCAGATCATGGCCGCGCGCGACGATGTCCGAGACGCGCATCTCCCGCTCGACCAAGCATTCCAGCACGTCGTCCAGCACCTCGTAAGGCGGCAGCGAGTCCTGATCCTTCTGGTTTTCGCGCAATTCTGCCGATGGCGGCTTCACGATGATGTTGTGGGGGATGACCTCGCCGTCCGGCCCCTTGGCGCCCGGCGGAATCCAGCGATTGCGCAGCTCGCATAACCGGAAAACCTGCATCTTGTAGAGATCCTTGATCGGGTTAAACCCGCCGTTCATGTCGCCATATATCGTCGCGTACCCGACAGACATTTCGGACTTGTTGCCCGTCGTCACCAGCATGGGGCCAAACTTGTTGGACACGGCCATCAACAGCACGCCGCGCGTGCGGCTCTGTAAATTCTCTTCCGTGATGTCGCGCGTGCGGCCAGCAAATATGCCGGCGAGGGTCTGCTCGAGCCCTTCAACTGCGGGCGCGATGGGCACAATGTCATAACGCAGGCCAAGCGCGTCGGCGCAGGCCTGCGCATCCGTCAGCGATTCGCCTGACGTGAAACGATAGGGAAGCATGACGCAATGCACCCGCTCTGGCCCCAGCGCATCCACCGCCAAAGCCGCGCAAAGGGCCGAGTCGACGCCGCCCGAAAGGCCCATCACCACACCGGGGAAGCGGTTCCTGTCCACATAATCGCGCAGGCCCACCATGCAGGCCAGATAATCAGCCTCGTCACCCTCAGGCGCGAGCGCCTTGGGGGCCTCTTCGATACGCCATTCGCCCTTCACCTGCGCCAGCGTGATGGACGCCACCACGGACTGGAACGCGGGCAATTGCGCCGCCAGCGAGCAATCGCCGTTCAGCGCAAACGAGCCGCCGTCAAAAACGAGTTCGTCCTGCCCGCCGATCTGGTTGAGATAGACGAGCGGCAGCCCGCTCTCGGCGACGCGCGCCACAGCGATCCCCAGACGCTCATCATGCTTGCCGCGCCAATAGGGCGAGCCGTTGGGCACAAGGAGCACTTCCGCGCCCGTCTCCACCAGCGTCTCCACCACGTCGGGCGTCCAGATATCCTCGCAGATCGGCAGGCCAATCCGCACGCCGCGAAAGGCCACCGGCCCCGGCGCCCTGCCCGGCTCAAACACGCGCTTCTCGTCGAACACGCCGTAATTAGGCAGATCAACTTTGAAGCGCACGGCCTCGATGCGTCCGCCATCCAGCAGCGCGTAAGCGTTGTAGCAGCGCCCTTCCTCCGCCCACGGCACGCCCACGAGCAAGGCCGGGCCGCCGTCCACCGTCTCGCGCGCAAGGTCTTCCAGCGCGGAGCGGCATGCCTCCAGAAATGCGGGCTTTAGAACGAGGTCCTCGGGCGGGTAGCCCGCGAGAAACAGTTCGGAAAACATGACAAGGTCGGCGCCCTGCGCGGCCGCCTGCGCGCGGGCGTCGCGGACGCGGTCGCAATTACCGGAAATGTCACCGACGGTGCAGTCGATCTGCGCAAGCGCGATAACGAGCCGGTCGGCCGGGCGTGAATGTGTACTCATAGACCGCATTTAGCCCGCCGCTTGTCCTCCGGCAATGGCGCTCGCGTCAGGCAGGCAGCCCAGCGCGCGCAGATCGCGGGCAAGCTTGTCGGGCGTCTCGAACCAGAGGGCGGTCATCCCCACGTCGCGCGCGGCGGCGATATTGGCGACATTGTCATCGATGAAAACGCAATCTGAAGCCGCAAGCCCGAAGCGCTCCAGGAACAGCGCGAAAATCGCGGGCGAAGGCTTCACGATCCGCTCGCGCCCCGACACGATCACACCCTCAAACCCCGCAAGAAACGGATAGAGCGCGCACGTCTCGTCGAATTTTTCGGCCGGAAAATTTGTGATCGCAAACGTGCGAACGCCCGCCGCGCGAAGCCGCTCAAGAATGGCGACGCTGCCATCAATGGGACCGGAAATCGTCTCCTGCCAGCGCTGATCATAGAGTGCGATAATGTCCGCATATGCGGGAAACCGCGCCGTCAGGTCGGCTATTGCGTCAGCATACGTCGCGCCAGCATCTAGCTCGCCGTGCCAAGCGAGCGTGCAGACCTCGCCGAGAAAACGGTCGAGTTCGCATCTGTCCGCGATCACTTTCTCAAACAGAAAACGCATGTCCCAGCGCAAAAGCACATTGCCAATATCGAAGACGACGATGCGGGGCGCTGCGCTCATTGAAAAAGATATGCGTCCATGGACAGGGGGATGTCCCGCTCAATGTTGAAAATTGCGGTTCGGGCCTTGCCTCGTTTGATGATTACGCGGCCTTTGATGTCTCATCAAGTCCGAAGTGGTTGGCGTGATGACGTTGCAGTGCGTCGCGCAGGGTGGGCAGTTGGTCACGGGC
>CANMLK010000311.1 GCA_947498445.1 Beijerinckiaceae bacterium
GAAATCTCATCGAGCGCTTCTTCCTGAAGCTCAAACACTTCAGGCGCATCGCAACGCGCTACGAACAAACACCGAGAGCATTCATGTCCATGCTATCAATCGTCAGCGCGCATATTTGGACACGATGAATGTCAACGCGCTCTAAACCGGAACCGCTTCGGCTAAACTCGGGTTTGCCCCCCGACCCGCCGCTGCATCCATTTGATCCGGCCCCCGCCATGGCGAGAAACCGAAATGCGCTCCCGGCACTGCGTCCGTTCGCATTGCCTAGAATAGCTGAAACAGTGCTTCATGCGAGGGCAAAATCGCCCAGAAGCCATGTTCCGGCCACAGTGTTGCCCCCCAGCCACAACTCGCTCAGGGCCCCTGCCTGGCTAATCCAGCCGAATGGCTTAAAAACAGTGGCTTGAATAAATTTGGAAATTTCGTCAGGCGGCCAGATTAAGCGCGCGGGCGACTGCGATCTCGCCAATTTCCGCCGCTGATTGCCGTGTTAGCAGCGCTTTTGCGGATTGCCCAGTTATGGCGCTGACGGAAGAAACATGACCGCAGCCCGAATCAAGCGCTTCCATCACCTCGGCCCGGGCGAGCCAAGCGGAAAATTCCCGCGCCTCATGACGCGCAGCCTCGGCGTACAACCTGCGCAAGAGACCAAGGACCGGTTGGGGTCCGTCCAGCTCGGCTTTTTCACACCATTGCAATACGCGCTCGACCAACGACCGCTGAACGCCGCCATCGGCGAATTCATCCTGATCGGCGCCTTGCGCAAGCGCCGTCAAGGCGAACTGGAAAACCGGGAGCAGCGCCGCTGGCAAGCCGGCCCGGATAAAAAGCGCGGCAAAGCCGCCGTCGTTATGATTGCTGATCAACCCGGCCGCGCGATCAAGACCCACGCCGCTGAGTTCGGCCAGAGAGGCGTCGAAGAGCCCGCGCTCGCCGCTCAGCAACGTGCGAAGCAGCAAGCCGGCGGTCAATTGCCCAGTTTCGCGTAGAAAGCGGACAATTCCGGCGTTCTTGCCCTCGCGCGCCGTTTGCGACGCGGAGCACCCGGCCACGATGACGAACGAACTCTCCTGCGCCTCGCGCGTCACGCGCGCCGCCCGTTCACCCGCCATCCAGCCGCAGTTCACGATGAAGCTATGTAATGAGGACGCTGTGGCCTGAACGAGCCGCGCGCGCAGGGCTGGCTCAAGATCGGCCCGGGCGAGCAGCGCCTCGCGCACCTGCGCGTCCTGCGGAAAGCGCTCGAAAGCGCGTAAAAGCGCAGTCGCCGGCAGATCGGCGCCCGCGTTATCAATAAGCGAGACCACGCTCTCGAAAGCAGCGATCTCCATGAGCGCGGCGCAAACGCTCGCGGACAGGCGCGCGCGCTGCGAGATTGCCGCGTGAACCGAATCGCCGCCGATGATGGCCGCATCAATGAGGTCCGCGTCGCCAAGCGCGGGGGAGAATTGCAGAATGGGAATCGAGACATCCGGCTGGTCGGCGGCGAGGGCGACGATGATCTGACGCGGCGCATCGGCCCGGTGCGCAATTTCCAGCGCAATGGCGCGTCGCACCACGGGCGACGAATCATCGGCCAGCACGGCAAGCGCAACGCCGGCCTCGTATTCCTCATCCTTGGGGAGATCGCCATCAAGAAGCGCGCGGGCCAGAGACGCTGCTGCGGGGGCTCTTTCGGCTGCGGGCGCAGTGGCCGCCCACGCGAGGAACTTGCGAACAAACATGGAAGCTCTAGCCTCGAAACGATGCGACGCAGCGCCGGGACGGCGAAGCGCATCCCGAACTTTCGCCCAACATGGTAAACAAGTGGCTTAAATGTCGGCTCTTTGCGGAGGATATTCGATGAATGACGAGGGGCGGCACTGGCGCGGCGGGCTCTGGTTCGAGGATTTCAAGCCCGGCGTCGCGTATCGCCATCGGCTGACGCGCACCGTCACGCAGATGGACAACATCCTGTTTTCAAACATGACAATGAATCCCCAGCCGCTTCATGTGGACGCGCATTACTGCGCCACGGAGACCGAATGGGGCCAGCCGCTGATCAATTCGCTGTTCACGCTGGGCCTGATGATCGGCATTGCGGTGAACGACCTTACTAATGGCACGACCATCGCCAATCTGGGCATGACCGAGACGCGCTTCCCCAATCCGTTGTTTGAGGGCGACACGGTGCATTGCGCCAGCGAGGTCGCCGCCAAGCGTGAATCGCGCTCGCGGCCGGACGCAGGCATCGTCGAGTTTCTGCATCGCGCGTTCAAGCAGGATGGGACGCTTGTCGCGGAATGCCGGCGGCAGGCTTTCATCAAAAAGCGGACGCCCGGCCCTGCCGTGCAAGACGCCTGATGCGCTCGCTCCTGTTCACGCCGGCAAATTCCGCGCGCAAAATTGATAAGGCGTTGGCCTGCGGCGCCGACGCGGTCATCCTCGATCTGGAAGATTCAGTCGCCCCCGGCGCGAAGGAGGACGCACATCGCGGCGCGCGCGAGGCGCTGTCTTCGCCCCGCGCCAACGGGCCCAAGCTCATTGTGCGCGTGAACGGACTTGCATCGGGCGAAATCGACGCCGACCTCGACGCACTCGCGGGCTGCGCGCCTTTCGCGATCATGCTGCCCAAAGCGTGTGGCGGCGTCGATGCGCAACACCTGTCTGTAAAACTGGCCGTGCATGAAGCGCAGTACGGGCTGGCGGATGGCTCCATCGGCGTCATTCCCATCGCGACCGAAAGCGCCGATGCGTTGTTCGGGCTTGCAAGCTATCGCGGGTGCACAGCGCGGCTTGCGGCGCTTGCGTGGAGCGCGGAAGATCTCACGGTCAGCCTTGGCGCGCGCGCCAATCGCGTGCCCGGCGGCGGATGGACGCCGCCCTTCATGCTTGCGCGCAACAGGGCCTTGTTCGCCGCCGCATCCGCCAACGCCCCGGCGATCGATGCTGTTTTCGTGAACTTCCGCGACCTTCAGGGCTTGCGTCGCGAATGCGCCGAGGCGCACCGGGACGGATTTTCCGGCAAGCTTGCGATTCACCCTGATCAAGTTGCGATCATCAACGAGACATTCATGCCGTCGCAGGATGAAATCGCGCGTGCGCGGCGAATTCAGGAAGCGTTTGCAGCATCGCCAGAGACGGGCGTTCTTTCACTTGATGGCGCGATGATCGACGCCGCGCACCTTGCGTGGGCGCGGCGTATTCTGGGCGATTGATCGACGGAATGTTCAGCCGCCGGAAGCGGCGTTTCCCGCGCCTTGCGGGCGGCGGATGGGAAACAGCCGATCGACAGCGGTGTAGTCCTGATAGCCGCAGCGCGCGATGGGCTTCATCGCAAGAATGTCGATGATGCCGTCGCGGATGAAGCGCTCGTCCACATGCAGGCCAATCACCTGACCAAGCACAAGATAACGCTCTGTCAGAGCGCCATCCTTGTCATTCAGGCGAACATGCTGCGTGACCTTGCATTCAAGCGCGCAGGGCGAGGCCGCAACGCGCGGCGCCTCCACCAGAACGCACGGCGCC
>CANMLK010000312.1 GCA_947498445.1 Beijerinckiaceae bacterium
CATCATGGCCGTCGCAGCGGCGGCCGGCGTTGTGGTAGTCCTTTTCATGGCGTTGCCTTTCTTCGTGGAATCAGCACCCCGAGCCTACCGGCTCAAGGCGGGCAACGCCGCCACCCTCCTATTTCAACATTCCTCGGGACATCCCCCGATCGTCCGGCGCACGAAATATATGGTGCTCACGGGCAAGGGGTTTGGCGAAACCAATTTGATCGCGCTGGATTCCCAGGGGCGCGCTGTAGGTGAATCCCTCATACGCGTCAGCGCGGGTACAAACAGCATGATCGTGCAACGGGGCACGGAGCGGGAGACATGGGATTGCACGCCGCGCTGCCAGCCGACGTTCAGCCTCGGAGACAGCGGCAAGTACGCTTCTGAGAACGCAGGTCAGATGCAATCGCGCAATGCTTCAGTCGGCGGCGCCAGTGCGCGCCCGGCGGGCAATTAATACGCCAGCTCTGAACGCGCCTCGCGCGCGTTCAGGTCTTGTCGCCCGCCAGTCGCCGCAGTTGATAGAGCGCTTCAAGAGCCGCGCGCGGACTTAACTCATCGGGATTAAGCGCCTGCAGCGCCTCGCGCACATCGTCTCGGCGCGCAACGGGCGGCGCAGCGAGAGAAAACAGCGGCAAATCCTCGATCTGCGCCACCGGCCGCTTGCGTTCGCCCGCCTCCAGTTCGGCCAATATGATTTGCGCCCGCTTGACGACCGCTTCGGGCAATCCAGCCAAACGGGCCACCTGAATGCCATACGAGCGATCAGCGGCCCCTTTGGCGACCTCATGCAGAAATACAAGCTCCCCGTTGAAGTCTGCAACACGCATGGTCAGGTTCACCAGCCGCGGCAGTTTCCGCGTCAGTTGCGTCAGCTCATGGAAATGCGTGGCGAAGAGCGCGCGCGAGCGATTGGTTTCGTGCAGATGTTCAATGGCGGCCCACGCAATGGAAAGGCCGTCGAAGGTCGCCGTGCCACGGCCGATTTCGTCGAGAATGACGAGCGAGCACCGCGTCGACTGATTGAGGATGGCGGCGGTCTCCACCATTTCCACCATGAAGGTTGAGCGCCCGCGCGCCAGATCATCCGCCGCGCCCACGCGCGAGAACAAGCGGTCGACGATGCCCAGATGCGCCTTTGCCGCAGGCGTGAAGCTGCCCATCTGCGCGAGGATCGCGATCAGCGCGTTTTGTCGAAGGTAGGTCGATTTACCGGCCATGTTCGGCCCGGTGACGACGCCGATCCGGCCCGCGTCCGAGCCTGAGAGATCGCAATCGTTGGCGACAAAGCCGTCGCCAGATTTGCGTAACGCGGCCTCGACAATGGGGTGGCGCCCGCCCTCGATGATGAAACTCAGGGAATCGTCAACGCGCGGGCGCGTCCATTCACGCTGCGTCGCCAGTTCCGCCAGGCCTGCGTAAACGTCGAGCGCGCCAAGCGCGTCAGCCGCGCCCTTCAGTCGCTCTCCGTGCGCCTGCACCCGCGCGCACAGATCGTCGAAGATTGCATTCTCGATGGCGAGCGCCCGGTCCGCCGCCGAGGCGATGCGCGCTTCCAGATCGGCCAGCTCGGTGGTGGAGAAGCGCATCGCGCCCGCCATGGTCTGACGGTGGATGAAATGAGCGTTGAACGGGGCCTGCAATAGCCTCTCGCCCTGCGCCTGCGGCGTTTCGATGAACCAGCCGAGAAAATTGTTGTGTTTGATCTTGAGCTGTTTGGTCTCCGCCAACTCGCTGTAGCGGGCCTGGAGGGACGCGACCACGCGGCGGGATGCGTCGCGCAGGCCCCGCGTCTCGTCGAGGCTGGCGTCAAAACCCGGCCGCACGAAACCGCCGTCGCGACGCAGCAGCGGCAATTCGTCGGCAAGCGCGAGGGCGAGCGCAGCCTCAAGTTCTGCGTCCACCGCGCCGATCTCGTGCGCGCAGGCGATGGCGAGTTCTGGCAATTCACTGCTGGCGCGCAGCGCGTCGCTGATGGCGCGGCATGCTGTGTGGCCGTCGCGAATCGCGGCTAGGTCGCGCGGCCCCCCGCGCCCCAGCGCCAGACGGGCCAGCGCGCGCGCCATATCGGGAGCCGCCTTCATCTGCGCCCGCAGGCGCCCGCGCGGCTCGGTCCGCTCCACAAAGAAGCTCACGGCCTCCTGCCGCGCGCCGATGGCGGCGACAGCGGTGAGCGGCGCGGCGAGCCATTCGGCCAAAAGCCGGCTTCCGCTCGATGTGACCGTCATATCGATGCACGCCAGAAGCGACCCGTCCCGCGCGCCCGCGAGCGTGCGCGTCAACTCCAGATTGGCGCGCGTCGCGGCGTCGATTTCCATGGTGGCGCCGCGCGCGATCCGCGCCGGCGGGCGCAGCGGCGGGCGCGCGCCAAACTGCGTGCGCTCAATATAGGTGATCACCAGCGCCGCCGCGGCGACCTCCGCACGCGTCAACGCGCCAAAGCCCTCCAGCGTGCGAACGCCGAAGAAATCGCTTACCCGGCGTTCCGCGCTGGTGTCGGACTGCATCGAGCCCACGGGAGCGAGCGCCGCCTTGCACTCTTCAAGTATGCGTCGGGTATGCGGATCATCATAAAGCGCATCAGGCGCGACGATTTCAGACGGCTCGATGCGCGCGATTTCGCCGCCAAGCCCTTCGGACCCGGTTTCGGTGACGGTGAACGCGCCGGTCGAAATGTCCGCCGCCGCCAGGCCAAACGTGAAGGCGTCGTCGGAGGCGCGCACGCGGGCGATGGCGAGCAGGATGTTGGCGCGGCCGGGCTCCAGTAGCCGTTCTTCCGTGATCGTGCCCGGCGTGACGAGGCGCACGACGTCGCGCCTGACGACGGACTTGTTGCCTCTCTTGCGCGCTTCCGCAGGGTCTTCCATCTGCTCGCACACGGCGACGCGATGGCCCAGCGCGATAAGCCGCTGCAGGTAATCATCGGCGCGCTCGATCGGCACGCCGCACATGGGAATGTCGAGGCCCTGATGCTTGCCCCGTTTTGTGAGGACGATCCCCAGCGCGCGGCTGGCGACTTCCGCGTCCTCGAAAAAGAGTTCGTAGAAATCGCCCATCCGGTAGAACAGGAGACAATCGGGGTTCGCCGCTTTGATCTCGACATATTGCGCCATCATCGGCGTGACGCGCGCTGCGTCGGCAAGCGGCGCGGCTGGCGGACCTGGATCGTAGGGCGGGCTGGTTTCGGTGGATGACATGGCGCCAAGCTATCAGAGTGCGCCCGCCAGCGTCACAGCCGCGCCAAAACAATCCCCAACAAGACAATCCCCAACAAGACAATCCCCAGAAGGAAACCTGAAAAAGCGGCCCCGCGCTTGCATTGGTCATTCCCGGCAGCCAAAACGTCGCTTTGGGCGCGCTCGGCGGCGGAGCCGGCTTGGAGAGCAGCGATGGACGGCATTTTCATGGAATGGGGCAGTCTGCTGCTTCGCTGGCTGCATATAATCGCGGCCATCGCGTGGGTCGGCTCGTCCTTTTATTTCATGCATATAGAT
>CANMLK010000313.1 GCA_947498445.1 Beijerinckiaceae bacterium
GCGTTGAAGGACTTGGCGAACTCGTCAACAAGATGAGCTGACGCGGGCCAAAGCCGCGTCAAGCCCGCGTCACACAATCAATCGATCTCGACGCGATTGGCGCCAATGTTGAGGCGCACGTTGACGGCGCCTTCGCTGCGCCGCCAGCACTCCAGCCGATAGGTGCGGAACCCCGCCTTGTAATAGGGGTCCGCCTGCGCGATGGCGTGCGCCTCTTCGGCGGTCTTGGCGCGTACGATAAACATGCCGCGACCGTTAGGCGCGCCGTCTTCACCCAGAAAAGGACCGGCTCCAAAAAGCCGGCCGTCCGCCTCAAGCTCCATCACTTTGGCGATATGCTGGGGATGAACCACCCGGCGGTCGCCCATGTCCGGCACGGGCTCCCAGAAGATGAGAAAGTAAATCTTGCCAGCGAGTTTTTGCCCGCTGGCGTCTGCTGAACCGCTCATTTAACCCGCCATCTTTTCGGAGATCACGTCGTCGCACGTCTGATTGCGCTCTTCGATCAGCTTGCCCGCCATCGCGTCCCGCATTCGGGGGGTCGGCGCCATTTTCGCGCCGGCCCACGCGCATGGGCGCAGGGGCAGATTTGACCAATAATCCTCGCGGCGCGACACGTAATCGTCGCCAGCCTGATCGACGTCGGTCGTGTATTCAATCGCGTAGCCGTTGGGGTCGACGAAGTACGAGAAGATATTGCGGCCCGGACCGGCGTGACGGCCAACACCCCAGCCCACTTCTTCGTCCGCCATCCGCATGCGGCCAACGCCGCGCATCAAGCCGTCGTAGTCCTTCATCTCAAAGGCGATGTGGTTGAGCCCCGCGCCAGCCGCCTTGGCGATGGCGACCGAGTGATGATTGCGCGAGCAGCGGATGAAGTGCATGTGGCCGCTGAAGTCAGAGAACTGGAAGCCCAATGTGTCCAGAAAGAACTGCATCTGGTTGTGTATGTCGGGCGAGTTGAACACGACGTGATTGGCCCGCACCGGGCGCGTCGGATCAGCAATCGTGTCCGCATGGCGCGCCACATCGCTCGAAATGCGGAGCAGGTGGCCTTCGGGCGTGCGCATATCGAACCCGTAGCCGCCGCCGCCCTCAGCCGGCAAGGAAGCGGGCGCGGCGATGATCTCGACGCCCAAGCCCTTTGCCTTGCCGTGCAAGGCGTCCACCGCAGCGCGGTCAGCCGCCGCCATGTTGACGGCGACCAGCCCGGCCTTGGGGCGCTCGTGCAGCGTGACGATATGGTGCTCTTCGCCGGTCGCCCGCAAATAGACGCGTCCGCCGCTTCGGCTGACTTCGCTCAGGCCCCAGTTCTTCGAGTAGAAATCGACACTTGAGTTCAGGTCGTAGACAGCCAGCTCGACTCCGCGCAGGCCGTTCACTCTGGGTTCGCTCATCGTCTGTCCTCCCGACCGGGCAGGCCGTCCCTGGCCCGGGCAAATTCTTGATGCAGCATACGCGCTTTCGCCAATATATGCATCCGTCGCGGCGGGCCATAGGCGGATGGTTCGATGACTTCAAAAGAACGTCAATTGGCTCATTCCTTCAAGACATTTTACCCGCTGCATCCCATATACGGGCAATGTTCGATTTGGACCCTGCAGGAACTCAGCTCCTCATTTTCAGCAACCCCGGGCGCAACAGCCACGCTTTTGATGCTGTGATGGCGGAGGCGGTTCGCAGGGGCGTGCGGCGCGAGAATATTTTCCTTTTATCCCCTGAGGGATTATCGGCCGCCGTTCCGGCTGGCGCCGACGTGCGCCTCGCGCCGGCCAGTATGTCGCTGAACGGATGCACGATGCGCTTTTTGGCGGCCGGCGCCGCGCAACGGGTTTTCGCATCCAGCCCGGATCGGATCATCTCAACAGAGCTTGCAGCAAGCGATTCTGACGTCGTAATCGCTGCGGGCGCGCTTCCATTCACCTTGTTCGCCGACGGCAAGGCCTGGCACTCCTGCGGGCCGTTGGACCGACCTGCAAATGATGGCGCCACGCGTGTCTGGTGCAGCGTCATCGAGGCGGGCGCCGAGTCAGGGTCGCTCGTCTTCGACCATGTGGCGTTGGACTACGATCACACGTCTGCGATGCAACAGCTTCTGGATGCAGACCAAAAGCATGAGGCGCAGGAGCTTGTGACCGGTCGCTGGCGTTCAACCGCGTTGCTGCCGAAGGACGAAGCAAAGGCGACTGGCGCCGCGCTTTCGCCAGAGCCCATCGCATTTGCAAAGGGCGCAGAGGATTTTCGCTGGCCAGCCTTTGGCAAGGCGCGCACGCTGGCGCCGCAGAAATTCAACGATCCCGCGATCACCGCCAACGGCGAGCGCCGCGCACGCGTGGAGCTATCGGCCCTGCGTTCGCTGTGGATCAACACAGGTACGCTCTGCAACCTCTCCTGCACGAATTGCTACATCGAATCCACGCCGCGCAACGACCGTCTGGAGTACATCACCGCGCAGGAGGCGCGCACGTATCTCGACGAGATCGCCCGCGACAACCTTCCCACCCGTGAAATTGGCTTCACAGGTGGCGAGCCCTTTTTGAATCCACACACCATCGAGATGATGGACGACGCGCTTTCACGCGGTTTCGATGTGTTGATGCTGACAAACGCCATGAAGCCCATGCGCCGATATGAGCGTGAACTTATCTCGCTCAACCAGCGTTTCGGCGCGAAGCTCACGATGCGTGTCTCAATCGATCATTACACCCAACGACTGCACGAACTGGAACGCGGACCGCGCTCATGGCAGCCGACGGTGGATGGAATGAAATGGCTGTGGCGCAATGATTTTCAGATTCACGTTGCAGGTCGGCTTTACAGCGGGGAGTCGGAGGCCGCCGTGCGCGATGGCTATGGCGCACTATTCCGCGACCTTGGCGTGCGCCTTGACGCGAATGATCCGGTGGCTCTTGTGCTATTTCCAGAAATGGACGCCACCGCCGATGTCCCCGAGATCACGGAAGCGTGCTGGGGCATCCTCGCAAAGTCGCCCTCCGACGTCATGTGTTCAACATCGCGCATGGTCGTGAAAAAGAAAGGCGCCGCACGCCCGTCAGTGCAGGCATGCACGTTGCTTGCTTACGATGAACGTTTTGAAATGGGCCGAACACTCATCGAGGCGTCCGGCCCGGTTTCGCTGAACCATCCCCATTGCGCGAAATTTTGCGTGCTCGGGGGCGCTGCGTGCAGCAAGTAATGTACGCTGATCGAATGCGTTACGAGTTGGAGCCGCCCTTGCGCCCGGCGTCTGCGGCCAATCCGCGATCACGCGAAAAGCTGCGGTTGTCGGCGTGAACGCTCTGGCCACCCTTGCGGCCGGCCTGTGCAGCTAGAGCGCGTTGACATTCATCGTGTCCAAATATGCGCGCTGACGATTGATAGCATGGACATGAATGCTCTCGGTGTTTGTTCGTAGCGCGTTGCGATGCGCCTGAAGTGTTTGAGCTTCAGGAAGAAGCGCTCGATGAGATTTC
>CANMLK010000314.1 GCA_947498445.1 Beijerinckiaceae bacterium
AATCAGATTTGAGAGTCCTGGGGAATCTTGAATGTCAACGCGCTCTAGCGCGCTCCGCAGCTTTGGCAGCCTGTTCCTGCGCCTCAAGTTCGCGTTGCTGGCGTATCTGCTCGGTGCGTTCCGCCTCGCGCTGCTGCTGACGCACGCCTTCTTGAATCATCATTTCAAAGAGGTTCTGCGCCTGCGCGGAGCCGCCGCCGACAGTCGCCCCGCCGATGATCATCGCAATAACGCTCAACCAAAGGCGGAACGCCTTTGAGCCGTTTCTCATTCGTCAGCTCCCCAGCTAACTTATTCCAGCGTGGGAGGTTACGAGGAGCTCTGCGCTAGATCAATCCACGGGCGTCCAAGTTCATGGATCATGCTAAACAGGGAAGATCAAACAACGGCGCGTGCCACCGATGCCATGGACTGGAACGCCGTGGAAACTTAGGCATCTCAAGCAGGCGCGAGGCATAATGAGGAATTATTGATTGAGGCATGGCGACGCGACGCTCTGGATAACTGCCCCTGAGTTCCGGCGCTTGAAGTACGGGCATGACGAGCGAAGCGCGCAGTTGCGTTGGCGCTTTGCAGCCATCCTCACGTGAGTCGAATGGACGCAAACCACCGGTAAGCCCGCCTCGCAACGCAAAAGGGCATTTCCGCAGTTCTTTTCCGAGTCGGCCGAAAGTGCTTTCCACGCGCTTACCGGGATAGCGCCGGCAGTTGACGCATGCACATAAGTTATTGATTAAATGGTCGGAGTGGCGGGATTCGAACCCACGACCCCTTGTCCCCCAGACAAGTGCGCTAACCGGGCTGCGCTACACTCCGACTGGCGGTCTTATAGATGCGAGGCGTCGTGGGCGCAACCGAAAGGCGCGCTCATATGTTCGCTGCGCTCAGGATTCTTCGACACTCAGCCAGTTCTGCAGCAATCGCCGTCAGTCTGCGGTGTTGTGCGGCGGTCCATTCTGGCGCGGACCGTCGCGCCGGGCGACTAGACCCCGCCATCTGCGCGCTTGACGCCGCCAAGATCGCAGGTGGGCTTACTTGCGGGCTCGCAGGTGGGCTCGCAAGAGCAGTCAGGCCCAGCGCCCGCTCCTGATCCACAGAGCCCAGGAAAACCGGCGCGTTGACTGGATACTCGTTCTGATCGCTCCACGGAGGCGGGGCAGCGGGAGCGCCTGGGCCTATCGTGGGCTGTGCAAGCGCCCCCTGAGGCAGATCAGGCCCTCCTGCCGCGTCATCTGCACGCAAGGACAATACGGCGCGTACGCCTCGCTCCTTCAGGATGCGCTGAACGCCCTTGATCGTATAGCCATCGCTGTAGAGAAGGTGTCTGATCGCCCGCAGCAGCTCGACATCGTCCGGGCGGTAATAGCGGCGTCCGCCGCCTCGCTTCATCGGTCGAATTTGCGGGAATCGCGTTTCCCAGAAACGCAGAACGTGTTGCGGAAGATCGAGGTCTTCAGCCGCTTCACTGATCGTTCGAAATGCGTCTACGTTCTTGTCCATCGCCTCGCAACCTTGTTGCGCCGGCGGAGGCAAGCTCAACCGGCTCAGTCTTCGTCGGGCAGCGTCTGGCCGTTGATACGCGCTTTCATGATGTTCGACGGCTTGAAGACCATCACGCGGCGCGGCGTGATCGGGACTTCGACGCCCGTTTTCGGATTACGCCCGATTCGCTCGCCCTTGTCGCGCGCAATGAAGGATCCGAAAGAGGATAGTTTCACAGATTCGCCAGAGGCCAAGCTGTCGCATATTTCCTGCAGAACAACTTCCACAAGCTCAGCAGACTCCGCACGGGAGAGCCCGACGCGCCGATAAACGGCTTCAGTCAAGTCAGCTCTCGTAATTGTACGGCTTTCCCGGGAAGCCGAAGCATCGTCTTTCATACGGCGGGCCAATCTTCAATATATTGCGCAGCAAAAAATCGATATATTTCGCTCGAATGCCGACATAATGGCGAAGCTGACATTTTAGTCAAGCTGAAGTGAACTAGCGGAGGCTTTGCTGCAATCGTTCCTGCATTTTCACCATCTTAGCATCACCGAGCCCCAGGTGAACCCGCCGCCCATGGCTTCCAGCATCACAAGATCGTGGGTCTTGATTCGACCGTCCTCGCAGGCGGTCGCCAGCGCCAGCGGGATTGAAGCCGCCGAGGTGTTGCCATGCAAGTGCACGGTCTTGACGATCTTCTCGCGCGCGATGCCAAGCTTGTCGGCTGAGGCGTCGATGATGCGCTCGTTGGCCTGATGGGGAACGAACCAGTCGAGATCCTTGGCGGTTGTGCCTGTCGCCTTGAACGCGTCCGTCATCACGTCGGTCACCATGCCGACCGCGTGACGGAAGACTTCCTTGCCGGACATTCTCAGCTTGCCGACGGTGCCGGTGGTCGATGGCCCGCCGTCGACGTAAAGTTTCTCGCGATGGCGCCCGTCTGACCGAAGGTGGGTCGTCATAATGCCGCGATCCCGGCCTTCGCCCGTTCCTTCATGTCGCGCCAGCACCATGGCTCCGGCCCCGTCGCCAAACAGGACGCAGGTCGTGCGATCCTCCCAATCGAGAATTCTGGAGAACGTTTCCGCGCCGATCACCAGCGCGCATTCGTGGGAGCCTGACGTCAGAAACTTGTCGGCGATCGTTACGGCGTAAACAAAGCCGGAGCAGACGGCCTGCACGTCAAAGGCCGCGCCGCGCGTCACGCCGAGCGCGGCCTGCACCTGGGTTGCGGTCGAAGGGAATGTGAAATCGGGCGTTGATGTCGCCAGCACGATGAGGTCGATGTCGGCTGCCGTGCGCCCTGCCCTCTCCAGCGCCTTCTGTGCGGCGCGGGTCGCGAGGACCGAGGTGGTTTCGCCAGGCCCGGCGATGTATCGCTCGCGGATGCCGGTGCGCTGCACAATCCACTCGTCGGTCGTGTCGACCATTTTTTCAAGATCTTTGTTCGTCAACCGGCGCTCTGGGAGGCTCGCCCCCATACCTTCGACGACCGACCGCCAGATTTTTCTTGTATCCGTCAATAGAGCACCAGCTTTGTAATCAGTTAGACCCGCCGGCGGGCACAGCCGCCTCGGCGTCGATTGCGATCTGGCGCCTGTCCTGCGACTGCGCGATCAGCTCGCTGATTTTTGTCAGAAACTTTTCACGCGCCATCTCGCGCGCTGTGTCGATAGCCCCACAGAAACTCAGCGCGTCGGCGCCGCCGTGGCTCTTGATAACGATGCCTTCAAGACCGAGGAAAACAGCGCCGTTGAAACGGCGCGGGTCCACCCGCTCCTTCAACGAATTGAACGCGCTTTTCGCGAACAGATAGCCAATGCGCGACATAAGGCTCGATGCCATCGCCTCTTTCAGCAAACCTGAAATGAGTTTGGCCGTTCCCTCGGCCGTCTTCAGCGCGATATTGCCGGTAAAGCCTTCCGCGACGACGACGTCCACAGTTCCCGCGCTGATGTCGTCTCCTTCGACAAAG
>CANMLK010000315.1 GCA_947498445.1 Beijerinckiaceae bacterium
CTCGTCCATTTGCAGCACCGCCGGGCACTCCGCCGCAACTGGCGAAGATTTTGCGGGACGGCTTCATGGCGACTCACAGGGACAGCGCTTACCTCGAAGAGACAAGCAAGCTCAATCTTGATGTGAGCCCGGTATCGGGTGAGGAACTGGAAACTCATATAAGTAAGCTTATGCAGACTCCTTTGAGCGTCGTAGAGCGCTACACCTCTGCGCTCAACCGAACGAACGATTGAGATGGACGGCTTTCATAGGCGTTACCGCTTAAAGGCTTCACATGAACTTCTTGGCGCGCCCAATAGTGGCAGGGGAGAGATTGTAGGACCTCTCGACAAATGCCAGGATGTCCTCGGGGCTTGAGTATCTAATTCCAGGCTCATACGCCTTGAGAAACTCGGCCTTGAAATCTGCATCGTCTTTTGTTGCAAGAAAGGCCGCACGAAGCGCCGTGAGCCTATATTCAGGCACGCCGGCAGCCGTCGAAAATGCACGGAAAAAGCGGTTGGTCCCGAGCACCATCTCAAGAATCTGGCGATCATCGGCGTTAACTGCGAGATCATAGGCTGTAGGTATTCCAACCAGTTCCGGATTGCTCTCCAGCGACATTTGAACCGCGACGACGAGATCCTTCTTCTGAAAAGCGTCCATCGCTTTCACACGAGTCCATTCAGCGCTGGCGCGTCCATGCACTTCACCGCGCTCCACGGCCAGCTCAATCTCGGCCGTGCCCCCACGATAGCCGCTAAGCACCTTCAGCCTGAACCCGAACAGCTCGTTGAGCAGCAGGGCGTAGGACGTTGAAGCGTCCGGTCCGCTCGCGCCAATCAGCACCTCTCGCTTGCGTAGCTCGTCGACCGTCGTAGCGGGTGAATCAGATCGGAGCACCAGCACCGGCGTGGCGCGGGCGGCCATTGAGCCAATCCAACCGAACTTTCGCGGATCAAAACGCGCTTCCTTGACTCCGAGAAGTGGCGCAAGCGGCAGTAAATCCGCATACAAACCAATTACCGTGCCATCCTTTGGGGCAGCGTTGTTAACATGATTAGCCGCAACAACAGTTCCCGCACCAGGCATATTGCGAACGATCATCGCTGGCGCGCCGGGGATGTGCTTCCCCATGTAACGCACCAGTATGCGTGCAGTTTGATCGTAACCACCACCGGGAGTATAGCCCACTACGATCGAGATTGACTGTCCCTTGTAGAAGGCGCCTGCATCCTGGGCGATTGCGCTCCCGACATTGTGGGCGGCGATCGCAGCGGCTGAAATTAAAAACGAAAGTGCGATCTCACTAGCGCGCGAGAAAATCCGGGGCATCGTTCCCTCCACATTTGTCTGCACGTTGAACCGGCAGCTTATACAGATTATTCGATAACATTCTGCCCTTGGCAAGTGGAGAAACTATAGGAACACAATCGATAGCCGCATCAAGAGCCCGAGAAGGCTATTGAAACTTCGGCGCTCAAACCGTTATCTCCGGATGCTTCATTGAGGATCATTGCCGCCGCCTTTTCCGCCATCATCAGCACAGTGGCGTTGAGATGCCCCGATACGATCTCGGGCATCGCGGATGCATCGACGACCCTCAAACCTTCGATACCATAAACCTTCATCTCGTGGTCGATGACCGCGCCAGGTCCCTTGCCCATCGCGCAGGTTCCAGCAGGATGGTGTGACGTTACAGCGGTCTTTCTAAACCAGGCATCTATCTCCTGATCGGATTCGACCACTTCGGCGGGGGTGACCGAACGGCCCCGGATATCATCCATGGCTTTGTGATTGACGAGTTCGCGCGCGCGCCGGAAGCCTTCGCGCAGTACCGCCACATCTTCCGGCTCGGAAAGGAAATTGCCAATGATCCGCGGCGCGTCGAGGGGATTGCTCGACCGCAACAGAATTTCGCCCCTGCTCTTTGGATGCAGAAGCGCAGGTCGAATGCCGAAGCCGTCCACGTATGCAGGTCGCACATACGGAAACCAGAGATAAGCTTCCTTCGCAAGCCCGCGGAACTGAAACTCGATATCGGGCGCACACAGATCAGGCTTTGTCTTGATGAAGGCATGCAAGCCGCCTGGAACCACAGCCGCGGACCCGGCGCCGAAGAGGTAGTTCTGCACCATGCTGAAGGCCATCCGGTCGAACCGCATTTGCGGAAGAAAATCGCCGGGTCCCTGGCGCTCGTATAATAAGTAGGAGCCAATATGATCCTGCAGGTTCTTGCCCACCGGCAAATCGACAAGAGCCCCTATTCCGCATTCGCGCAGGTGGCTGGCTGGACCGATCCCTGACAGCATGAGAAGTTGAGGCGTGTTGAATGCGCCAGTCGCGAGAATAATTTCTTTGGCCGCCATGGCTTCATAACGTTGCCGATTGACGGCGAACTCGACGCCGACAGCCTTCGTCCCGCGAAACAGCACCCGTGTCGCTTGTGAACACACCTTTACAGTAAGATTGGAGCGTCCGCGCGCTGGCCGCAGATAGGCTGTGGCGGACGAAGATCGATGACCATTTCGAATGGTGTACTGGCTGCGCCCAAAGCCATCCTGCTGCTTACCATTGTAGTCATCGGACAGCGCATAACCCAGTTGTCCGGCGGCGTTGAGCCACGCTTCGTAGAGCGGATCACGGGTGCGCGCCCACTCCACACCGATTGGCCCTGTCCCGCCGCGCCAGTCGCTTTCCCCATCTTGCCACGTCTCAAGTTTCTTGAAGTAAGGGAGAACCTCCTTGTACGACCAACCGACTGCCCCCAGATGCGCCCATCGATCGAAATCAGCAGGGTTGCCACGCGTGAAAGCCATGACATTGATTGAGGAGCAACCACCGAGGACCTTGCCTCGCGCCGCATCTATGCGCCGGCCATCGAGCCCCGGATCCGCCTCGAACTTATAATGCCAATTGTGCCATGCGAATTCGTTGATCTTACCCGCTCCAAGCGGCACATGAATCAACGGATTCCAGTCCCTGCCTCCCGCTTCGAGCAACAGGACTCTGGTCTCGCCATCAGCGGAGAGGCGATTTGCGAGCACGCAGCCTGCAGAACCTGCTCCCACGACGATGTAATCGTAAAGCTCGTTCTTTGGCATTCTCACCTCCCCGACAATTACTATTCCTGGCCAGGCTCGCCAGACTGCTTGTCGTTTACTGCTCGTCGATTACTGTTTGTTCTGCAGGCTGTGTCAAGACGGACAAACTCGCACTAGTTCACTCGAGTTTACAGCTAACAGATGTCATGCTAAAATTTTCGTCCTTGTATTTTATCATACAAAAACAACCAATCGATCCGGGGGAAGCAATGACGAATATCGGCATAAGGCCGTTGTCGCCGGCGCTCGGCGCAGAGATCACCGGCATCGATCTCCGGGAAGAGATCACGGATGAACAATTCGCTTTGATAGAGCAGGCCTGGTACGATCATCTG
>CANMLK010000316.1 GCA_947498445.1 Beijerinckiaceae bacterium
GGACTGGTCTTGGGCTTTCCGTCGTGCGTGGCCTTGTTGGCCTTCACGGCGGCGGAATGAAGATCGAAAGCGCACCCGGTGAGGGAACGCGCGTCACAATTACGCTTCCTCTCGACTGTAGCTCGCTGCCCCTGGAGTCGCGCACGCGCGGCGCGAAGATTGAAACAATCCCCAACGGGCCTTTCCGCAACCTATTCGAAGATAAAGTGAAGCAAATTGCCTGAAGCTCTCGCGCGCGGATTTGACGACGACTACCTGGATGATGTGCAGCCCACGCGGCGCACACGGTCGCGCACTGCGCGCATCGAGCCAAGCGTTAGTCACGTTCCACAAATGCGTAATGGAAAGTCGGCTGCTGCTGCGCCTGCGCTGGTGCGAGTTCTGCGCGTCATGATCCATCGGCCGCTGCGCACACTCGTGGCGCTGGCGTGCGGCGCTATCGTTGTGAGCTTCACATCCAATCTGCTTTTCATGCAGGATGGGCCGCACCCTGCGCCGCTATTTGTAAAACAGGACGCCAAGCCTGCCGAGCAAGGCGCCCACTCTCCGCAGCCCACCACCGCGCAACGGACGGAACCGGCGCCGCGGATCATTGCAATTGCCCCGCCCGCGCAAATGACCGACGCCCCGCCGATGCCTCCCTCAGCGCCCAGGTCGGCGCCTGTGTCAATCATGCCCGCTCCGCCGGCGCGATTGGCCGAACAACCCAAGCCAGTCGCGAAGCAGCCGGACTTTGATCCAATCGCGCAGTTTCTTCGTTCTGGCGTGGCCCAGGCGCCCAAGACGACTGCATCGACGACGGCTGCGACGAATGCGCCCTCAGACGCGGAAATCAAGCGCGTCGCTGCAGCGCAGCGCGCTTTGTCAAAGCTAGGACAAAATATCGACGCCGATGGCCTGATGGGGCCCGGCACCCGCGCTGCGATTCAAAGGTTCGAGCGAGACAACAAGCTGCCAGTCACGGGCGAGCTGGGAGCACGGACCGTGAAGGCGCTTTCCGCTCGCGCATCGATTCCCATTCCGTGAGCGTCTCGCGGCTTCGCGCGGACTTCTGGGTTTCAGCTTACCTGCGCCGCTGCGAAATCGAGGGCGCGTTCGGCACGTTGCGTAAGCGTGGCGCAGCCGAAGCCGGGGCGATTTTCGTTATTATGGACTGCCTTGATGGCCGGATGGCCGTCTTTGGTCCGGCCCCTCAAAGCGAGGCGGGCGATGACGGAGTGCGACGGTTCGCGCGGCTTCATGACGAAGACTGGATTGATGGCGCCGCGTGCGCGCAGATCGTCGCGCGCGAACGCAAATTCGACTCTGATCTGTGGATCGTAGACATCGAAGACCGACAGGGCCGATCTTTCCTCGACTTCTAGCATCGTCATGAGCAAACGCTGTTCTGATCGCGCTTGCTAAACGATGCGGCATCGTCAACGCGTTCAGGGAAAGCGCCGTCGCAGAATAACCTGCATTTTTGCAGGTTGCTTCGTCAACGTTTGAACCGGTTTTGAGTCGGCTGCGCGCAGGCCTTGCGCCAGGGGTTCGGCCCGACGCTCGGACATTCCCGGGTATGTCGAGATGCGAGAGCGTGCGCCTGTAATTTCAAATAGCAGTGCGCCCGCCACCATCCCAGGCGTTTCGGCAACGATGAGCGAAAGATCGCGCACACGTTGGTATGAGTGAGAAATTGTAGTCTCGCAGCACAGGAAAATGCGGATGGCTTCAGTCTGCTTGGCGCCGACGAGGGCGAGCAAAAGCGCGAGCGGTTCGCCTTTTTCGTCACCCACAAGCATCTCCACGATGTCTGCGCGAAGCGCCGTTTTGCGGGAAAGGGCTGATACGAAGTCAGCCCATTTCCGATCAATTGAAAGCTCCAGCAATTCAGCCATCAAGGCCTCGTCGCGCGTCATTTCAGCCGTCGCGTGGCGCAAGGAGGCGCGGCGCGCCGCCATGATGAGGCGCGCGCGTTCAGCTTGCGGCGCAGCAAGAAATCCCTCGAAAGGCGACGAGGCAGGTGGCGCTTTCGCCTGAAGTTTTGGGGCGTAGATGCGGTCGGGCCTGGCGTCGTTTTTGACCGACTCGACAATGGCGTTTGTTATTGCGGCTGTCGGGTTTTCAGCCACAGCGCGGGTTACGTGCGGGTCGTTGCGCGCGACGAGCGCCTCGGAAACTGGCGCAGCAAGCTGCGTGCGGTTCGCCAGGGCGACGGCAGAGGCGCGGTCGCCGACACGCGCTGCCTTGATCTGATCCTCAAGTGGAAAGTTGCAGGCATGTTCGAGAAGCAACGTCGCACATGGCGGATCGTTCTCGGCCAGCTTGGCCAACACTGCGCGCGGGGCTTTTGGATGGCGCGCAAGTTTCGCGGCGACATAAAGGCGCGTTGAGGGGCCAGCGTCAGGAATGATTTGAAGTGCAAGCTCGCGAAAGCGGTCGACATCTTCGTCAAGCAAGTCTTCCCGCAGACAGAATAGATCGGTCAGCGCCCGCAGTACCGCAGGCCGGGCTGTCATGCGCTCTCGACCATTTGTGGCGCGAAGGGGCGCGTTGGAGGCTTTCGTCGGGGGTCGATCGACCGGGTTCATCAGGGCGCCGCCAGTAAAATAAGGACGATGTGGAACCCTAGCTCACGTTTGTTGACGAATCATTAACCAAGCAGGCCGTTCAATGGCGCTGATGAATCGCGCCGGCGATCCAGTTCGGATCAACCCGGAGAAGAAAACATGGCAGTCATATTGAAATTCCCCACCGAGGCGCGCGTCCCCGATGTCCCTGCGAGGCAGGGTGAGGGCGCGCAAATCCTGTTCTTTACCGGCGTTCGCTACGAGCGCGCCGCAGCGGACGAAACCAAGGCGCCACGCCGTCCGCGTCCCCGTCGTCCGCAGCGCGACACCAAGAGCGCCTGAAAAGCGACACCCTGCCGCCGTTCAACCCGGCGTCTGTTGCTGCGCGCATGTGAGAGAGGCCAGCCTTCGGCTCGCGGCCTCCACGTCAGATACGTCCATGATCACGCTCCGCGCAATCACGTAGCCGACTTGTGTCGGGCTCAAGAGCCGTAACTCTTGCACTGTTTCGTCATCGGCCGTCGCGGCCTCGATGGCTGCCAATTGTGCGCCCGTGACGACCAGCGCATCGAGCTTGCCGCGCAATCCACCACGATCATTCAGTCCGTAAAATGCGGCGCCGCGCCGATCATGAAACGAGACGACAACCAGCCCTTCGCCTGAGAAGTCCGCGATCACGCGCACCGGCCCCGCCGCCAGATCGTAAATGCAGGCGCCCGCGAACGTGCGCGGGTCTTCGAACGGCAAAAGCATTTCGCCCGCCGGTCCTCGCTCCAGCAGGGTGAAGCGGTTGGGCTGCATCGTCCGCGATAACCGCGGCCACGCGTCGTCCGAAGAGACATAGGGAAGCGCAAAAATAGACGCGAG
>CANMLK010000317.1 GCA_947498445.1 Beijerinckiaceae bacterium
GCGCCGGGAGAGCCAATTGAGCCGGTGACGTCGCCCGACGAGCGGCAAGCCGCAAGCGAGGCCGCCAATGCGATAACCGCCACGCCCCGAGCCAAAATGCGCTTCAAATTCATGTTCTTGTCCTGGCGGAACGAAAGTATCTTGCGGCCCGCGCCGCTCACCGGAGAAATGTTCATCTGGCTGTCGCCTGTGGGCTTGTGCGGATAGCTATGGTTAAGGAATAAGTTGTTAACCCTAACGAGGGGTTAATTCGGACACGCAGGAGACGACGATGTCGGAGGCATTTGCGCGCAGCGCTCGGGGCGCGCGACCGGTTTGGTTCGTGTCGAAGGAGTCATGGGCTGATCACGCCGCTGCACTTGCGTCCCCTGCCCGCGCATTCGCGGAAGGCTCCGGGTTCACCGCGGCCGCCGGGCAGATCGTCGTTTGTCCGGACAGCGACGGCGCGCCGGCTGTCGCGCTGATGGGGCTGGGCGGGGACGATGGTCGCCGGAAAGACCCTTTTCTGGCCGGCAAGCTCGCCTCCGCGTTGCCCGCTGGCGTGTGGCGATTCGCCAATGCGCCGGGCGACGATCCGCGCGCGAGCGAATTGGGCGCGCTTGCCTTCGCGCTGGCGAGCTATTCCTTCCGCCGCTATCGCAAGCCCGCCGACATCAAGACAAAGCTTGCCTTGCCCGATGGCGTCGACGCCAAGCGCCTTGCGCGCATCCTCGAGGCCGTGGTTTTTGCGCGCGATCTCATCAACACGCCCGCCAACGACATGGGGCCGGACGCGCTGGAAGCCGCCGCGCTTGCGACCGCCAAGAAATTCAAGGCGCGCGCGAAGGTCATTCGCGGTGACGATCTACTGAAGAAGAATTTTCCGCTCATCCATGCGGTGGGTCGCGCGGCCGAGCAGGAGCCGCGCCTTGTGGAACTGACATGGGGCCCCCAGAAGGGCCGCAAGATTACGCTCATCGGCAAGGGCGTGTGCTTCGACACCGGCGGCCTTGATATCAAGCCGTCCTCCGCAATGCTGCTGATGAAAAAGGACATGGCGGGCGCCGCCGTGGCGCTGGCGCTTGGCCGCATGATCATGGATGCAGGCCTCAAGGTGCGTCTGCGCATCCTGCTGCCGATCGTCGAGAACTCCGTCGCGGCGAACTCCTTCCGTCCGGGTGATGTCTATCCCTCGCGCAAGGGCCTGACGGTCGAGATCGGCAATACAGACGCGGAGGGGCGCCTGATACTGGCCGACGCGCTGGCGCTGGCCGACGAAGAGCAGCCGGAACTGATGTTCAACTTCGCAACCCTGACCGGCGCCGCGCGGGTGGCGCTGGGGCCAGACCTGCCGCCATTTTACTGCACAAGCGATGAGGTCGCGGACGAAATTCTGAAAGCGGGTTTTGCCGCCAACGATCCCGTGTGGCGTCTGCCCCTGTGGGACCCTTACGACAGCCTTCTCGACGGCAAGATTTCCGACATCAACAATGTTTCGAGCGGTCCGTTCGCCGGGTCCATCACAGCAGCGCTTTTCCTGCGCCGCTTTGTGGAAAAAACCACAACGGGCAAATCGGCGTGGGCGCATTTTGATATCTACGGGTGGAACCCCTCATCCAAGCCGGGGCGGCCAGAAGGCGGAGAAGCGCAAACGGCGCGACTGCTTTATGATCTCATCGAGGCCCGCTGCAGCGGGCGCTCGTGAGGCGGCGCAGGGCCGAGCATGCAGGACCGTTATGCCCGTCATCATGAAATCATCCCAGGCGCTTCGCCTTATCCACGACGTGTCGCTGGGGCTCGTCAGGGAAGGCAAGATCGAAGAGGCGCCTGACTTCACGCTGCGGCAGTTGACGATTCTGCTCACGGTTTATCTTGAGCCGCCGCCCCATACAGTGCGCGGGCTGGCGAGCAAGCTTGGCGTGACGAAGCCCGTCATCACGCGGGCGCTTGATTCCATGGGCAAGCTTGAGATCATCAACAGACGGCGCGATGAACTCGACCGGCGCAATGTGATCGTCCAGCGCACTGTGAAGGGCTCGCAATATGTCGAAGGGCTCGGCGATCTTGTGGTCGCGAAAGGACGCGAACTGCCATGACGACGAACCGGGGATATCTTGCAGGACTCGACAGGCGCCTCACGCCCGCGCGGCCAGATCTGGCCGCCGCATACCTGCGCGGCGTCGTGGCCGCGCCGCGTTATGTGGAAGGAGAAGCGCGGCGCGTCGTCGTTGACGCCACGCCCCTGCGCGGCGAGCCCAATCCCGAGAATGGATACGACACGCAGGCCTTGTACGGGGAAGCAGTGCAGGTCTACGAGTTTGACGAAGAAGGCTGGGCGTTCGTCCAACTCGAACGTGATCGCTATGTCGGCTATGTGTCCGCGAACGCGCTGGCGCCAATTGATGTGGGCTTCACCCATCGCGTCCGCACGCCGCGCACGATCATGTATCCCGCGCGCTCGATCAAGACGCCGCCGATGCGCGCGCTGCCCATGCTGGCGCAAGTGAGCGTGCTGGACATCGACGGCGCCTTCGCGCGCATTGAAGATGGCGGATACGTATGGGCCGAACATCTTGCGCCGCTCGATGAGATCGAACCTGATTTCGTCGCTGTGGCGGAGCGTTTTGAACGTGCGCCTTACCTGTGGGGGGGCAAGACATGGGACGGCGTTGATTGCTCCGGCCTCGTGCAGATTGCGTTGCAGGCTGCGGGCATTGAAGCGCCGCGCGACACCGACATGCAGGCCGCTTGCCTGGGCGCCACGATTGACCCCGGCGTAGAGTTTAATGCTCTGCGACGGGGCGATCTTGTGTTCTGGAAAGGGCACGTCGGCGTCATGTGCGACGCGCAAACCCTGCTACACGCTAACGGCCACCACATGCAGGTCGCCAGCGAGCCATTTGAACAGGCGCGCGCGCGCATCGCGAAAAACACGTTTGGCGAAGTGACCTGCGTGCGGCGGTTTTAACCGCGATCAGGCCACGCGCACATGCTCAGGCTACGCGCACATGCTCAGGCTACGCGCACATGCATGGAGCCGATGTTTTCGATCCATGCATGCATGGTGCATCCGGGTGTGATCTCGCCGACGCCGTCTGGCGTGCCGGTCATGATCACGTCGCCGGGGTTCAGCGCATACACGCGAGAGGCGCGCTCAATCAGGTCGGGCACGTCGCAGATGAGATGTTTGGTGTTCGAGCGCTGGCGCTTTTCACCATCAACCTCAATGCCAAAATCAAGGTTGGCGGGATCGCCGATCTCGTCGACGGTGACGAGCCAGGGACCGAGCACGGAATAGGTATCGGCGGCTTTGCGAAAGCTGCGATCCTCTGTGCCGCGCACGGTGATGTCGAGGCCGATGCAATAACCAGCGA
>CANMLK010000318.1 GCA_947498445.1 Beijerinckiaceae bacterium
AAGCCTTCGCCCTCCGCGCCATTGTAATCGTCCGTGACAGGGATGCCGCGCTGGCGTGCAGCGTCCATCCATGCCGGAAAGAGCGGATCGTCGGTGCGCGCGAATTCCGTGCCCAGCGGACCTTCGCCGCCGCGATATTCGTCCGCGCCGCCTTCCCATGTCTCGCAGCGCCGGAAATAGGGCAGGCAATCGGCGTAGGCCCAGCCGTTCGCGCCGTTTTTCGCCCAGCGGTCGTAATCGCCGCGATGTCCGCGCGTGTAGGCCATCACGTTGATAGAGGAAGAGCCGCCCAGCACCTTGCCGCGCATGGCCTCGATGCGCCGCCCGTTCAGCGTTTCTTCCGGTTCGGTGTGGTAGCCCCAGTCGAACATCGACCAATCGTGCATCTTGCCCATGCCGAGGGGGATGTGAATGAGCGGATGCCAATCGCGCGGGCCAGCCTCAAGCAAAAGCACGCGGCAATGGGGATCTTCCGTCAACCGGTTGGCGAGAACGCAGCCCGCAGAGCCCGCGCCGACGATGATGTAGTCGTAATTGCTGGAGGCCATTTCCGTCCCTGTTCAAATGCCGTGAGAGCCTGCAAATTTGCGTAACGCGTACAACGGCTCGGATATTTCGTCCATGTTTTTGCGACGCCGGGAGGCTGCTGGCAAGTCGCTTCAGTAGGGCGTGGTTATTTGAGTTTTACGCGCGGGTAACTCCTCATCCGACCTCCGCTGCGCGAAGGCCACCTTCTCCCGCAAGGGAAGAAGGGCGCCAATGACGCGTGCTTCACGCCAGAATGCTGACGCCGCCAAAACGCTCTTTCCACTTTGGGATCACGTCGCGATTGTAGACGTTGTCCGGGATGCCGCCGCCAAGCGCGGTAAGCACCGAGCGCGCCGCCCATGAAATGCCGGGGCGCAATTCGCCGTCTTCGTTGAAGGACGCGGAGTGCGGCGACATCAGCACGCGGTGACCGAGTTTGCGCAAGGGCGAATCCATCGGCACAGGCTCTTCCTCGAATGTGTCGATGGCGGCGCCGCGCAGGCGGCCTTGCTCTATGGCGCGCGCGACGGCGGCTTCCTCGATGACCTTGCCGCGCGCGGTGTTGACCACGATGGCTGTCGGCTTCATCAGTGCGATCTGCTCGTCGCGCAACATGAACCGCGTTTCCTTTGTCAGCACCACATGGAAGGACACGACGTCTGACTCACGCAACAGCGTTTCGTAACTGACGCTCTGGACGCCGGCGAGGAGGAAATCGGCCGGTGGGACGTATGGATCATACGCAATGATGCGCACGCGCCAGGGCGCGAGAAGATGCGCGACGCGCGTTGCGATGCGGCCGAGACCCACAAGACCGATGGTTATGCCCGCGTAGCCATCGGCGCGGCGGCCGAGAAACGTGGTGCCCAGGTGCGGCTCACGCCATTTGCCCGCACGCACGGCCTGATCGCGCTCCACCGCCTTCTTGAGCATGGCGAGCATCATCATCACGGCAGTTTCGGCGACGCCAAAGCAATTTGACTCGGTGGGCGCATGGCAGACCATGATCCCCAGTTCGGTCGCAGCGTCCGTGTCCACGTCGTCGACGCCGACCGTGTATTTGGCCACAATGCGCAAACGCTGCGAGGCCTCCATGACGCGCCGGGTGATGGGGGTGTGGCGGATCGACGTGCCCATGAGGGCGACGGCGTCGCGCGCTGCGTCGACAAGCGCCTGCTCGTGTTCACCGCGCGGCAATTGCCATGCCTTGTCGCCGAAGGTGAGTTCGCAGCCCGAATTTTCCAGCTTTCGAAGAATGTCGTCAGGCTCCTCACGGGGCGCGTAAATGAGAATCTTTGGCTTGGACATGGCGACGCCCCTGTTCCGTTTCGCTCCCGACCGCGTTTCGCGATGCGGTTTTCTTCAATCTGCAGCTCCAGACCGGGTGGGTCAAGCTTGTGCGCGCTTGCGCGTGGCCCGCAGGTTCCTGTAGTTTAGCGTTATCTCGCAATGATGCGGCTGGCCGCTTTTCAGGGCGCTGGCAAACTCAAAATTTTCGGGAGAGACGCATGAACGAAGCGCCGCACAATCTGTTCGAAGTCGTTCCCTTGACCAAGCACATCGGCGCGGAAATTCGTGGCGTCGATCTGTCAAAGCCGGTCGACTCGCAGACCATCAAAGCGATCTACCAGACGTGGATCGACCATCTCGTAATTATCTTCCGCGGGCAAAATCTGACGCAGGAAGACCACATGCGTGCGACGCAGATGTTTGGCGAGGTGGGCCACATCCGCCGTCCCCCCAAGTATTTCCCCGCCGGCTTCGACCGCGTGCTGCCGGGCATCATGTTCATCTCCAACATACGCGAGAACGGCGAGCCCATCGGCGCATTGCCCGATGGCGAGATGATGTTTCATCACGACATGATCCACTCGGATATCCCCGATAAGGGAACGTTGCTTTACTCGGTCGAGATTCCGTCCAAGGGCGGCAACACGCTGTTCGCCAGCGGCTACGCCGCCTACGAGACGATGGACCCTGCGCTTCGCGCCAAGATTGAAGGCCGCAAGGCGCAGCATCATTACAATTATGGCTCGACTCAAAAGGGCGACGGCAAGGGCACGGAAGCCTTTGCGCGCGCGGAGCATCCCGCTGTTCGCACGCATGAGGAGTCCGGCCGCAAGGCGGTTTATGTCAATCGCCTCATGTCAATCGGCCTGGAAGGCATGAGCGATGAAGAGGCTGCGCCGATCCTGGGCGCCGTCTTCGACCACGCGGAGAAGCCTGAGTTTGTCTATTCGCATGAATGGCGCGTTGGCGATTTGCTGTTGTGGGACAACCGCTGCTCAACCCACGCGCGCACGGATTTTCCTTCGACTGAGCGCCGGCTGATGCTGCGCACGACGGTCAAGGCGGATGTGAAGCCTTACTGATGGCCGATCTCAAACTGACTCTGGCGTGCTGGGATTATGACCGCACGCGCCCGCTCATCGAAGGTCGCGTGAAGCCGCGCGGCATCGACCTTGAAGTGCTGGTGCTGCGGCCCCGCCAGATGTTTCCGCGCATGCTCGAGAACCGCGAGTTCGACGCCTCGGAGCTTTCGCTGGCGTCCTACGCGTCGCTGATCGGGCGCGGCGAATGTCCGTTTGTGGCCATTCCCGTGGCGGTTTCGAAATTCTTTCGTCATGGCTGCATGTATGTGCGCAAGGGCGCGGGCATCAAGCATCCGCGTGATCTTGTCGGCAAGCGCGTCGGCACCACGCAGTATTCCTCGACTGCCGTCACGTTTATGCGCGGCATGCTGAAGGATGAGTACGGCATCGACGCCAAGGACATGCACTGGTTCATGGGCGGG
>CANMLK010000319.1 GCA_947498445.1 Beijerinckiaceae bacterium
GCCACAACGTCAAACGCTGGCGAGATGCCAGCATGGCCCTGCGGTGGACCGCCGCAGGCATGATGGAGGCTGCCAAGGGGTTCAGGCGGTTGAAAGCCCGTGACCAACTGCCCACCCTGCGCGACGCACTGCAACGTCATCACGCCAACGACTTCGGACTTGATGAGACATCAAAGGCCGCGTAATCATCAAACGAGGCAAGGCCCGAACCGCAATTTTCAACATTGAGCGGGACATCCCCCCATTCATGTCCATGCTATCAATCGTCAGCGCGCATATTTGGACACGATGAATGTCAACGCGCTCTAGTTGGTGCGGGCGGCGAAGCGCTGTTGCGCGGGCGCGCGTTGCATCAAATCGTCGATAAGTTCGCGTTCGCGCTTAAACTCGGTGAGCTGGCGGCCATTCAACTCGCGCGTACGGGCGAGGCGAATGCGCATCGGATCGACGAAATTGCCGTTGACGATCACTTCGTAATGCAGATGCGGGCCGGTCGACAGACCGGTTGAGCCGAGGAAGCCGATCACCTGACCCTGCCGCACGCGCAACCCCTCACGCATGCCGCGCGCAAAGCCTGACATGTGATTGTAGGTCGTGATGTAACCGTTGGCGTGCTGAATCTCGACGCGGTTGCCGTAACCTGATTCACGCGCGGCCTTGATGACCGTGCCGTTGCCGGCCGAAACGATGGGCGTTCCGCGCGCCGCCGCCCAGTCGACGCCCGTATGCATGCGCGTGTAGCCCATGATCGGATGGCGGCGCATGCCGAAACCTGAGCGCTGTTCCCCCGCTACGATTGGCTTGCGGATGAGAAACTTGCGCGTCGAACGACCCTGCTCGTCGTAAAAATCGAGCACGCCGTCATCGGTCGAGTGATGACGATAGTATTTATACGTTTCTCTGCGCGCCGTAATAGAGGCGTAGAGCAGTTCGTAACGCCCGTCCGCCTCTTCGCTTTCTTCGTAGAACACAACGAAGGAATCGCCCCCCGCGACAGAGCGCTGGAAGTCGATGTCGTTAGCGAATATCCGCACAAGGTCTTCGATGATCGGGCGCGGGATCTCTTGCTTGATCGCGGTTTCGAAGAATGAATTGTAGAGACGCATTGCGCCTGAATCTTCGTCATCGTCGTCATCAACCGGCGCACGGCGAAGGGGCTGGACCGGCTCCGTGCGTGCGAGCTGCACGTAATCGCCGCTGTCGGCGAGCGCCACGGTCGATTCTTCGCGCTCGTCGGTGAAAACGGACAGGCGCGCGATTGTGTTTGGTTTTCCGTTCGCGTCGAGATCGGCGAACATGATGCGCAACCGCTGTCCTTCGGTGACAGCAGGTTGTCCGCGCCGCGTTCCAAGCGAAGCGACGATGCGCCGGATAACGTCGCGATTTGCGCCGGCTTCGTTGAGGATTCCTTCCAGAGACTCGCTGCGCCGCACGACGACGACCCGCTCCTCGGTATCGCGGTGCTGTGCGTCGGCGCGCGGAATGAGTGTGACGTTCTCTGGCACCATCCGCACTTCAATTGACGAGAAGGCGGTCGAGAAGCGCGTATCCCCGACATTGGAGTACGAGAGGCCAACGGGATCGATTGCGGCCCGGCTTGTGCGGGTGAGCAGCAATTGCGGCGGGATGGGCAAACTGGTGCGGGCGGAATCGCGTCCGGCTGATCGAATAAATTCGCGCAGCTGCGCGGCGATTTCTTCCTCGGTAAGGCTGTACGTTTCCGGGAAGGCGTGGACCGGCGCGAGGTCATGGCTCGTGAAGCTGACGTCGGCCTCTTCGCGAATTGTCTCCGTTTCGGGCGCCGTTTCCGTCTGGGCGGGGCCGCCGGCCAGGAGCTTGAGCGGATTGAAGGCGGGAACCTCGGAGCTGAAGCCGGTGGAGCCCATCGCCAAATTGGTCGCTACCTTGGTGAACGTGCGCTGTCGAACAATTTCACGATCGCCCGAGCGGACAGTGGTTGGCGTGCGAAAGGTTTGTCGGGCCGCGATGATGTCGACGGATTTGAAGATGCGGTCGCCCTTGCGGGCGGCGGCGCCTTCAGCGCGGGTGGCCGGTCGCTCGAGAACCGCGATCTGGGGTTGTTCAGCCATAAACACGGAGGGATCGAGGGCTGCATAGACAGCGCTGCCAATCAGACCGGCTCCGGCAAGTCCGGTAAGGATGGTCCCCGAAAGCCAGCGAACTGATACGCGCCGCCGGTCAAGCTCGGAATGCGCAGCGCCGTCGCTTTCCAGAGGCGGGTCAAGGCCAAGCTGGAAAGACGCGCCCGCGCGGTCGAAACGGCGAGCGCCGCTGGTCCGCGAGGCGTCCACGCTGTTGCGGGAAGATGTCCCCAATCGCTGATCCCGTCCTGTTCGTTCCCGTCCGCCAGCGCGATTCAAAACGCCGAACGGCTTTGACTCTGGCGCTCCTTCCCGGCTGCGTCAATCAACTCAGCCTGAGGAGGAGCGTAACAAGCCGAGCATCGTGGCTCGAATGTGGCCAGCGTCTGGAACGGGCAAAGACGACATGAATATTTGCGCGCCAGATTGTGTGAAGGTTTTTTGAAATGCCGTGTTGACAGGCAGCGCCGAGCGGACCTATATACGCCCACCGACGGCGACGCCGCTGCATTGCGGCTAACGAGCCTCGGTCATCTCGAGCTTCTCGGGGCATAAACAACCTGATTGAACGACTCCGGTCGATCAGGCCAAAGCGGTTCGCCGCTTTTGTGTGCTTTGGACTTTGGATGCGCTGTTTGACATTTGAATCGGAAGGAAGAGAGACGTGGACGGCGGCGTCCTTGCGGATGAACTTCGGTTCATCGTGAGAGATACGCTGACGGTCACGTTTTCAAGTACACCATATTCCTGGCGTCGTGAGATGTTGGGGATGTGTGCTTGGGACTCGTCAAGAGTATATGTGACTAGTCAGAGATCAATAATCTCATACAACTTGAGAGTTTGATCCTGGCTCAGAACGAACGCTGGCGGCAGGCCTAACACATGCAAGTCGAACGCCCTAGCAATAGGGAGTGGCAGACGGGTGAGTAACACGTGGGAACATACCCTTTGGTTTGGGATAACTCAGGGAAACTTGAGCTAATACCGGATAAGCCCGAGAGGGGAAAGATTTATCGCCGAAGGATTGGCCCGCGTCCGATTAGCTAGTTGGTGAGGTAATAGCTCACCAAGGCGACGATCGGTAGCTGGTCTGAGAGGATGATCAGCCACACTGGGACTGAGACACGGCCCAGACTCCTACGGGAGGCAGCAGTGGGGAATATTGGACAATGGGCGCAAGCCTGATCCAGCCATGCCGCGTGAGTGATGAAGGCCCT
>CANMLK010000320.1 GCA_947498445.1 Beijerinckiaceae bacterium
TGCTGACCTCAGGATCATCATTCACATCGTTGGTTTCGATTTGGGTCATGCTCGACTTCATCATGAATGCCTCCGGTTGGACAAATCGGTGTCCAAAAAATCCGGGGGCAGCTCAGATTCTCACAAAGCTGCGTGGCGAGGGCGACCAATGGAATGGTCCGCTAACCAAACTCGGCGCACTACTCGCCGGCCTGGGCGCTCAAAGCAAGTCGGCCAAGGTCGTGGAGAGGATGCGCCAAGACCTTGAACGTTTGGGGAGCTTCCAGTTCTGGAACTGACCCTTCAAGTTCGACAGGAAGGACGCCAGGAGAGCTACTCCGTTCTCCCCGTTTGCACGGTCCCAAAGGGGTTCATTTCCGAAAATCGCAAGTATGAATTCACTGTCAAGGTAGACGGGGTGGATCTATCTGGTGACTGCGAGCTCTTCCTCAATGATGTTCCTGCGGCACGCCTTGTTCGGCAAGGAATCAGCGTCTTCCCCTTCGAGACTGATTTTTATGCCGGGGATATTCGGATTGCAGTCGTGCGTGACGGACGAGTGCTGTCGATCACAGAAGTTGAGATCGACCCTGATGCTGCAAAGATTACTCGCGATGAGTACGCCTCTATGGCCGCTGAAACGGCACGAGCCACTCTCGCGCTATACCGTTTGAGTGCCGTAACTCTGCCGGCGGAAGTTCGCGCAAGCGGAATACGCTGCAGCATCGTCACCTTAGAATTGCTGCGAACAAACTTTGAAAGGCTTGAAAGAGCCATATCGCGCATTGCCGACAGCCCAGCTCGGGTCTTGGCTTCGATATCTCACTCTGTAGATTTGGCGCGAGTTAGAAGGCTTGATGACCGAGCTATCTTAGCGGCCCAGCGCTCTAGCAAGACTCGCCAGGCGACGGACAGAGAGCGTGCGGTTGCCCCTCGGTTAGTGCGCGCCCTGGGAGGAAGGTGGGCGGAAAATGTCCTGGAAACACGGCATCATGAATCGATGGCTATCTATGAAAACAGGGCAATTGCGGGCTTCTTGAGATGGCTTAGATCCACGCTTGCATCAATTTCAGACCGTGTGGCGGCTGGCGGAGTCGGCGACCTGCCTGCCGGAACGGCAAAATTATGGGCTATGCGCGTGGGAAGCTGGAGGAACAGGCTAACTCGCTTATCACGGCGTTCCATGTTTGACGAACTGGCGCCCGATCCAATTCTGCGCGCCACGAGTATCTTCCGGATGCATCCTGACTACGCGGCGGCGTTCGCGGCGATGGTAGCAATTCGCGCAGGGCTTGGCCCTTCAGTAGCAGCCCTGCCCGATGTGCCCGTCGATCGGACCTACAAACTCTACGAGATTTGGTGCTACGTCGGACTATTGGCAGCTGTCGCAGAGATGTTTCCTCAATCACGCACCAGAGTGTCGGAAATTCTGCAGGGATGTTCGCTGCCCAGCGTTCTCGGAACGACATTGGCACAAGGAGGCTCTTCAAACATTCAACTAGCCGGAGATCTCGTGCTGACTTACCAGAGACACATTGGCTGCAATCCGGATTCGGAAGGCGCCATGACCCCATTGGTCGAAGCAGTCCCGGACATCGCACTATCTCGGCTCTCGGCAGACGGTCTTTGCATCGGAATGGTGATTCTTGATCCCAAGTATCGGGCCGGACCATCTCTCAATGACGGGATTCGGGACCTCCACGCTTATAGAGACGCTATCGTTTCCAGCAAGGGCGCCCGCCTCGTGCGCGCGGCCGTGGTCCTTGCTCCACGGCCGATGAAACTTCCGACATTTGCGGGTGCTATGCCCGAGAGTGTTCCCGGCATAGCCGTAGCTCGTCCCGGGCACGATCCCGACATCTTTAAGAAGCTACTAACCTCGGCAACCGAGTTGCTTCAGACGCCTTCCGAGACAGAGTAGGCCGGATAGTCGTCAAGACGCCGAGCAAGCGGACCTTCAGAGACGCGGTGTTTTTCGTCTGGCACTCCCAAACAATCTCCACTCGCCATCCTCGTTCTTCAAGCGCCTTCGTGTTCCGTAAATCACGTTCAACGTTGGCGCTGAGCTTTCTCGACCAGAACTCGACATTCGACTTCGGTCGACGTCGCCCGCGATCGCAGTCGGGACAGGAGTGCCAGAAGCAACCGCGGACATCGATGATGAGCCGATGGCGCGGAAGAACAATGTCAGGTCGACCGGGAAGATCCTTTCTGTGAAGGCGATACCGGAATCCCCATGCATGAAGAATTCGTCGGACTACCAACTCGGGCGACGTGTCCTTCGTGCGCACGAGCGCCATCATGCGGCTCTTTGTCGATGCATCCACGTGACGTCCGTGTCGTTGGTCCGGTTAATTGACAGTACGCTGGAGAAGTGATCTCGATTTCCTACGGTGAGTTCGAAAATACGCCGGTAGATGATGAAATCCGCTAACCGTTCGAGACCACCTCGGGGGGAGGAGTGATGACGCTTTCGATTGCATGGACACGCAAAGCCGGCCACTCACACGAGTTAATCGTCGCAAGTGACAGCAGGCTTACAAGCGTTGGGCATGTCGATATTTGCCAAAAAATCTTTCCATTATCGCGTGGCGATTCGTTCTTCGCTTTCTGCGGAGACACGATCGTAGCATTTCCTGTCATTTTCCAACTGCAGTCCGCGATTGAGAATTTCCTGAAAGCCGCTGACCGCACCGAGGACATTACGCACCTCCTTCATCGCGTCCTTACACTCGTAAACGCATATCGCCTCGCCTGGAGTGACACAAGCCAAGCGGACGTCGACAATACGAATGAGACGACGAGATTCCTTTTCGGGGGATGGTCTTGGCGGTATGGCAAGTTTTTCATCTACCCCATTCAGTACGATAAGCACGAAGGCCGCTTCTTGCATGTTTCGAGTAAAAAGACGCTGAAGAAGCTAGGTCTGCCGAAAGGTGAGATGTGCCTCGCCATTGGCAACTATACAGCTGAGTTTCGTTACTCTCTCCGCGCTATGATCGTTAAGAATGGGCTCCAATCGTTGAACTATGAACCGCTCGAAATCCTGGCGAGCATGTTGAGCAATCCAAAATTCACTGATCGTCGAGGGACCCAAACATTCTTGAGGGCCAAGGATCCGAGTGGCGCGATCGGTGGCGCACCGCAGGCATTAAAAGTCTACCAGCATCTCAATATCCGGCCGATTGCAATTCGCTGGCCAAAGGCCGACGCGAATCAGCCCGTTACCTTGTTCGGTCGGCCGCTATTCAAATGGGAGAACACACTCCATCCGATCTACGATCTTGAGAGTCAGAAATTTCACTATCCACTGAGCGGAGTGTCGAACTTCCAGTAG
>CANMLK010000321.1 GCA_947498445.1 Beijerinckiaceae bacterium
TCGTCCCGAAGAGACAGGCGAACCGCCGACATTCAACGCTCCTATCCGAAAAGGAGCTTGAATCAGATTTGAGAGTCCTGGGGAATCTTGAATGTCAACGCGCTCTAACGCTCGGATACATGATCTTCGTCATACACTTGCGACTCATCTACGCCACAGGGGCGTCGCGAAAGAGGATCGGATGGACCTGTTGGGGCACTCGAGTGAAGACGTTCACGGCAGCTATGCCGAAAAAAGCATCGACATCCTTAGGGAAATACTCGAGAAACACAGTCCCAACACACTACCCGCACACGGAACGAAAAAATAGGTCGCTCGAAGGATAACCGGAGCGGTTAGTCCTCACGAAATCAGTATGTTAAGGTATCTCATTGGTTGACGAGACAATAATGCATCGTTATCGCACGCACACCTGCGGCCAGCTCCGCGAGTCCGACGACGGACAGACCGCGCGTCTTTCCGGCTGGTGCCACCGCATCCGCGACCACGGCGGCGTGTTGTTCATCGACCTGCGCGACCATTACGGCATCACGCAATGCGTGGCGGACCCGGATTCGCCAGTGTTCAAGACTGTTGAGACTTTCCGCTCCGAATGGGTGGTGCGGCTCGATGGCAAGGTGCGGCGCCGTCCGGCGGGCACTGACAACGCCGACATGGCGACCGGCCTGATCGAGCTTTACATCACCGATGCTGAAGTGCTGGGACAGGCCGCCGAGTTGCCGCTGCCGGTGTTTGGCGATCAGGATTATCCGGAGGAAACGCGCCTGCGTTATCGCTTCCTCGATCTTCGCCGCGAGCGTTTGCACAAGAACATCATGCTGCGCGGCAAGGTTGTCGACTCGCTGCGCGGTCGCATGAAGGGGCAGGGGTTCAACGAATTCGCCACGCCCATTCTCACGGCCTCATCGCCCGAAGGCGCGCGCGATTTTCTTGTTCCGTCGCGGATACATCCCGGCAAGTTCTATGCGTTGCCGCAGGCGCCGCAGCAGTACAAGCAGCTGTTGATGATGGCGGGCTTCGACCGCTATTTCCAGATTGCGCCGTGCTTCCGCGATGAAGACCCGCGCGCTGATCGTCTTCCGGGCGAATTCTATCAGCTCGATATCGAGATGAGCTTCATCACGCAGGAAGACGTGTTTGACGCCATCGAACCCGTGATGTCTGGCGTGTTTCAGGAGTTCGCGAACGGCAAGACCGTGACGCCAAGTCCGTGGCCGCGCGTTGCTTACGCCGACTCGATGCAGAAGTATGGCACCGACAAGCCGGACTTGCGCATCCGCAACCCCTACACCAGCGCGCCGCTGGAAATCGGCGACGTATCCGAGCACTTCCGCGGCTCGAACTTCAAGGTGTTCGCGCGACTGCTGGAAGCCGAAAAGAACCGCGTGTGGGCGATCCCCGCGCCGGGTGGCGGGCAGCGCACGTTCTGCGATCGGATGAACTCGTGGGCGCAAAGTGAAGGCCAGCCTGGGCTTGGCTATATCTTCTGGCGTGAGACCGACGGCAAGACGGAAGGCGCAGGCCCCATTGCCAACAACATCGGACCCGAGCGCACTGAGGCCATCCGCCAGCAACTTAGCCTGAAGGCGGGCGACGCGGCGTTTTTTGCGGCGGGCGATCCGGCCAAGTTCGCCAAGTTTGCAGGCGATGCGCGTATTCGCGTGGGCCGCGAGCTGAACCTCGTCAACGAGAATGCTTACGAGTTTGCGTGGATCGTCGACTTCCCGATGTACGAATGGAACGAGGACGAGAAGAAGATCGACTTCTCGCACAACCCGTTCTCGATGCCGCAGGGCGGGCTCGATGCGCTGACCTCGCAGGATCCGCTCACCATCAAGGCGTTCCAGTATGACGTGGCCTGCAATGGCTATGAGCTGGCGTCGGGTGGCATCCGCAACCATCGTCCCGATGCGATGGTGAAGGCGTTCGAGATCGCTGGCTACGGCGAAAACGATGTGGTGGAGCGCTTTGGCGCGCTCTACCGCGCGTTCCAGTACGGCGCGCCGCCGCACGGCGGCATGGCGGCGGGCGTGGACCGCATCATCATGCTGCTGGCCGGCGAACAGAACCTGCGTGAAGTGGCGCTGTTCCCGATGAACCAGCGCGCGGAAGATCTGCTCATGGGCGCGCCTTCGGACGCCTCCACGAAGCAATTGCGCGAGCTTCACATGCGGCTCAACCTGCTGGAGAAGTAAACACTACAGGCGAGTGCGCGAAAGGATCGTCTCGGCAAGAATGTCGAGATGGTTCTCGCGCATCGGCGTGATGGACATGAGCGCCGCGTCCAGAGTTTGCAACGTCGCATCGGCGAGCGGGACGATGCGCAAGTAATTGTCCTTCGCCAGCGTTTCGACGGCCTCATCGTCCGCGTGCGGCTTTGTCTGCGCAGGCTGAAGAGCAATGGCTGGGCGCTGCGCCGCAACGGCTTCTGTGATCATAGACATGCTGTCAGACGTGACGAACATCGCGTCGCATTCATAGATCGGACCGGCCGATCCCGGTCCAGCCTTGCGGAAATCGATGAAACGCACATTGGCGCGCGCACCAAGCGGTTCTAGCGCCTCATAGGCCTCACTTGGCGTGCGGGGCGATGTGGCTAGCCGCAGGGAAACGCCCGGTTGATTGGCGCATTCGGCCAGCATATCAGCAAGCCGCAGCCAGTCGCGCGCATCGAACGCGGCGTTGGCGGTGGGCCCGCCAATCAGCACGCCGATGCTTCGCTCATCTTCGCTCGCGAAGCCCTCCCACGGACGCGGCGCAGGCAGCGTGTAAGGATCAATAGCCGCTGGCTTGATGAGACACGCGTGGTTGGGAAAATCGCGCGCCCGCGCATAGGGCAGGAGCGTGAGGCTCACGTCATGCGGGTTAAGCCCGCGCAGCGAGCCCGCAATGACGTTGGGGATCGCGCGCAGTTTCGCCAGCGCGATGTTCGCGCCAAACGTGACCGCGCCCGCAGACACGACGAGATCGCAGGCCGGGAAGTCCTTCTCGCTCAGGCCGTGGGCGATGACGAGATAGGCGCGCGGCGGCAGGAAACGCGCAAGTCGCGGCGCCAGCGCGCGCGGTATCGCCTTGCCCAGCCGCACTTCGACACGTGAGGTTTCAACAGCACGCTTGCGGGCGACCGCCGCGACAATAGCTTCGCTCTGCCGGTAGTGACCGGGCCTGCCATCGGAGAGAATGATGATGCGCACCGCGCCTCCGTTATGCGCCTCTTAATTTGCGCAGCTTGTATTT
>CANMLK010000322.1 GCA_947498445.1 Beijerinckiaceae bacterium
TCAGGCTCAGCTTCACGCGACAGGCGGATGGCCTTGGCGTAGCAGCCGCCTTCGAAATTGAACACGCCATCGCGCGACCAGCCATGCTCGTCGTCGCCGATGAGGATGCGGTTCGGGTCCTGCGAGAGCGTCGTCTTGCCGGTGCCCGACAGGCCGAAGAACACGGCCACATCGCCGTCATCACCGACGTTGGCCGAGCAATGCATCGGCAGCGCGTTAGCGTTCGGCAGCGTCCAGTTCAGCCAGGTAAAGACGGTCTTTTTGATTTCTCCTGCATAACTGGAGCCGCCGATCAGAATGATCTTGCGGGTAAAGTCGAGTGCGATGACGGTCTCGGAGCGGCAGCCATGACGCTTGGGATCGGCCTTGAACGACGGCAGGTCGATGATCGTCAGTTCGTTGACGTAGCTGGCCAGTTCCGAGCGGTCCGGGCGAATCAGCAGGTTGCGAATGAACAGCGAGTGCCAGGCGAATTCTGTGATGACGCGCGACTTGACGCGGAAAGCCGGATCGGCGCCGCCAAAGAGGTCCTGAACGAAAAGATCCTTGCCCTCGACATGCTTTTGAAAGTCGGCGAGCAATGTATCGAACTGCTCGGACGTGATGGAATTGTTATTGCCCCACCAAACTTTGCTCTCGGTGGTGGCGTCACGGACGGTGAACTTGTCCTTCGGGGAGCGGCCAGTGTGAATGCCGGTCTCGGCGTTGATCGCGCCACCAGGCATGAGAACAGCTTCAGAGCGACGGATCGACTCTTCGTAGAGCATCGGGGCTTCGAGGTTGTAGGAAACGCTGCGCGCGCCGCCGAAACCCTGTTTGTCGATGCCGTTCGCTGTGTTCCACGCGCCAGTCTGGTTCATCGCTCACTCCGTCTTGCTTATCAGGTGGCGCGTTGGGCGCCACGGCTTCCGCCCTTGCCGTCAGTGGCGGGCTGTGTAGTCCTCGCAGCCCCCTAGGGCAAGCGCGGGTGTTCCTTTCTCAGGGGTATTGCTGAAGAATTGCCTACCTGCCAAGTTGAATTGCATTGCAGCATCACTTCGCACGTGCCGCATTACCGAGTTCACCGAGCATCCGACGCAGCCCGTCGCCATCTGTGACGCGAGCGGAAAACGCAAGTCTGGCAGTCAAATCATTGCATGCCAGGTCAAGGCCGTCGGGGTCGACGCCGGTAGCGCGCCAGCGACCTTCAGGCTCACCACAAAGTTTCACGGCATAAAGTCGCAGGGCTTCGGCGTGATCCCCGTTCATGTGTTCAATCGCCGACGGCGCGACTTCCAGCAGCGCGGCCGAATCGGTCAAGTCTGTCGCGATCTGGCTGGCCTCGAACGTTGCGGCGCGGGCAAAGCCGCCATTGAGATGAGCGCGCACAATCTCCAGACGCCAGAAGGAAAAGTCGCCGAAATCGGCATAGAGCGCGGACTTTGGATGGCGCGCGAGAAAACGCGCCTTCACGCTGGCGCGCTGCGCTTCGTCTTCGACCCGCACGGCCCGGCCTGTCACCGTGAGACGGGGATGGGCGAGCGGATCACCCTTGCCGCCTTGCGACAAAAGCACTGAGGCGCGAGGCTCGCCATCGAGGTGGCGCGTGTGCGCGGAGAGGCTCGACATCAACAGCAGCGGCGCGCCGTCAAAGTCTGTCGCGACATTGACGAGGGAGGCGAACGGAAATCCGTCCTGCGAAAGGGTCGCAAGCGCGCCGGCGCGAATGGCTCGCAACAGGCGCTTGGCCTCGCCCACGGCGTCATACCCTTCAGGCAACGGGAATTGACGTTCGCCACCCTGCGCCGCCGGTTCGCCTTTCGCCGCGTCGGTCATCGCCGCCTTCTTTTACTTCTGCCCCGGCAAACCGCCAGTCGCTTTGAGAATGCTTCGGACCGTTGCGCTCTGCTCGGCAATCATCTTCGAAAATTCCGCTGGCGAGGATGTGCGTATTGCGATTCCGAGATTCTGCAGTCGCTTGCCAATCTCCTGCTCCTTGCCGATCTCCTGAATTTCTTTCGCGACACGTTCGCGCACAGCATCGGGCATGGAGCGACCGCCAAAGAAACCGTTGAAGCTCACGATCGTCAATTGCGGATAACCGGCTTCCTTCGCCGTGGGAACGTCAGGCAACTGGGGCGCCCGTTCGCCATTCAGGACGAGCACGATGCGCGCCTGATTTGACTGCAGGAGAGGCGATATGCTCGCGTAGGACGTTGCATAAACCTGAATGCGGCCTTGACCCAAATCCTGCAAGGCGGGCGACAAGGCGGTGTAGGGCACATAGGCCATGTCGAGGCTGGCGCTGCGCTGGAAGCTGCTCATCAGCAGAAGCGGAATACCTTGCGTCGAACTCCAGTTGTATTTGCCGGGTTCTGCGCGAACCTTTTTGAGGAACGAGTCGAGATCAGTTGCGCCGAATGTGGAAGAGGCGGCGAATACCTGCACGAAATCCACGATGGGCGAGATGGGCTTGAGATCGTTCAGTGGATCGTATGCAAGTTTCGACTGGGACGTGAAGGGCAAGATCGTGATCGGCGCGCCAAACGAGCACAGCAGCGAGTGATCGTCGCCTCCCGACACAAAGGCGCCGACGCCCACAGCGCCATCGGCGCCGGGACGATTCTCGACGATCACTGGCTGGCCCCATTTCTGGGACAGCTTGTCGCCAAACACGCGGCAGGACACGTCGATGCCGGTTCCGGGGGGTTGCGGCGTAATGATTTTTACGGTGCGCGTGGGCCATTGCGCCTGCGCGTTGGCGGCGCCGGGCGCGAGCGCCGCGCCTGCAAGTGGCGCCACGCCTGCAAGTAACGCCGCAACGACAGCGTGCGCAAAATTCCGCATGACTTCCCTCCCCTGCGGCGCCGCTTCTGAGGCGCGGTCGCCTATGTGTAGCGCGACGCGGCGGGAGGGTCGAGTCTCGTTTCAGCGCCTTTGTCAGCCCTCAGGCGTGCTGAGATATTGAGCGTCGGTGACCTGCTCGGCCCAGTCGACGTGCTTGCCGTCCTTGGCTTCCTGCATGGCGATGTGAACCATGCCGACTTTTGGCGAGGCGCCGTGCCAGTGGCGCTCGCCCGGCTCGAAGAACACAACGTCGCCCGCGCGCACGACCTGCACCGGCCCGCCATCGCGCTGCACGAGGCCGACGCCGTCGGTAATATAACTCGTCTGGCCGAGCGGATGGGTGTGCCACGCGGTGCGAGCGCCCGGCTCAAACGACACGCGCAGCGCG
>CANMLK010000323.1 GCA_947498445.1 Beijerinckiaceae bacterium
CCGCGAATCATCCAGCTGACTGTGGAGCGCATGCGCGGCGCGCTGGGCCTGCCTGATTCGGCGACGCCCCATGCGCTGCGACATTCTTTTGCGACGCACCTGCTGGCGCGCGGCGGCGACCTGCGCTCCATTCAGGAGCTGCTCGGCCACGCGTCGCTGTCGACGACGCAAATTTATACGGCTGTCGACACGACCCGGCTCATGGACGCCTGGAAATCAGCGCACCCAAGAGCTCGATAGGTCCAGATAGCCCGATAGGCTCGGCGCACTGAGATGTCTCGTCTGGCTCAGCTATGAATCGCGCGCTTTTCGACCGCCATCGCGGCTTCGCGCACAGCTTCCGACATCGTGGGATGCGCATGACAGGTGCGTGCGAGGTCTTCGGACGAACCGCCGAACTCCATGAGAACCGCAGCTTCGGCGATCAGTTCGCCCGCGCCCATGGCCACGATATGGACGCCCAGCACGCGATCCGTCTCCGCATCCGCCAGCACCTTCACAAAGCCGTCCAACGCACGCATCGCCCGAGCGCGGCCATTGGCTGTGAAGGGGAACTTGCCAACCTTGTAGGCGACGCCTGCGGCCTTCAGCTCTTCTTCGTTCTTACCGACCGTGGCGATCTCCGGCATCGTGTAAACAACGCCCGGAATGACGTCGTAATTCACATGGCCGTGCTGGCCCGCGATGATTTCCGCGACCGCAACGCCTTCATCCTCGGCTTTGTGCGCAAGCATCGGCCCACGCACCACATCGCCCACGGCGTAAATGCCGGGCACGGATGAACAGAAATGATCGTCGATCACCACGCGGCCGCGATCCATCGCAACGCCCGCTTCCTCAAGGCCGAGACCCTCGGTGTAAGGACGCCGACCCGTAGCGACGAGCACGACATTGGCTTCAATGGTCTGCTTTTCACCGCCGACGACCGGCTCAAACGACACCGTCGCGCCATCGCCCGACTTCTCAACCGCAGTCACCTTCGACGCCAGCAGGAACTTCACGCCCTGCTTCTCGAGAATGCGCTGAAACTGCTTGGCCACTTCCTGATCAATGCCCGGAAGAATGCGATCAAGATATTCGATGACCGTGACGTCAGCGCCAAGGCGCTTCCAGACAGATCCAAGCTCAAGGCCAATCACGCCAGCGCCAATCACGAGCATCTTGGCGGGGACCTCCGTCAGCGCGATGCCGCCCGTGGACGTGATGATGGTCTTCTCATCAAACTCGACGCTCACGCCGGGCGGCGTCGCCGCCTCGGAGCCCGTCGCGATAACGATATTGCGCGTCTCCAGCGAGGTCACGCCGCCATCATCAGCGATCACATCGACCTTGCCGGCGCCCTTGATCACGCCACGCCCGAAAAATGCGTCGACCTTGTTCTTCTTCAGGAGGAACCCGACGCCGGTGACGTTCGCGGCGACCGTGTCGTCCTTGTGCTTCATCATCGCAGGCAGATCGAGCTGCGGCTTGCCGACGATCACGCCCAGCGCGGGCAAATCGTGCAAGGCCTGCGCGAACATTTCGGACGCATGCAGCAGCGCTTTTGAGGGAATGCAGCCGACATTGAGGCAGGTGCCGCCATGGGTCTTTCGCTTCTCGACGACGGCCACCTTCATACCAAGTTGGGCTGCGCGAATGGCGCACACATAACCGCCGGGGCCGGTTCCGATGACAACCAGATCGTAGGACATAGCGTTCGCCTCAAATTGCGCGATGAACCGCGCGTTCGTTGGATCTCAGTTCGTGCGCCGTTCAGACGCCGCCTGCAATTTCCGCAGCGCGCCCGGGCATGCAGCGGGCGCAGGGACGGTAGCGCGCCGCAACCGCAGTCGCTTCATCTGCGAAAAACACACGACTTTTCTGATACGTCCCGGCGGCGACATAACGCGCCGCCGTTTTACAGGTCATCAAGCCATACACTTTCGTGGTGCGATTGCCGCCGAACGCGCCTTTGATGGGCGAGGAATACGCTGCGCCGTTAGCGCCGGTGAGCGTAGACATGTTCGTCAGGACGGCGTTCAACATCACAAATCGAGAACGAGCCGCGCGGGATCTTCCAGCGCTTCCTTGACGCGCACGAGGAACGTCACGGCTTCCTTGCCGTCGACGATCCGGTGGTCGTAGCTGAGCGCTAGATACATCATCGGGCGAATCTCGATCTTGCCCCCCACAACCATCGGCCGTTCCTGAATCTTGTGCATGCCAAGAATACCGGACTGCGGCGCGTTGAGGATTGGCGTTGACATCAGCGAGCCATAAATGCCGCCATTCGTGATCGTAAACGTGCCGCCCTGCATTTCGTCAATCTTGAGCTGCCCGTCACGCGCGCGCCTGCCGAAATCGGCGATCGTCTTTTCGATCTGCGCGAGCCCCATCGTATCCGCCTCGCGCACGACAGGAACAACAAGTCCCTTCTCCGTGCCGACGGCGATGCCGACATGATAATAATTTTTATAAACAAGGTCCGTGCCGTCGATCTCGGCGTTCACAGCAGGCAGTTCTTTCAGCGCCTGCGTGCAGGCCTTCACGAAGAAGCCCATGAAGCCGAGCTTGGCGCCATGCTTCTTCTCGAACACGTCCTTGTAGCGCGCGCGCAACGCCATGACCTCGCTCATGTCGACCTCGTTGAAGGTCGTGAGCATTGCAGCAGTGTTCTGCGCTTCCTTAAGGCGACGCGCTATTGTCTGACGCAACTTTGTCATGCGCACGCGCTCTTCGCGCGACTGATCGTCGGCGCCAGACGGGGCGCGCATCACGACGGGTGCGGCAGCGGGGGCCGGGGTTGCGATGGCAGCGAGCACGTCGCCCTTGAGCACCTGACCGCGCTTGCCGGAACCAGCGACGCCGGAAACATCAACGCTGTTATCAGCGGCGACCTTGGCGGCGGAGGGGGCGGGCGGCATCGAGGTGGCGGACTTGGCGGCTGGAGCCGCAGCAGCAGCGCTGGCGGCGCCCGCAGTGATCTGGCCAAGCAGCGCGCCGGGCGCAACTGTCTCGCCATCCTTGGCGATGATTTCCGCCAGTACGCCAGCTGATGGCGCATTCACTTCGAGAGTGACCTTGTCGGTCTCCAGCTCAAGCAAAGGCTCGTCAGCCTTCACCGCGTCTCCGGGCTTCTTGAACCATTTCGCAATCGTCGCTTCGGAAACTGATTCGCCGAGCGTCGGAACTCTGATTTCGGTGCTCATTTGCAATCACGCCGTGAGGCGGCC
>CANMLK010000324.1 GCA_947498445.1 Beijerinckiaceae bacterium
AGCACGTTCATGTCGAAGGGGAAGAAATCCGCCGTCATGCCGTCGACGCTTGTCACGGCGCGCAGCGCGCAGACGTTGTCGTAGGTGCGCCCGTCGCCCATCACGCCGACTGTGCGCACGGGCAGCAGCACCGCGAAGGCCTGCCAGATGTCGTCGTAGAGGCCTGCTTTGCGGATCTCGTCGAGATAGATGACGTCGGCCTTGCGCAATATGTCGAGCTTTTCGCGGCTGATGGCGCCGGGGATGCGGATAGCGAGGCCCGGCCCGGGGAATGGATGGCGGCCGACGAAGACTTCCGGCAGGCCCAGTTCACGGCCCAGCGCGCGCACTTCGTCCTTGAAGAGTTCGCGCAACGGCTCAACGAGTTTCATGTTCATGCGTTCAGGCAAGCCGCCAACATTGTGATGGCTCTTGATCGTCACAGACGGCCCGCCGGTGAACGACACGCTTTCAATAACGTCCGGATAAAGCGTGCCTTGCGCCAGAAACTGCGGCGCGCCCTTGCCGTCCGACGCGATGGTCTTGCGCTTGGTTTCAGGATCGCTCACGCCCTCAAGCGCGCCGATGAACATCTCACTCGCATCCACATGCACGAGCGGGATATTGTAATGATCGCGGAAGAGATTGACGACCTGCTCCGCCTCGCCCATGCGCATGAGGCCGTGATCAACGAACACGCACGTCAGCCTGTCGCCAATCGCTTCATGAATGAGCACCGCGGCGACCGCTGAATCGACGCCGCCGGAAAGCCCGCACAGCACGCGGCCATCGCCCACCTGTTTGCGAATGGCGGCGATGGCCTCGCCACGGAAGGCGGCCATCGTCCAGTCGTTGCGCAGGCCCGCGACCTTGTGCACGAAATTGGAAATGAGTTTTGCGCCATCGGGCGTGTGCACCACTTCCGGGTGGAACATGGTGGTGAAGATGCGCCGCGTCTCGTCGCTAGCGATGGCGAACGGCGCGTTCTCGCTGGTGGCCTTCACGGTGAAGCCCGCGGGCAATTTGGTCACACGGTCGCCGTGGCTCATCCACACGGGATAGCGCCTGCCCACTTCCCAGAGCCCGTCAAAGAGCGCGCTCTTTTCCTTGATCTCGATGTCGGCGCGGCCGAACTCCGCCGCGTGGCCCCCTTCCACCGCCCCGCCCAGCTGCACGGCGGTGGTCTGCTGCCCGTAGCAGATGGAGAGGATCGGCAGCCCGGCGTCAAAAATCGCCTGAGGCGCGCGCGGCGAGCCTTCCGCCGTCACGGACGCCGGCCCACCCGAGAGGATGACAGCCTTGGGCTTGAGGTCGTCGAAGGCCTTCTGGGCCGACTGGAAGGGCGCGATCTCGCAATAGACACCGGCCTCGCGCACGCGCCGCGCGATAAGCTGCGTCACCTGCGAGCCGAAATCGACGATGAGCACCTTTTCGTGGCCGCTCACGATTTCGGCATGGGTCGAATTTGAAGCCTGTTCACTGTTGGCGGTCATGGGCGCTGCTCGGACTTCAGAAAAAGGGGTTATGGCCGGATTAGGCCATGGGGCGGCGGGGCGCAATGCGGCGCAGCGCACTGTCCCCGGCGGCATGGCTTTTTTAGCCTGTCACATGTGGTGACAGAATCGCTCAAATGCGATGGATCCATTTGAGCAGGCCGCAATCCGCAGGCGCCAATGTGCCTGCATGACAAACGCCATGCCCCACCCTGCCCCGCCTCGCAATCTCGCCCGCATCAGCCCAACGGATTTCGCCGGGCTGTTCTCCGGTGAGGATGCGCTTGGTACGCCAGCCCGCCGCCACCGTGGCCTGCTGCGCGCCACCGCTGACCTTCTGGCCGACAGCGTTCGCACGGCCGTCGACTCATCCGAAATGCGCGCTAGATCTTCCGAAATGCGCGCTAGATCTCAGGTCTTCGCCAAAAGGGCGACGTAAAACCCGTCCGTCCCCGCGGTCGCAGGCGAAAGGCGCAAGCCGGGCCCCAGCGTGGAGACATGCTCGGCAAGATGGCCGACGCCCGCCTTGCGCGCCGCATGCGCCATGTCGATGGGGAGAAAGTCTGCGTGCTGGCTGAGAAAAGCCTCAACGCGGGCCTCATTCTCGATTTTCAGTACGGAACACGTCACGTAGGCGATGCGCCCGCCGCTCTTCACGTAGCGCGCCGCGCTGCGCAGCGCGGCGTCCTGCTCCACAACGCGCTGGTCCACGGCGCCGGGGCGCACGCGCCATTTGGCGTCCGGGTTGCGCCGCCACGTTCCAGCGCCTGTGCAGGGCGCATCCACGAGCACAAGATCGCAAGCGCCTGCAAGGTCGTTCAAAATGTCCTGCGGACCCTTGGGAGCGCGCACCTGCACATTGCGCACGCCGGCCCGCTCCATCCGGTCCCAGATGGGGGCAAGACGGCGCCCGTCCCGGTCTGTCGCGTAGATTTGCCCCTTGTTTTCCATCATCGCGGCTAGCGCCAGGGTTTTGCCGCCGCCGCCCGCGCACAGATCCAGCACCTGCTGGTGGGCGTCTGCGCCGGTCAAAAGCGCGGCGATCTGCGAGCCCTCGTCCTGCACCTCCACAAAGCCGCGCGCATAAGCGGGCTCTGCGGACAGCGAGGGCTGGCGCCCGTCCGCCCCCACGGCGATGCGCACGCCCCACGGGGAGTGCGGCGTCGCGGTCGCGCCAAGGTGATCGAGCTCTTTCAACGCCTCCTCGCGGGAGGATTTCAGCAAATTGGCGCGCAAATCCACCGGCGCGCGCTGCGACAGCGCCCGGCCCTCTTCCGCCGCCCTGTCGCCCCACGCTTCGGCCAGCTGGGCGCCGAGCCATTCGGGAAAATCGCCCTGCACATGCGCGGGCGCGTCGGAGACGTCACTGAGGATCAGGCGTTCGCGTTCATGGTCGGTGAGCGGCGAAGGCGCGTGACCCTCCCCCGTGCACAACGCGGCGACGGCGGCCATGTCGAGGCTACGGGCGCGAGCCAGCGCGCCCAGCACCTGCGCGCGCGCGCCATCGGCGCCCATCAGCCAGGCGGCGGACGACTTTACGCGCAGCGTGTCCCACACAATGCCCGCGATGGCGGTGCGGTCCTTGGAGCCGGCAAAGCGATGGCCTTGCCCCCATTCACGCAAAATGTCTGAGGCGGGGCGCCGTTTGGCGTCGATCTCGCCGATGATCTCGATCGCGGCTGCGACGCGGGCTGCGGGGGTC
>CANMLK010000325.1 GCA_947498445.1 Beijerinckiaceae bacterium
GATCGAGGGACAGCGGCTTCACCATGCGCGCCAGCCTCCTTTGCCAGCACGCATTTTGAATCAGAACAAAACCGATTCGGGAATCCCCTCCGATTCAATCAGGCAGGAAACCGCTCTAGCGCGCACATTTCTGTCACTATGGCAGGGACGATCAAACTAATCGAGGCGCGCATTATGAATCATGGCCTACGCAGGAGCCTATTCGAGATCGCTCCTCGTATAGAGTTAAGCGGCTCTACACAACTCCGCCGGATGTGATCTCGCGGATATCAAACCTGATCAAGTAATCTCACTTAGGTGCTAGTATCGAGAATGCTCACCGGCTCGAATTCGGTGATCCGGGCTTCGCCTTCATATAGGCGCCATCGCAGCCGCGGCCGTGTCTTTCGCTGGCATCATCCCTACTGGCGTCTCGAACGCACAAGGTCTAAGCTTTCGGCATGCACAATAGTCAAACAAGCGAGGGTTGAGCCAGCTCAATCAGGGAGGATCGTCTCGATGAGGTTCACAATAGTTCTGGCTATCATTGTGCTTTGGGCTGGCGGCAGTGTTGCCAACGCGCAAACCGGCGAAAATTTTTACCAAGGCAAAACCGTGCGTCTGGCGATTGGCTCTGGCTCCGGTGGGTCAATAGATATTTACGCTCGCCTTATGGGACGCCATTTGGGGAAGCATATACCCGGTCAACCGACGATCGTGCCGCAGAATATGCCAGCCGGCAGCGGGCTAGCCCTCGCCAATTTTGCGTCGGAGGGCGCGCCACGAGACGGAACGTGGCTCGGCGCCGTCACCCAGGCGCTACCCTTTGATCCTCTTTTTTCGGGGGGCGCCTCAAACGTGCGGTTCGACGTGCTGAAGTGGAATTGGCTCGCGAGCCCCGTCAAATTCTCTGCCGTGGCGATATCCTGGAACGCCTCAACCCCGGTAAGGAACGCGGTGGATCTGCTGACTCATGAAATGATCGTCGGTTCATCGGGAGCTTCCGCAAGCAGCACAAATGACGCGCACGTTTTGCGCAACATACTTGGGTTCAAATACCGGGTCATTCTCGGCTATCCGAGCGGCGCGGACATCGACCTTGCGATGGTGCGTGGCGAGACGCAGGGACGCGCCAACATCGCCTGGCAGGGTTTAAAGAGCCGAAATGCCGATTGGCTCACCAAGAAGGAGGTGAGCATTCTCTATCAGATGGGTCTTGAGAAGGACTCCGACATTCCATCAGACGTTCCTCTCATTCTTGACTTTGCGAAGACAGACGAAGACCGCCAGGTGTTGGAATTGAAGTTCGCTTCGTATGCACTGGGGTATCCTGTGTTCGCGCCGGAAAGCACGCCGCCAGATCGCGTGCGCATGCTGCGATCCGCATTTGCGAAAGCTTTCGAAGACTCAGCGCTTCTTTCGGAAGCCAAATCCTTGCGCCTCGACATCGTCCCGGTCTCGGGCGAGGCTATCCAAACGATCCTGCAGAAGTCCTATGCGTCATCTCCCAACGTCCGGGAGCGACTTGCACAGGCTGGACGCCCGCCCGGTGCGGTCGATCAGGCTCGAGCCCGGACAATCAATGTTTCGCTTGACGCTGTTGACAGCCAAGGGAGCCACCTCGTGTTCCGCGACAGGAATGCATTAGCCAAGGCCCTGATCGCCGGGAGCACGAAACTATCGATCAGCGGCAACGCGGCAAAGCCGAACATGCTCAAACCCGGAATGACGTGTGAGATCACGTACTTTGGCGACGGTGGACAGGCAACGTCCGTCATTTGTCCCTGATCGTGGCGAAAGTGGCGGATCTTCAGCGCTTGGTGGGAGCGGCCCGCAGGACCGGTTCCTCCAGGCAATTATGCGCTGCCTTGGCGGGCGGGAGGTTGGGGTCCCAGAACTTGCCGATATAACGCTCGCCTGTTCTGCCATCGGACAGATCCGAAGCCAACCAGACAACGAGTGGATTCATGATGTCGATTGGCAGCAGAGTGACGTTGGGGTTGAAGGGACGGTTTGGATCGGAATCGCACGACCCTCCCGGCGCCAGGGAGTTGACCGTTACTCCCGTCCCCACAAGGTCTTGCGCCCAAATCATGGTCGCCGCTTCCAACGCGGCCTTGGTTACGCCGTATGGGGAGTTCCAGCGCCGCTGCATCGTGTCGAGGCTCGTCGTAATATTAATAATACGGCCCCATCCACGCGCCATCATGTGCGGGACCACCACATGAGACAGAAGGAACGTGCCGTTTACATTGACGTGCACCGTCTCCTGCCAAATGTCCGCATTCGATTCCCAAAATGGTAGCGAATTTCCTGACGGTGGGAGCCCCGGCCCCCGCATGGCGCGACGAGCGTTGTTGACAAGAACATCAAGGCCACCGAATACGTCGATGCATGTCTTTAGTACACGTTCGCAATCAGGCTTTCTGGTGATGTCCGCAGTTATCCATACTGCTCGGCCAGGACCAAACCGCGAGTTGATTTCGTCAGCAGCCTCCCGAAGCGTGTCGGTCTCTGGCGAGGCCAGGACGATCCGTCCCCCTGCGGCCGCGAGGCCGTTTGCCATCTCGCGCCCCAACCCGCGACTTCCGCCGGTCACAACAACGACCCTGTCGTTCAATTGCATGAAACCCTCCCAAAAAATGCGGCGCTCATACCAGAAGTACGAAGTCATCAAAGCACGTTTCACGCCCCTAGTGACAGTCCCGGCAAGCCGATGAACCAGTTCGCTATATTGTCAGCACCATGCATCAGAAGTCTCACGGGAGTGTAATCTCCCGTCGCCTCAGTCGGCATATCACGTCGGGCGCGGCGCCCAACAGTGCGCGCTTATGTTTATTCCCGCATAAGCATTGCCCAATAGTGCGGACGTGGCAATCTAATGTCAAAATTCGGCGCGACTATTCAAATTGGCGCCGCGTACGGAAATTCGGCCTGCAAACCTGGCTCGTTTCGGAAATCTGGTAGCGGCGTGACGATCGCCGAGTTGACACAAAAGCAGTTGCTGCAAGGTGTCCATGCCTTAACGAAGCAATTGGAAACGGACATCCGCGCCTTCACCGAGCATGATGACAAAAGACCAAAGCCATATCGATAGGCGAAGTCTGCTGAGATCTGGGATTTTCTCGCCCGAGCACGGCATTTGGTCTCCTAGGAGAAAGCGTTGTGCCAGCTGAGCCATTTCGTATCGTTGTT
>CANMLK010000326.1 GCA_947498445.1 Beijerinckiaceae bacterium
GTTCGGAAGCGTGCCAGAACTCATCGCCCACATCGACGCATTCATCGAAAGTTACAACAAAACCGCGAAGCCATTCGTCTGGACGAAAAGCGAGGTCCACCAGAAACGCCTCAAACCCTGTTTCGCGGATCAGTGATTCCGGGTACTAGCGCAAGAAGAACCCACGCAGCAGCCAGCCCCACAAGATGATGCATGCCAGCGGCACTCCCCAGCCCAGCCACAGCGGCAAGCTGCGCGTTTTCGTGAACGGCAGGGCGGCGAGGCTGGCCACTAGCGCAGCGACAAACCCTGTCGCGATGGCGCCATACCAGTGCATCACCGGCCCGCCTTTGGAGGCCTGCTGGCCCCAGCCAAATTCGCCTGTGCGCGGATGGTAGCTGAAAAGCTCCCAATGCCATTCGAAGGCGATGGTGTAGGCGATGGCGAACACAGCCGCGAAGAGGCCAAAAACTTTCGTGACGCTCATTGCCCGAACAACCCCCGCACGTTGTTGACGATGTGCCCGGCGATGAAGGAATACCAGACGATGACGCACAAGATGGCCGTGGTCCACTTGCGCGCGCTGGCCATGCTCTCGTCCTTGGGGTTGCGCCAGACGAGCCAGAAAAAGGGCAGCATGGCCAGCCCGATGGCGAGCGCCTGCTCCTTGTATTCAAACAGCCCGCTGATGTGCCACAGCCGCGCGCGTTCGATCCATGTGCGCACGGCAATGCGGTAGGGCGGATAGATGACCGCGCCCAATACGAAGGTCATGACATAGAAGGTGATAATGGCGTTGGTGAATCGCGCCGCCGACACGGCGCGATAGGCGCTCGTGAAGCCGCCCGCCGCGCGCGTCGGCCACAAGACCGCGAAGGCTTGATGCGTTAGCCCGCCAAGCAGCGCGACCGCCATGAGCCCATGCATGATCAGCAGAAAAGTCGTCAATACAGCCTCCCCGGTCACGCCGGCGTTAGCCGCAGGTCGTGATCTCCGTCGCAACTTGAGCATAGTTTGGTCCGGCCGCAAAGCCAGCGCAAGACCGCCCCTGTTCGATTGCGCGCATATCAACTATGATTAGCATCTGAGGAGAAGATTTATGCTCGGACTTCCCGCCCTCGCCGTTGCAATCGCATTGTCCCTTTCCTGCGTCCTTGCCGCATCGGGAGCCCGCGCCGGCGGCGCTGATCTTGAGGCCATCATGGGTGATACGGAAAACGGCGCGCCATTTTTCGGCGAAGCGCTGGACGTCAAAGGCATGAAGCCCATCGAGGGCGTGCGCATTCGCGCGCAATTGAAGGGCAAGCCGCTGCCTGTGTTCGTGGACACGAACGACGAAGGCCGCTTCAGCCTGCGCGGCTTTGGCAAGGGCATCGACCCTGCGGAAGTGGACGTGAAGTGCGAAATGTCTGGCTTTAAGCTGATCGACCTGTCGCGTCGTCGCGTGTCAAAAGCTTTCGACGCCGCAACGGAGATCGAGTGTCTCTTCGAAAAGTCATAGCGGCGTTTGCCTTTGCGCTGGCGTCCTTTCTCGCATGCGCGCAAGTTCACGCCCAGCATGCAGACACAACGTTTTTCAACGCCAACGTCATTACGCTGGATCATGAGCTGCCCAGGGCAAGCTCGCTTGCGATTATCGGCGATAAAATCGCGGGCGTGTTTGCCGGCGCTGTTCCAGACGCATTGATCTCACCGGCCACGCGTCGAATTGATGCGCAGGGTCGCACAATCATTCCGGGGCTGATCGACTCGCATATCCACGCCATTCGCGCCGGACTTACATTTGCAAATGAAGTCAGCTTTGAGGGCGCGCGCACGATCAAAGATGCAATGGCGCGTTTGCGTGATGGCGCCGGGCGCGCGCAGCAGGATGAGTGGATTGTGGTGGCTGGCGGTTGGACGCCGCAGCAATTTTCCGAAGGGCGCAGGCCCACGCGCGCGGAAATAGAGGCGGCGGCGCCCGGACGTCGTGTGTATCTGCAATTGTTTTACCGTGGGGCGTTTTTGTCCGACGTCGCCCAAGCGGCGCTGGGCGTCAGCGCATCAAACCCGCCAACCGGCGCGACGTTCGAACGCGAGGAGACGGGCGCGCCCAATAGCTGGCTGACAGGCGATGTGGATGCAATTACCGCGCTGTGGGGGCGCCTCCCAAAGCCCGGACTGGACGCTGCGAAAGCCGGCACGCGCGCATTCTTCTCAACGCTGAACGCGTACGGAGTGACTGGCGTCATTGATCCCGGCGGGCATAATCTCGCGCCTGCGGAATATGCCGCCGTGCAGCAACTTGCGCGCGCACAGCAATTGAGCGTGCGTGTGAATTATTTCATCAGCGCGCCCGCGCGCGGCGGAGAGCTCGACTTCTTCAAGAATTACATCGCGCAGCGCCCGATTGGATCGGGCGACGCCTACTTTCGTTTCAACGGCATTGGCGAACGCGTCACGTTCGACATGTACAATAACGACGCGTCCAATGAAGCGGACAAGTCGGATTTCGAGGCTGTCGCACGTTGGGCTCTGGCGTCAAACGTTCCACTTACCGTGCACTGGAACAGCCAACGCTCAGCCACTCACTTGCTTGATGCATTCGCGCGTGTGGGAAACGCCGAGGATCGCGCGCGCCTGCGCTGGTCCATCGCCCATCTTCACGATGCCGGGCCAGGCACCATGCATGCCCTGCATCGCCTTGGTCTTGGATGGCTGACGCAGAACGCAATCTATTTTGCGGCGCCTGCATTCATTCGCAACATGCCCGCCGCGCGACGGGTCGCCGCGCCGCCATTAGCAAGCGCCTTGCGCGCGGGCCTCAAGATCGCCGCAGGCACCGACGCAACGCGCGTCATGTCCTACAACCCGTTCGTAGCAATGCAATGGATGCTCGACGGGCGCACTGTCAATGGTCAGGAAACCCTCGGGCCCGAGGAGCGTCCTTCGCGCGAAGATGCGCTGCGCATGTGGACGCAGGGCGGCGCTTGGTTTGTGTTTGCGGAAAACGAGCGTGGTCGCATTGCGCCCGGCATGCTCGCTGATATCGCGATGCTCGACGCCGACTACATGATTGCGCCCGTTGAGAGCATCGGGGCGATCAAGTCGGTTCTCACAATGATTGGGGGACGCGTTGTGCACGCGTCCCCCTGATGTCGATGCAGTTTAACTTACTTGGCCA
>CANMLK010000327.1 GCA_947498445.1 Beijerinckiaceae bacterium
TTCTTGCAGAAATACATTACGACCGGTATCGCATCGTCGGGCTTAAAGTGACCTGAACGCGCGACGCCTCGGGCAAATGACTCAACCCTTTGGCATTGCCATCATTGGGATTGGCCCTGCGGCAAAACCCGTATGGTCAAAAAATCCATTCAAGCCAATTCCCGGATCAAAGCCACCCTGTTGACAGCCACCGCCGCCAACCCAGCGTGGGCAGCAGCGGCGAACGGTCTACACGATCCAAGCACCCGACCCTAAGCCCGATGGAGCACGCACTGTGCCGGCAGGTGTTGGGGATTTTTTGACCATACGGGCTGAGAAACGCGGCCACATTGGCCACACGCACGCCTACTGTCGAAGCTTGAAGAAAACTGAAAACGACCCAAAGAAGACGCAGGTTCACTCCGGCTGAATCAATGCACTTTCAGCTTGGCGGCCAAAGGCGCGACTCACAAGCGCCGGAATCGACAAAGCGGTGCGCGGACAGACCGGTGCAAGAGACCACGCGCCGGCATCGATCGAGGTGCGCTAGCCAAGCGGCCGCGCGCGGCTCCTGCGGCGGTAGTGCGCGCATTCCTAAGCAGGCTAGGTCTGTCGCGCGCCGACCGCGCCCTACATCGTCACATTGACCGATCCGCCATCGACGAGCAGGTTCTGGCCGACGATGAATCCGGCATCGCTGCTGCAGAGAAATGCGCACGCCTTGCCGAATTCTTCGGACGTGCCGAAACGGCCTGCGGGATTTTCGGCCATGCGCGCGGCGAGAAACGTTTTGTAATCCTGTCCCGCTTTTGCCGCGAGTTTGTTCAGGCCGTCTATCTGGCGATCGGTCAGGAATGGACCCGGCAGCAGATTGTTGATCGTAACGTTATGCTTGGCGACCTGGCGCGCAAGGCCGGCCACGAATCCGGTCAATCCGGCGCGCGCGCCGTTCGACAATCCCAGATGCGCAAGCGGCGCCTTGACCGAGCGCGAAGTGATATTAACAATGCGGCCGAATCTGCGAAAGATCATGCCGTCGACGACCGCCTTGATCATCATGATCGGCGCGACCATGTTGTCGTTGACCGCCTTTTGCCACGTGTTTTCGTCCCAGTCACGGAAGTCACCGATCGGCGGCCCGCCTGCATTGTTGACCAGTATGTCCGGCGCCGGACACGCAGCCAGCACTTCGGCGCGGCCTTCGGGCGACGTGATGTCGGCGGCGATGGGGATGACTGACACTCCGGTCGCCTTGCGAATCTGCTCGGCGGTGGCATTGAGCGCCTCAGCGCCGCGGGCGTTGATCACCAGGTTGACGCCTTCGCCGGCCAGCGCGAGGGCGCATCCCTTGCCCAGACCCTGGCTCGCCGCGCAGACGATCGCAGTCCTGCCCCTGATGCCATAGTCCATCGTTGATTGCTCCTGCGTATCGGATCAGGCCGCGGTGCGCAGCCGGTGTTTCATCGCCATCCCGGGCTCGGGCGCCTTGTGGAAGACGCCACCCTTCATGATCGCGAGCAGCCGGTTCCTGTCTTCGAGGATGGACAAGTCGGCGAGCGGATCGCCATCGACCAGAAGCATATCGGCCAGGAAACCTTTGCGCACCAGCCCGAGCTCGTCGCCCATGCCCATGATTTCGCCGCCCCAGCGCGTTGCGCCAACGATGACCTCCATCGGCGTGTAACCCAGAAGTTCGACGAAATACGTCAGGTCGCGCGCGTTGTTTCCGTGAGGGTTCCATTTGAACCCATAATCGCCGCCCGGCAGCACCTTGACTCCGCGGCGCTTGAGCGACTTCATGCACGCAATCGTACTTTGCAGGTCGGTATCGACGCGCTTTTTCATGGCATCGGAAGACGGAAGCCCGAACTTGCCGGCGTCGCGCAAGCGCGTAATCGTCACCGACAGCGCGGGAGCGACGAAAATGCTGTCCTTGTGCGCTTCGAGCATATCCAGCGCTTCCTCGTCGGCATAAGTCGCGTGGTAGATCACACTTACGCCGTTGCGCACGCACATCTTGACCGACTCGGCGCTCCGAGCATGGGCGGCGACCACTTTCTGATGCGCGCGAGCAACTTCGCACACGGCTGCGACCTCGTCGTCGGACATCAGCGTACGCAGCGAGGGCAGCGCCGGAGTCGAGGTGTCCCCCGAGGGAACGATCTTCAGCACATCGACGCCTTCGCGACAGGCCTCGCGCGCGGCGCGGCGAAATTCGAATGGGCCATCGCATGGCAGGGTGAACATCGCCTCACCCGGATCGAGATGCATCTGGCGCAGGTCGCCGACTCCGCCGGTGACCGTGAACTGGACGCTGGCCGCGCGCAGCCGCGGACCCGGATGCTCCCCGCGGTCGATCGCGTTGCGCGCGACCACGTCAAGGCGCGGCTTGGTCGCGGCGGCGCTGAAGCAGGCGGTATAGCCAGAGTCAAGATAAAGCTTTGCGTGCTTTAGTGTCAGCAGCAGGTGCTCTTCGACCGGGATGGTGTTGAACGCCTCGGGCGTTGCCTGGTCGACAAAGGATAAGTGGGTGTGGGGCTCTATCAACCCGGACATCAGCGTCGCGCCTTCGCAATCTATCGTCTGCGCGTCGATGTGCGAGGGTAGTTGGCCGGGATGCGCCACCTCGACGATACGAGTGCCGTCGACCAGGACGTCAGCGCGAAAAGGCGCAGCACCACTGCCGTCAAGCAGCGAAGCATTGCGGAACAGGGTTGAGCTCATGGTTGTGCAAAGGGAACTTCACCGTTGGCAGTATCGTCGAGAGAAGCGCGCTGGTCAATGCCACGTCCTGCCACGTCCTGGACATGCCACGTCCTGGAAACGCCTTTACTTTAAGCGGGTTAAACCGTTTCTTTACAAAGCGCGCGCTACTACACTTGCCGCCTCAAGCCAACCGGTCCCTGCTGCACAGGCCCGGTGTGTGGACCGCAGCTACCCGTTCTTTGCCAGTCAAAAGAGCGTCCGTTCAGGATTCAACGCCAACAGCCTGTCCCAAACGTTTGCGCTGCTGTACGCGAGCGCGGGGCTTGAGGGTGCCAGCAGTCACAGTGGGCGCAGGACGTTTTTGACCTCACTGGCCAACAAAGGCACGGCCATCCATATTTTGAAAACGCTGGCTGGGCACCGCAG
>CANMLK010000328.1 GCA_947498445.1 Beijerinckiaceae bacterium
GAAATCTCATCGAGCGCTTCTTCCTGAAGCTCAAACACTTCAGGCGCATCGCAACGCGCTACGAACAAACACCGAGAGCATTCATGTCCATGCTATCAATCGTCAGCGCGCATATTTGGACACGATGAATGTCAACGCGCTCTAAACCGCTGGCGGTAGAGTCATTTTGCCACACGTCCAGCGCGCTTTTGAAACGTTGCGGCGAATCATGGCTGGGGAAAACACGCTATCCAGCGCTCTGACTCTTGCGCCCGATTCAACAGGTAGTGTAGTTTCCCCCTCGTCGACTACGACATTTCGTGCGGCGGACAATCATACGAGTGCCCTTGTGTCTCAACGACGCCGGTTGCCACCGGCGCTGCGATATCAAGCGGATTCTCGCTGCGACCTAAAGGAGGACGTATGTCCTGGACCGATGAACGCGTCGAACTGCTTCGCAAATTGTGGATGGACGGATTGAGCGCCAGCCAGATCGCTGCGCAGCTCGCCAACGGGATCACGCGTAACGCTGTGATCGGAAAGGTGCATCGTCTGGGGCTTTCGGGACGCGTCAAAAGCGCTGCGCCCTCCAGCGCCCCGCGCCCTCGCCCGGCGGCGCCGCGGCCCCAACGAATGGCGACGCCTCGCCTGGCCACACCCATTGTGCGTGGCGCGACGGCGCTGGCGTTGCAGCCAGCACAGTTTATCGCCGCCGCTCCGCGACTGGTCGACGATGTTGTTATTCCGATCTCCGAGCGCGTCACCATCATGGAATTGCGCGAGGGCATGTGCCGCTGGCCGCTTGGCGATCCGTCGACGCCTGACTTCCGCTATTGCGGCGGACGCTCCGACATCGCCGCGACCTATTGCGCCGCCCATGCGCGCATGGCCTACCAGCCCGCGCAAGACCGCCGCCGCGACCGCGAGCGCGAACGCCGGCAGGCTCAGCAGATCGGCTAGTTCAGGCCTCCGCTGGTTCAGGCTTCCGGGAGATAGGCGCGAAAGCGCGCGCCGTCTCCCAGCTTGCTGTCGATCACGAGCCGCCCGCGATGACGGGCGAGAATATGCTTCACAATCGCCAACCCAAGGCCTGTGCCGCCTTTCGCGCGGCTGGCGCCCGCGTCGGTTCGAAAGAAGCGCTCGGTTAGCCTTGGAATATGCTCGGGCGAGATCCCTGCGCCGTCGTCAGTCACCGACAACACCCATTGACCGGCCTCAGACTCCACGTTGACCGCTACTTGCGCCGGCGCGCCTTCGCGTCCGCCATATTTGATGGCGTTTTCGATGAGATTTTCCGCCAGCCGGATCAGGTCATCGCGATCACCTGGGACAAGGGCCGGGGCTGACGCCTCAACGCTCACGACAGCGCCGGTTTCGCGCGCCAGCGGGCCCAGTGTATCCACAACGTGCTTGACGACGGCCACGAGATCGACGCTGCCCTGCGGGCGCATGTGCTGCATCTGCTCGATGCGCGACAGCGACAAAAGATCATCAATCAATCGCGACATCCGCAGCGCCTGATCCCGCATGATGCCAAGAAACTGCTCGCGGGCGCGGGGGTCCTCTCGGGCCGGGCCTTGCAGCGTTTCAACAAAGCCCAGCAGTGATGCGAGTGGCGTGCGCAATTCATGGCTGGCGTTCGCGACAAAGTCTGTGCGCATGCGCTCTGTGCGCATGGCGTCGGTCAGATCCCTGATCGATACGGCGACCGCGAACGGGCCGTCCAGCAAAAGCGGCGCAACGGACACATCGAAAATCTGTTCAACCGGCACGCGCTCGAACCAGCGGACAGTCTCCGCGCCGCCGCCCGCGCAAACCCGGCGCACGGCGTCGAGCACCTGTGGCGCGCGCAAGCCCATGGCGAGAGGGTCGCCAATCTTCAAAGCGGGCAAAAGAGCGCAGGCGGACGTGTTGCGGGCTAGTGTGCGCATGGCCCCATCCACCAATAACACCGGTTGCGGCATAGCCTCCGCAAACGCGGCGAGAACGCGTTTGTCATCTTCAGCAATGGGTCTGCTCGCGCTCATGCAGGATTATCCGCGTCCGAGAAAGGGCTGCCCGATCGGCAATATTGTGGCCTCCAGCAGGTTGGTTTCGTCTGGCAACGCGGCAATCAGCGCAACAACTGCGGCGACTTCGCTCGCCTGCATGGAGTCCGTGGCAGGGCGCCCCGCCATATGGGGCACAAGCTCCGTAACGGTCGCGCCGGGATGGATGACAGACGCGGTAATGCCGAAAGGCCGACCGTCGAGCGCGAGTGACCGCGTCATCCCTTCCAATGCGAATTTCGTCGAGGTGTAGGCGATGGAATTTTCGCGCGGCATTTTCGCGCTTATGCTGGCGACGTTGATAATGCGCCCTCGCTTCTGTGGTTTCATCATGCGCAGCGCCTCGCGCGCGCACAAAAAGGCTGACGTCAGATTTACGTCCACCATTTCGCGCCAGCGCGCCAGCGACAATTCATCGGTCGGCGTCGCGTCGGCAATGCCCGCGCAATTGACGAGGAGATCAAGTCGCGCAAACTCATTGTTCGCGGCGTGAAAGAGGCAGATTACATCGTCTTCATTTGTGACGTCAGTTTGACAGACGCGCGCCCGGCCTCCAGCCGCTTCAATCTTTGCCGCTAGCTGCTCGAGCCGGTCCTTGCGTCGGGCTGCGAGCAACACCGCCATGCCTTCAGCAGCAAGCGCTTGCGCAATGGCCTCGCCAATACCCGAACTTGCGCCGGTCACAATCCCTACGCGTCCTGTAAGCCTGCCCATACTTTATCGCGCCCGCGCGCGCCTCCCTTGTGCGCATGCGCGCACTTGCCTTTGCATGCGCGCACAATGGCCTGATCCGGCGCGCGCCTCAATGGAGCGTGGCGGACTTTTTCTGCTCGCCCCAGATGCGCAGAATTGCGCGCTCGGCGTCGGTCATGTCAGTCAGGTTGTTGGGCGGCATCGCACGCGTGAGGCCCGCCTGAATCTGAACCTCGGGTTTCCAGCGCTGCACGAGTTCAGGCGTGTCGAGCGCCACGCCCTTTGGCGCGATGGGTATGCCCGGCCATACTGGCAGCGCGGCGTGGCACATGCTGCAGCGGGATGTGACGATTT
>CANMLK010000329.1 GCA_947498445.1 Beijerinckiaceae bacterium
CGGGGCCAGCCGGTTATGCTGCCCGGCGACATCGAGCCCGCCTTCGGTGGTGAGTTCCTGGCGCTTCTCCGGGACCAGGCAGACCGCGTGGGGGCGGGTTCGGAGCGCGATCTCGACCATCTCGTCGGTCGCGCCCATCTCGAAATTGAGCGGCTTTCGCAGCTCGGCCTTCAGCCGCGCCATGTCCTCGTCGCGGATGTGGCGGCGATCTTCCCGCAAGTGGGCCGTGATGCCGTCGGCGCCCGCTTCAATTGCAAGAAACGCCGCGCGAACAGGATCGGGCAACGCGCCGCCGCGCGCGTTTCGCACGGTGGCCACGTGATCAATGTTGACGCCCAGACGCAGGTGCGGAGGTGACATGGGTTTTCTCAGGCTCGCGGCGGCGGGACGCTTCAATCAGGTATAGCTGCTTCAAATAGGTAGCGCCGCCGCCGTGCAGGCACAAGCTGCAGCGCGCAGATGCAGGCTCAGGCGGGCAGACTTTGCGCTTACTGCGCCGCGTCGACGATTTCGCCCATGCGCACCTGAGTCTCGAGCAACTTGCGATAAACCCCGTCGGGCCGCCGCATAAGCTCTTCATGGCGTCCGTCCTCGACAATGCGGCCCGCGTCAAACACGAGAATGCGATCCAGGTTCTGGATCGTCGACAGGCGGTGCGCGACGACAATCGTCGTGCGGCCAGCCGACAACCGGTCCACGGCCTGACGGATGTAAAACTCGGACACAGAGTCGAGGCTGGAGGTCGCCTCGTCCAGAATGAGAATCGGCGTGGCCGCAAGAATGGCGCGCGCGATGGCGACGCGCTGGCGCTCGCCGCCGGAGAGTTTCACGCCGCGCTCGCCAACCAGGGTCTCGTAGGCCTTTGGCAAGCCGCGCACGAAAAGATCCACATGGGCCAGCCGCGCAGCCTCCTCGATCTGCTCGCGGGTGGCGTCCGGCTGCCCGTATGAAATGTTTTGCGCCAGCGTACGGTGAAACAAAACGGGGTCTTGCGGCACAAGTCCGACGGCGCGGCGCAGCGATTCCTGCGTCACCTGCGCAATGTCCTGCCCGTCAATGAGGATGCGGCCCTCGTTCACGTCGTATAGCCGCTGAATGAGTTTCACAAACGTCGATTTTCCCGCGCCCGAATGGCCGACAAGGCCGACGCGCTGCCCGGCGGGAATGACGAGGGAGAAATCCTCGTAAAGCGCCGCGCTCGCCCCCGCATACCGAAACGTGACGTGATCGAACTCGATGCGGCCTTTTTGCACAGCAAGCGGCTTTGCGCCGCTGGTGTCCGCCACCTGCAGGTCCGCCTCGCGAAACTCCAGCACGTCGTCCATATCGTTGACCGTGCGCTGCACGGTGCGCACGTGCTGGCCGATGTCGCGCAGATAGCCGTTGATCAGAAACTGCGTGGCGATGAGGCTCGCGAAATCGCCGGGGCTCGCTTGGCCGCGCGACCACAGCAGGACGCCTGCGCCCAGCATGCCTGTCTGCAGCGCGATGAGCATGACTGATTGCACGAGGCCGCTAACCGCGCTGCGATCCCACGAGCGCACGGCCTTGCCCGCCCAATCGGTTGAGACTTCGCGGAACATGTTGTCTTCGCGCTCTTCAGCGGCGTAGCTCTTCACGGCGGCGTTGCCGGTGACGGAGTCCGCCAGCATGCCGCTCATGCGCGAATCCTGCTCGCGCGCAGCGATATTGGCGGGGCGCACGTAAAGCACCGAGAGCGCGATGGTGACTGTCAGGAACACCACGATGGAGATGGCGACGATGATCCCGAGCATGGGCCAGCGCCACCAGAAAACTCCGCACACGCCCAGCACGACAATGAAGGCGGGCAGCAGGCCGAAGGCCATCGTGTCGGTGAATGTGTCGTAGGCGCTCATGCCGCGCGTGATCTTGCGCACGGTCGAGCCTGCAAAGGAGTTCGCGTGCCAGTCGGACGAAAAGCGCTGCACCTTGCCGAAAGCATCGCGGCCAATGGCGACGATGGTGCGCGCGCTCAGACGATTGAGAACAAACGTGACAAGCTGGCGCGAAATCGCAAACAGCGCGCCAAGCCCAATGAAGAAAGCGAGCGCCCGCCAGACAGGCCCCGTGTCGTCCCGCGCGCCGGACACAATCGCGTCAATCACAACGCCGGAGGCGAGCGGAACGCTCACATCGACCAATGTGGAGGCGATGCGCGCAGCCAGCAGGAAGCCAAAGAGGCCCGGAAACATCAGCCAGTAATGGGTGACGAACCGCCAGACGCGCCCGTATTTCGAGTCTGACTTCACACCGGACTTGGAGCCTGGCTTCGCGCCAGACTTGGTGCCTGGCTTCGCGCCAGACTTGGAGCCTTCTTCGTTTTCGCGGGAGCTGTCTGCGGTCTGTGTGGGCATGCAGCTTCAATATAGGTCGGCGGGCCGCTGCGCAAAGCAGGAGGCGTTATCCGTTAACGCGCTCAACCTTGGACACGACGCTGGACTGCTTAAGCTGGGACAATATCCCGCTCAGGTGCTTCAGGTCGCGCACTTCAATGTCGATGACGACGTCGCGCACATCCGGGGACCGGTTGACGAACTGGACGTGATCGATGTTCGCCCCGGACTCGCCAATCAGCGTGGCTATGAGCCCAAGCGTTCCCGGCTCGTTGATGGCAGACACGACGATCTGCGCAGGATAAAGGCCGCGATGCTCCTCTTCAATGTCCCAGCGCACGTCGAGCCAGCGCTCGGGCTGGTCATCGAAGTGCGTCAGGGCCGGCGACTGGATGGGATAGATGGTGATCCCCTCGCCCGGCGTGAGGATGCCGACAATGCGGTCGCCCGGCACCGCGCCGCCCACGGGCGCAAAGCGGACGGGCAGATCGCCGCCCAGGCCCCGGATGGGGATGGAATTGTGTGATGCGGGCTCACCGGAGCCCGGCACTTTGAAGACGAGGCTTGCGGCCTTGCTCAGTCCAAACCAGCCGGCCTCACCCTTGGCGGCGCCGGCGCCTGAGGCCCGCTCGGGCACGAATTCGGGATGGATCGCCTTGACGACGTCGCCTGAAAACATTTCGCCGCGGCCC
>CANMLK010000330.1 GCA_947498445.1 Beijerinckiaceae bacterium
CCATTGGGTAACCTGGAGGCCGGACACCTCAGGAAGTTGAATATCCATGAGAATCAGGTCCGGCATGTGCTCACGCGCAAGTGGAACCGCCTCTCTACCGTCGCGCGTTTGCACCGTCCGGTACCCATGGGCCTCCAGAAGATCGTTGAAGAGCTTCATGTTCAGCTCATTGTCTTCTACGATGAGGACGGTCTTGGTCATCACTGATCCTGGCGGACGACGCGTCCGCGACATATGTCTCGGCACCACACAGGCGGTGACCTTCGCGAAGCCTAGCTCATGAAAATTGACGAAATGAGAATCGAAAAGAAGACACTCACGCAACGCCAGACTCAGGCGAAATTACGTCAGGAAGACGCTGAAAGCTTTGCGATTTCGGCGTTGGCGCACATTGCAGGCGATGACGAGCGGCTGCAGCGCTTCCTGGCTGTGACGGGAATTGACCCGGCAAACCTGCGCTCGGAGGCCGGAAAACCGGGCTTTGTTTCGGGCGTCCTTGACTATCTTTGCTCGGATGAGGCGCTTTTGGTGGGTTTTGCCGCCGAACAGGGCGTCTCGCCCGAGAGCGTCGTGGCGGCGCAGGCCCTGATGGCGCCTCCCTCGAGCGAGAATTGGTGAGCGCCTCTCCCCCGCCGTTCTGCCGCGACTGCCTCGCGCAGCAGGCCGATGCGGGGGTGCGCCGATGCGGCGCATGCGGCTCGCCAAGACTGGTCGAGCATCCCGAGCGCGACGCCTTGACGATCGCCCATATCGATTGCGACGCCTTCTATGCCGCTGTCGAGAAACGCGACGATCCGTCCCTGCGAGACAAGCCTTTGATCATCGGCGGCGGCAAGCGCGGAGTGGTCTCAACTTGTTGTTATATCGCGCGAACTTTTGGCGTGCGCTCGGCGATGCCGATGTTCAAGGCGCTGGCGCTTTGCCCGCATGCCGTCGTGCGAAAACCCAACATGGCGCACTATGTCGATGTGGGGCGGCAGGTGCGCGCCATGATGCTGGACCTGACCCCGCTGGTCGAGCCGATCTCGATTGATGAGGCTTTTCTCGACCTTACCGGTACGCAACGGCTGCATCAGGCGCCGCCCGCTTTCACGCTGGCGCGCTTTGCGCAGAAGATTGAAAAGGAAATAGGAATCACGGTTTCCGTAGGCTTAAGCTACTGCAAGTTCCTGGCGAAAATCGCCTCGGATCTCGACAAGCCGCGCGGCTTCACGGTCATTGGCCGCGCAGAAGCGAAGAGTTTTCTCGCCGACAAGCCGGTCGGGTTAATCTGGGGCGTTGGCGCGGTCGCTCAGGAACGGCTGGGGAAAGACGGCGTTCGCACTATTGGCGACATTCAGGCGATGACCGAAACCGACTTTATGAGAAAGCTCGGCGGCGAAGGGCAGCGTCTGTGGCGGCTGGCGAACGGACTTGATGAGCGCAAGGTGTCGCCGGACCGGGAAACCAAGAGCGTCTCGTCCGAAACCACTTTCGACACCGACGTCAGCGACCCGGCAACGCTGATGCGGGTGCTGCTGACGTTGAGCGAAAAGGTGTCGGCGCGGCTCAAGGCGCAGGGCATTGGCGGAGAGACCGTCACGCTCAAACTCAAGACGAGCGACTTCAAGTCCCGCACGCGGGCGCGCGCGCTGCCGGAGCCGACACAACTAACAGGGCGCATCTTTGAGGCGGCGCGCGCACTGCTGCACAAGGAGGCGGACGGCACGCGCTTTCGCCTGATCGGCGTTGGTTTATCGAGCCTTCACGATGAAGAGCGCGCGGATCTTGGCGACCTCGCCGACGTTGAAGTGAAGCGCGAGAAAGCGACGGAAAGCGCAATTGATGCGCTTCGCGACAAGTTTGGCAGCGGGGCCATCGTGCGCGGGCTGTTGTTTGATCCCAAACGCAGCAAGTAGGGCTTTGCGCCCTACTTCGCGCCGGGATTCACGGGCAAGCCTTCACTGGCAGGAGGTCAACCGCAGTCATCTCGCCCTTCAGCTGGAAATCGCCGTAGTCGATGATGAGATCGCTCGAAACGCCGTTCTCCCACATCTGAAACGTCAGCACATAGACAGGCGGAGCGTCGACTTTCTCGACATCGAAATAGCTGACGCGCGTCGTCCAGCGGCGCATGGACTTCATGGTTGCGACATCTTTCGTCGCATCCGTCAGCGGCTCGGCAAGCGGCTTACCGATGATGCTCATCGTATGATAAACTTTTTCACCGCCATCCGAGCCGTCGAACACCTTTAACGCAAGGATGGGCTGGCCGACCTGCGCGGCCTTCAAGGCTTGCAACATCATGTCGGTCGGAAAGACAGCATCATGGTCGAGATCGGCCTGTGTGGGCGCTGGCTGCTTTAACGCAAGTGATAACGCGCCGTCGCCGGAGCGCACCGCCTCGCCGTCAACCGTGCTCGTGACCTTGTTTCCATCGAGATTCTGAACGCGGAAGCGGAACGTCTTGCGGTCTGCGCTCTCAAAAGTTGTCGAGCGCATGTCGGAGGCGCGGTTCTCGCCTTCGGAGGGCGTCAGCTCGGTGAATTGGCGGAAGGCCACCGTGTAGCCCTCGCAAGATGAGCCGGTGAAGTCGTAGACAATGCGTCCGCTCGCCGCGATGGGTGCGTTACTGCCGGAGCTTTTCAAAAGCCGCAAATCATAGACAGCGCGATGCGGCGCCAACGGGGAGTTGGGCGGCGGCGCCTGCGCAAGCGCGGGCGCGGCTATGAAAAGCGCAGCTGTCATCACGCTGCGGGCCGACGCCTTGAACCTCGTTTGCATGCTTGTCCTCCAGGGCCCGCAACCTGTGGCCGCGCGGCATGGCGAAATTAGGGTTTGGCGCGACGGACGCAAGCTGCATAATTCGTCTCTCACGGGAGAAACGCCCATGCCGACCATCGAATCGCGGCTCAAGGAGCTTGGCGTCATCCTGCCGACGCCCACGGCTCCCCTTGCGAATTACGTTCCCTTCGTCATCACGGGGACGCTGCTGGTGATTTCAGGGCAGCTGCCGTTTGGCGCGGATGGGAAAATCGCGCCCGAACACGTGGGTAAACTCGG
>CANMLK010000331.1 GCA_947498445.1 Beijerinckiaceae bacterium
ATCGAAAAGATTTGGTAAACTTCCCCGGGCGCTATGCCGGCACCCTCGCCTCGATTGACGAAGATGCTGCTTCCCTGCGCGTCGATGACCTTGATCGGGTCCATGGCCCCGATCATGCCGTTGGTCAACTGGCTAGCTGCGGCACCTGATATTCGTGACCAGGCGGAAGTTCTGACAGCCCCATCATCGGACGGCCCGCTAAATCGATTCCCCAAATCGTTCGCGGATGGAAGGGAGACCTCGCGTGTGACCTGATACATGATCTCCGCACTGGTCGTATCCAGCACCTTGAGGGTTACGGTGAGAGAAGCGCCCGCCCTATAGCGGTATTGCCCAGGCGTCTCCTCCCGTTGCATCCGTCGGATGCTCAGGTTCGACTGCGTGATCAATGGCTGCGCGATAAACTGAACGTTACTGAGGCGACCGACCTCTGCGGCATTGTTCAATGCCTGGCCGCTTCTCGCAAACTCTTGCTCCGTGCGAACAGATTTTTGCAGAACCTCCGCGGACCGTTCGAAGAGCTTAAACCGGCGCGCCGATCTGATCGATTCCTCTAACTGCCGGCTCAATTCCTGCGGGTCGAGACGGCTCTTTTCCATGTCGCCTTTTGCGCTCTCGGCGACGATAGTCGGGAATACCGCCAACGTCGGCGGCTCCTGAGCCTGCGAAGGGACCGCGCGGAGCACAAAAAGCGCGACGCTCAGTGTCAGGAATCTGGTCACCATCTGGGTCGCGTCCCCGAATTTTGAGAGGGCTGGGTTCTTGGGATGGTTTGCTGCGGTGGTGCAACGCGAAGGATGATTTCAGCGTCGCCAGCGGGAAGCGTTCCGGAGACCAATTCGCCATATGACAGCTTTGGATCCACGCGCGATATCCGCACCTGCCCTACCGGGTTCTCCGCCCGCCCAAGGGGCTCCTTGGTATAGGGGTCGATCATCATGTCCCCGAGCAGATTGGCGAGGTAGACGTCGCCCACTTTCACCGTATCGCCGCCCTGATTAATCACAACGCTCGTTCCGGCAGTCACCTGAATGACCCGGAGGGGGAAGATCCCACTGATGACCTTTTCGCCGATAGCATCCGCAGCCGAACGGATGGCCGACTCCAGTGTGCCCCCGGCCTCCGTCTTGATCTGCCCGGCCCACTTGATCTGCCGCGTGGCTATCTCGATGACCGAGAAGTCTGCCGAAATATACACTGCCGTCCGGAACACGCGCTCGCCTGTCACCGGCAGAACCTGTTCGGAGGTAACGCTATCAAGTTCACGAACTTTCGTGAGAAGGATATAATCGGTCCCAATGACCTGACCGATACGAACCGTCTCGGCGAGCGGAACGTCCGGACCGCGCAGTACGTCCATTTCCTTGCGGTAGGCCGAGTCGTTGAGCCGATCGAGCACAGCAAAACGGCGACTGCGGACCAGATAGGAGTTGAGCGCGTCCCGTAACAACGAGAGGCTCGGCTGGTCGGCGTTCGCAAAATTGATCGGCGCCGCAATAACGATGCGTCGACGATCCTGGGTGGGAAGGCCCGGTGCGGAAAAGCGTTCGATGCTGACCCGCAAAAGCGCCTTGACGGACGCGCCGCCGTCGCCATCCACCGACAGGACGTCGTAGGATTTCACGACGCCGCCAGTTTGGCGCCGCGTTTCAACCTGCTGCGCTTCCGACAAGCTCATAGTTCGATCCGTGCCGTTCGATGCGGACATCATTTCCTGTCGCAGCGAACCGGACGCATCAATGCGCACGCCGGAGACCTGTTCGACGGCAGCGGTGAGAGCGGCGCCGATGGCGTTGGCGCGGCTCGTACCCTGCCCTTCGGCTTCGACGACAAGCGTCTCGGCCAAAGCCGCGCCTATCGTCATCGCCAACACCGAAGCAAATGCGAAGATCAGCGCCCGGACGAAGCTCACTCGTTCCGGGTAACGTCCGCGCCGCGCTGCCCAAACTCGCTCCATATCGGTGGCTCCTGCCCTGCGAAGTCTAGAAGTCGTTGGCCCTGTTGAAGTCACGGCCCTGGGTAGCTCCGGGCGCACCACCTGGCGCAGCCTGCGGCGTCGTTGGGGGAGCCAGAGGCCGCGAGTCCTTTACTGCGCGTGTCGCCTGTTCGCTCGCCGCCGACCAGACGCGGATGACTCCGACTACCATCTGCCCTCCAACGGGGTGCTTGGCCCCCCAAGTCGTCAGAGTGCGCAGTCCAGTAAGATTCTCCACGCGGGCACGTTCGTCGAATACTTGATCCAGTCCATCGATCAGTTGGGTTGTGGCGCCGGTGTCGGCTATGTACCCGTCCACCGCGCGCTCAACAGCCTTTTCGTACCGCTCCCCTACCTCTGTACGGCTGGTCAGCGTCGCGTTTGACGCAAGGAATTGCGCAATCTGGAAATCTGCAAGTTCTGTCGCCTGCCTGAGAGCCATTTGACGGATTTGTGCCCCAAGCACCGGATCGTTTCCGGCATTATTCAAGCCCCACTGATAAAAGGACACGAGAACCGGTAAGCCATCCTGATCATAGATCCAGCGCGTGCCGAAATCCTGAAGCAGTGCATCTTTGTTCGTCGTAAAGATGCTGAGATCCTGGGCTTTTGATGTGTCCGCAGGGAAATTCCCTCGCAAACGAAGCACGCTCTGAGCAAAACTCTTCATCTTCGGCGATACGACCGCAACAACTCCGATCTGATGATTGCCTTTGCCGTCGTAGCCCTCGAAAGTCTGGACTGTCGTGAGCCCCACGAGGTCGCCAACAGACCGGGTCGTCATGACCTTAAACATGTCGTTGCTGAGCTGGACATGGCGTTGTGCGGATGGAACTTTCTCATATTTGGCTGGATCGATCCCCAGCTCCCGAAGCGCCTGATCGAGTTGCCCAATCCCAAGCGCCTGCACTTTGGCGATGATCTCGGCTAATTGCGCAGGCTTGACAATCTCATCGATTTTAAACGGCGGCGGCTCCTGTTTGGCCGCCTGGTACGCGCGACTGACCAGCGATGCCGTCATGGTCTTGTTCTGCCGGGAAACCCATTCCGCC
>CANMLK010000332.1 GCA_947498445.1 Beijerinckiaceae bacterium
ATCGGAGGGCTTTTCCCAACTCCGCACGTGCCGGTCCACAGTGGCGTTCTTCAGTCGGTCCGCAGCCTGCGGCGACAGCAGAAGATGGTCGATGCGGATGCCGTCGTTCCTGCGCCATGCGCCCGCCGTGTAGTCCCAGAACGTATAGACGTCCGCCGCGTCGGTGGTCGCGCGGATGGCCTCCGTGAACCCCAGATTGATGATCGCGCGGTAGGCCGCGTGGGTCTGTGGCAGGAACAGCGCGTCTTGGGTCCAGTTTTCAGGGTGCCGTGCGTCGCGCGCCTCGGGAATGACGTTGAAGTCGCCCGCCAGCACCAGCGATTCTTCCAGCGCGAGCAAGCCCGCTGCATGCTGGCGCAGCCGCTCCATCCACGCCAGTTTGTAGGCGTATTTTTCCGGCCCGCCGTTGCCGTTTGGCAGATAGATGGACGCGACCCGCGTCACCTGATCGCCGTGCGAGACAAGCGCCTCGATGTAGCGCGACTGGATGTCGTCAGAATCGCCCGGCAGACCGGCAGTCGTCTCCATCGGGTGACGCGAGAGAATGGCCACGCCGTTGAACGTCTTCTGCCCATGCACGGCGACATTGTAGCCCGCCGCCTCGATCTCCATCCGGGGAAACGCGTCGTCCTGGCATTTGATTTCCTGCAGGCAGACAACGTCCGGCTCCGCCTCCTTCAACCAGTTGAGAAGGTGCTCAAGGCGCTGACGCACCGAATTGACGTTCCATGTCGCAATCCGCACAGCGATTCCCGTTTTTGATGCTGCGTGAGCATAGCACGCGGGTTGCTTAACCCCAGCGCCGATGCGCCCACATCCACTGCTCGGGTTCGGCCCGGATGAAATCCTCGAACGCAGCGTGCAGCGCCGCAGTCGCCGCCAGAATGTCAGCGTTGCGGTCGTCTGTCTCCGGCACGGCGATCTCGCGCAGCGAAATGCGGAACCGCACGCCCGGCAGGCGCACGATCTCGACGGCAAACAATGGCGCGCTTGTCATGCGCGCGACGAGCGCGGCGAAGGTGGACGTCGGCGCCATGCGGCCAAAGAATGGCACCATCACGCCATTGCGGTCACGCAGGTCCGCCATTGTGGCGAGCACGCCGCCATTGCGCACATGGCGCAAGGCGCGTCGGCCAGCGTCTTCCTGCTTTGGCCAGAGCCCGCCCGGATACAGCGGCTCGCGCAGTTTGCGCACGTATTCTTCAACCAGCGGATTGCGCAGGCGCTGGTAAATGCCGGCGCCGCTGCCGCCAACTTCCTGCAGCGCGGCGGCGGCCAATTCCCAATTGGCCTGATGGGCGGCAGCGGCGACAAAACGCCGGTCTGCGGGGATTATCTGCGCGATTTTGGGGTCGATCTCGATGCGCCCCTGCGCAATGATGTCGCCGATGCGGAAGCCCTCGGCAAAGATGCGACCCAGATTTTCCCACATGGCGCGCGCGATCCGGTCGCACTCTGCCTCGCTTCTGTCGGGAAATGCAGCACGCAGGTTTGCGACAGAGCGCGGATGACGCTTCAAGAAAGGGGCGAACACACGCCAGAGATAACCGGAGAGACCGGACGCCGTCTCAAGCGGCAGCGCGCGCACAATTGCGCCGGCCACCCGGAAGCCCGCGTATTCGAGCCAGTGTTTGAGCTTGATCGGTCGGTCTTGCATTGGGCTCGAGGGGGGCGATTTCGCGCCGACTGATGCGAGGGCGGGGCGGTTAAGTCAAGCCGCTGGCGTCGGGGGGCCGCGCTTGGCGGCTCACCTCCAACAACACAAGTACAGCTCGCGCAGGCATTTTGGTTATCGACAATGCGGATCGCTCTCATGTTAAAATATTGTTTCAGATCAATGTCTTGTCGACACTTTTAGGTAGTCTGCGATCAGAGGTCGCGATCATGCAAATTTTCAATTCTTCCCAGCGTTATGGCACCGTTGCCAAGTCGCTTCATTGGCTGACTGTGATCGCGGTCTCGCTCGCCTGGTTTCTTGGAACGTTTGACGACATCTTTCCAAAAGGACCGGCGCGCGCGTCAGCCTTTGCGGCGCATGTGTTCGCCGGGCTATCGATTCTCGCCATTTTGGCTTTGCGTTTGCCGTGGCGCCTGTTTGATCGGCCGCCCGCGCCGGAAGTGTCGGGTCCGGGCGGATGGATCGACCGCATCGGCGGTTACGCCCATCTCATGCTCTACGGGTTGCTCATTCTTGCTCCCGTGAGCGGCGTGGTTCTTCAGTTTGCGCGCGGCGACGCGCTGCCCGTGTTCGGATTTTTCGAGATCGCCTCTCCATGGCCTGCGGACCGGGCTTTCTCACGCAACGTGAAGAACCTTCATGAAGTTCTGACCAACGGCCTCGTCATTCTCGCTGGCCTGCATATAGCAGCCGCGCTCATGCACCACTGGATCCTGCGCGACAATACGTTGAGGCGCATGATCCCGGGCCTTGGAGGCAGACAATGAAATCCATTTCACGCCGCCTTTCATGGATGACGCCAAGCAACAAGGCGACGCTGATTTGTTTCGCTCTTTTCGCTCCAGTTCATATGTCAGCCGTATCGGCGCAGACGCCATCCGAAGCCTACAACGCAGGTTGCGCGAGCTGTCATACGAACGAGCGGCACTTCAGAAAGATTGCAAGGGGCGACGACGCCGCCCGCCGCGCGCGGATCGTGAACTTCATGGAGGGACACCCCTGCGAGCGGGATGATCTCAGACCATTGATCGTCGATTTTCTGGTCGAGAAAACGCGGCCGAACTAGAAGCCGGAAGCAGGGCGGGCCCGAGCGAATTGCGCGCGGCCTGCTCAAGCATCCTCATTGACTCAAGGATATTCGGCAGCCTAACGGACTTGGGCGCTCTTGAGGGGCGTGGCCCCGCCGGAGGTGCTTTTGTCTGACTGGAAGGCGCGCATTGCGCCGCTTGTTCCCTCCGTGGCTGGCTTTCTGGCGCTGATTGGTCTTGGGGCAGTCATCCCGGCGCTGACGGGCGTGCTCGGACTGGCGCTGCCGTTCTTCGGTCTGATCCT